>NZ_JBEPSK010000001.1:0-496869 GCF_040548835.1 Mycetocola sp. 2940
CCCACCCCGCCCCCGCCCGGGGCCCAAACAAACCCCCAATATAACACACCCCCCCCCCCCGGGGGGGGGGGGGGGCGGGGGGGGGGGGGCGGGGGGGCGGGGGGGGGGGGGGGCCCCCCCCCCCCCCCCCCCCCGACGCATGGTGTGGGCTCAGCGCACCGACTTGCGCTCATAGATCACCATCGACCAGACGTACCCGATGATCGTGATCACGATGCACCAGCCGATGGCGAGTGCGGGGTACCCATTGAGCGGGGTTCCGAGCAGCAACCCCCGAAGCGCCTCGATGAACGGCGTGAAGGGTTGGTACTCAGCGAACCACTGCAGCCACTCCGGCATCGACTCGGTGGGCACGAAGCCGCTGCCGAGCATCGGCAGCAGAACGAGCAGCAGCGGCAGGTTGCTCGCCGTCTCGACGGACTTCGCCTGCATGCCCATTGCCACACCGAGCCAGCTGATCGCGTACGAGATGAACGTGATGAGGCCGGCAGCCGCGAGCCATTCCATCGGGCCGGCTGTCGGGCGGAACCCGATCAGCCAGCCGACGCCGAGCACAAGTGCGACCGCGAGGATCGCCTGGATGGTGTTGCCGAGCACATGCCCGGCCAGCACCGCCGCCCTCGAGATCGCCATCGACCGGAACCGGGCGGTGATTCCTTCGGTCATGTCCATCGAGACCGTTGTCGCCGCACCCCCGGCGGTTCCGGCGATGGTGATCAGAAGGATGCCCGGCATCACATACGCGAGGTACGCCTCCCGGCCGCCCGCCGGGTCCACGCCGGGCAGGCCGGCCCCGAGCGTGCCGCCGAGGACGACGACGAACAACAGCAGGAACACCACAGGCCCACCGATGGTGAAGATCGTCAGACCCGGGTAGCGCACGATGTGCAGCAGATTGCGGCGGAGCATCGTCATCGAATCGGCGACAACGTGCGATTGTCTTCTGGCACCCGGCGTTGGGCGCGCCCGGGTGAGGGTGGTCATGACTGCGTTCCTTTCGATTCGACCCGACCCGACTCCTCTTTCTTCCCCGTGAGGGCGAAGAACACGTCGTCGAGGTCGGGAGTGTGAATGCTGAGGTCGTCGACCTCGAGGTTGGCCTCGTCGAGGCGGCCGAGGACGTTTCGAAGCGTTCCGACCCCTCCGTCGCTCGGCACGGAGAGAGCGAGCCCGGCTTCGTCCCGGTCGGACTCGTCGAGGAGGCGGCTCGCCGCCTCGAGGCTTCCGGGATCGGCGAATCGAAGCTGGATGTGCCCGCCGGGGACGAGCCGCTTGAGCTGGTCCGGCGTGCCGTCGGCGACGATGCGGCCACCGTCGAGCACCGCGATGCGGTGTGCGAGTTCGTCTGCCTCGTCAAGGTGCTGGGTCGTGAGCAGAACCGTCGTGCCCTCCGCGACGAGTTCGCGCACGATGTCCCACATGGTGTGGCGGCTGCGCGGGTCCAGGCCCGTTGTCGGCTCGTCGAGGAAGATCACGCGGGGAGTGGCGACGAGGGTCATCGCCAGGTCGAGGCGGCGCTGCATCCCGCCGGAGTAGGTGGCGAGCGGTTTGCGAGCAGCTTCAACGAGGTCGAACTGCTCAAGCAGCTCGGCCACCCGGGTTTTGGAGCGTTTCGGTCCGAGATGGCGCAGCCGGGCCATCAGGAGGAGGTTCTCCTCGCCGGTGAGCAGGCCGTCGACCGCCGAGAACTGGCCGGTGAGGCCGATTCCGGCGCGCACACCGTCCGGCTCGCGCACGACGTCGCATCCGTTCACGAACGCTGCGCCGCTGTCGGGCCGCACGAGGGTGCTCAGAATGTGCACCGTGGTGGTTTTGCCTGCGCCGTTCGGGCCGAGCAGGGCGGTGACGGTGCCGGCGGCGACGGAGAAATTCACGCCGTCGAGCACGACCTTATCGCCGTAAGACTTTCGAAGCCCCCGGACATCGATGGCTGGAGTGTTCATGTCTGTCGTTCCCTTCTGTTCGGTGCCCGACGTCATCGGGCGTGAGAAATGGTGATATCGCCGTACGACGTACGCGCACGGACCGCCACCGTCTGTTCGGCGGCTTCGGGGGCCCGGTCGCCGTCGAGTTCGTTGCGCACGCGCCCCTCCCTCGACGACAGGTCCAGCCAGGCGGGGGTGCCCGGTCGCACGCCGATGCTGATCCCGCCGAAGCCGCTCTCGAGCTGGATGGACCCGCTCGAGACCTCGCGCACCTGGATGCTGCCGTACGCTGTCTTCGCCGTGACGGAGGCAAGCGCTTTCGTGACCTCGAGATCACCGTAGGAGAGTTTGGCCTCGAGGTCGCCGCCGCACTCGTCGATCCGGATGCTTCCATACGACGATTTGAGGGCGGCGTCCCCGGTGACCGTTCCGATCCGGATCTGCCCATGGTCGGCCGTGATCTCCACCGCACCGTCGGCCACGCCCACGGTGGCGGTGCCGTGTCCGGCCCGCAGCCACAGGTCGCCGGTGGCCTCGACATCGATGGCGCCGGTGGAGGCCTTGATGCGGGTGGCCCCGAGGCGGCCGACGGCGCGGAGGCTGCCGACGGAACTCTCCGCCGTGAGCCGGGATCCCGCAGGCAGTTCCACCCTGAGGTCGACCGATTCGGTCGGGCCGATCCAGCTGATCCGGGGTTTCGGGCCGGTGATGGTAAGCCGCTGGCCGTCGAAATCGACCCGCGTCTCCTCTGCACCGCGGCGATCGACGGCCTTCGCCGGGTTGGTGGGCGACACCGTCACGACCGTGTCATTCCGGTCACCGGCGAGAACGTCGATCGATCCGACCGGCAGGCTGATGGCGAGGTCGATGGGGGAGGGGGTGGTGAAAGTGGGCATGCTGGCGCTTTCCCTTCTGTGGGCGTGTTCGTCCGACCCCGCGGCGTCGCGGGGCTGTGGATGGTGTGAGCTGGGCGGTTAGCGCGCCCAGCCCGCGAAGTTGTCGCCGGTGCGGAGCGTGCGCTGCGCGGACCGTCGTTGTTTCGGCTGGAGCGCCGCAGCCACGGCGCGGACCAGCCAGGTGTTGACGGACAGGCCGTCAGCGGCCGCAGCCTCGTCGACCCGCGCCTTCAGGGCGTCGGGCAGCCGGAGTGTCGTGCGCGAGGTGCTGGCATCGTCGAGGTCGACGGATGCCGTAGGCCGGTCGTCGCCGTCGGCTTCGGTACCCGGCTGGGTGACGACGAACTCGACCTCGCGACCGCGCAGGCGCAGGTCGACCGCGCCCGGGGCGAGGTCGCGGGTGATCTCGCCCGCCGCAGCCGACAGGGCGTCGAGCAGGACGAGCCGCGTCGCGGCGTCGAGCCCGGCGGCCAGCCGCTCGGCGACGGCGCGGGTGTCGTCCGAGCCGTTCTCTGCGGCGTCGACCAGCTGGCGTTGCAGGTCGCTCACGTACTGTCCGAGTTCCATGTCACCATCGTGACACCACGATGGTGTCACGTCAAGTGTTTGTGGTGTCACGCTTTTCATCCCGATGGGGGGACACGTCGGCGAGCGGCGGCGTGGACCATGGGGAGCACATTTTCCGCGCCGAAGGGAGGACGAGATGAACCTGGTCATCGGCTTCGCCGCCATCATCGCGGTCACGGCCGTGATGATCACGGCGATGCTGCTGGTACGCAGACGTGCTCCGGCGGGAAGCTATTTCAGCGACGGCGACCGGGCGTCTGGCGTGTTCGGCGTGCTGGCCACCGGATTCTCAGTGCTCCTGGGTTTCATCATCGTCATCGCCTTTCAGTCGTACGATGAGTCGCGCGCCGGAGCAGAGGCCGAGGCTGCGATCGTCGCACAGCAGTTGGAGACTGCTCAGTTCCTGCCGGCCGGCACGGCCGAGGATCTCACGGGCCAGCTCGTCTGTTATGCGCGATCGGTCATCGGGCCGCAGTGGGCCGCCCTCGAGCGCGGGCAATTGAGTGAATCCATCAACCCGTGGGGTGGGGAGATGTACCTGACGATAAAGGCAGCGGACCCGCAGACCCCCGCCGAGCAGTCGGCCTATGACCGATGGATGGAGCAAACGGGGGAACGCGAACAGGCGCGGCTCGACCGAATCCACTCGGCCGAGGGGCTCGTTCCGTTGCCGTTGTGGATCGCGCTCTTCACAATCTTCGTCGTCATCCTCGTCTACATGCTGTTTTTCGCCGATCCGGAGGAAGGCGCCGTGACCCAGGGCATGCTGATGGGAAGCGTCACGCTGATCATCACTGCGCTGCTTGTGCTTCTCGTCTTCTTCGACAATCCGCATGCAGCGGGTGTTGGGCAACTCCGTCCAACAGCCATGGAGCGCACGATTCGAATCATCGACGCCGAACTCGATTTCGTCGGGTTGGACCTGAACCCACCCTGTGACAGCAATGGCATCGCGCGCTGACCAGGGCTCTGCCAACCGCGACCGCCTCGAGCTTTTCGTGACGTTTCTCCTGGTCGTGGCGGCCGTTGCCACGTCGTGGAGCAGCTACCAGGCGACGCGATGGCATGGCGAGCAGGCCCAGGCGACCAGTCGTACCAATGCCATCCGCATCGAGGCTGCTCGCGCGTCCAGCCTGGCTGAAGCTCAGACCGAGATCGACGTCGCCACGTTCATCGCGTGGGCCGACGCCGACCAGAGCGGCGATTCCAAACTTGCCACGTTCTATCTTGACCGCTTCCGTCCTGAATTCGCGCGGGCATTCGACGCATGGATGGAGACCGAGCCGTTCACCGCTTCGGACGCACCGGAGACCCCATTTGCCATGTCGGAGTACCACGTCGAAGCGAAGAACAAGGCGATACAGCTCGACGATGACGCCGAGAAGTCCGCAGAGGAAGTCCGACGCGACCTTCAAATCGCAAGCAACTATGTCCTCACAGTTGTCCTGTATGCCGTCGTCCTGTTCTTCGCCGGAATCAGCACGAAGATGGGCAGCCGGAGGCTCCGGCTCGTCATGCTCGGTGCCGGTTTCGCGGTTCTCGTCGGCGCCCTCCTGTGGGTTGCCACGTTCCCCATCAGTATCGGACTATGACCCTCGCTGCAGGTGGTCTCCTTCGCACGAAGAAGCCCCGAACCCGCAAGAACGTTCTCGCGGGCCGGGGCTCTTCGGCGTCGTTACTTGATCGAACCTCGCGTGACTCCTGAGATGACCCAGCGCTGCGAGAACACATAGACAAGCAGGAGCGGAGCCATCGCCATGAGGTACGACGCGAACGCCACGGTGTAGTCCGTGTTGAACTGGCCCTGGAACACGAACTGCGCGAGTTGCAGCGTGCGATCTTCAGGATCGCTCAGGATGACGAGCGGCATGAGGAAGTCGTTCCACGCCCAGACGCAGGTGAGGATGCCGACGGTGGCATTCATCGGCGCGAGGAGCGGGAAGATCACCGACCAGAACACCCTCCAGGTGCTTGCTCCGTCGACCCGGGCTGCTTCTTCCAGTTCAATCGGAATGGTCCGGATGTAGGCCGTATAGATGAACACGTTGAGCGAGAGCCCGAACACCGTGTAGATGATGATCATTCCGACCTGGTTGTCGAGACCCAGGAGGGACGTCTGCTTGACGATGGGAAGCATGATAATCGGGAAAGGGATGAACATGGCGGCGAGCAGGTAGAAGAAGGCACTCTTGAAGAACCGCCGGTGGATGTTCCGGGCGATGGCGTACGACACGATGGAGTTGCTCACCAACGTCAAAGCCACCGCGCCCACGGTGATGAGAGCCGTGTTCAGGAGGGCCTGCGGAAAGTTTGTTCGGGTCCAGGCTTCGGCGAAGTTGGCCCAGTCGAACGGTGCCGGCCATTCGAACCCGGTGCCCGTCACGATCTGGTCCGGAGTCTTCAACGCGACCATCACCGCCAGATAGAGCGGGATGAGTACGGTCAGCGAGCACACCGCAATGAACGCGGTCGCCCACCAGTTGATCTTGCGGGTATCGTCATCCGCCTGGCGGAACCGACGACGGGGGCGTGGCCCCTCGGTCTCGACGAGCGCCGTTGTCTGCGCTGTCGTATTCGTTGCGGTAGTCATTAGAAGTCCGCCTCTCTGCGCTGCAACACTCGGAACTGAAGGAATGAAACGATCATGATCACAATCACGAAGATGACCGCGTTGGCGCTCTGGTAGGCGAACTCGCCACCCGTGAAGCCGCCCTTGTAGATGAGCACCGAGATTGATTCGGTGGCCGTGCCGGGGCCGCCATTCGTGAGCGCCATGACGTGGTCGAAGACCTGCATGAAGCCCTTCAGGCTCAACACCATGTTGATCGTGAAGAACGCCCCGATGAGGGGGAACGTGATCGAGCGGAACTGTCGCCATGCCTTCGCCCCGTCGAGCGACGCCGCCTCGTACAGTTCCTGGGGGATCGTCTGAAGCCCCGACAGGTAGATGATGATCGCGAACGCGCTTGCCTGCCACACCGCGAGGACGACGATCGGGAGCCACGCCCATTGAGGGTTCGACAGCATGTTGTCAGCCACGATCGGAATGTTGGGCAGGATTTTCGGCAGCGAGTTCGAGAACAGGAACTGGAACACGTACCCGACGACGAGAACTGCGAGCACGTAAGGCACGAAGTAGGCGCCCCGGAAGGCGTTGCGCGCCACGATCTTCGCGTTCAAACCCAGCGCGATCGCGAGAGAGATGACGTTTGTCAGGATGGTCGCGGCGATCGCAAACCCGAACGTGAAGCCATACGCTGCGAGTACCCGGTCGTCCCGGAACAGGTTCAGGTAATTCGAAAAGCCGACGAAATCCCATTCGCCGAACCCGGGATAGTTCGTGAAACTGAAGAAGATGCCCACGAGCACCGGGACGGTGTGGAAAAAGGCGAACAAAATGAGCGCCGGCCATACCATCCAGTAGAACGCGGGAGCTGCCCGCCCTTCGACGCGGACGGCGGGAGGCCGTGGGCCTGAACCGCGTCGCGATCCGGCGATCAGAACCGCCTCTGTTTCTGTTGTCGTCGTCGACATGTCACTCTCCGGTTTGGATCGTTCGACGGGCTACTTTGCTCCACTCGTTGTCGAGCGTTGCGAGCGCGGCATCCGCGTCTCCGTCAAAAAGGAACTGCTGGATGATGGCCGCGAGCGGGATGCTCGGCGGTACCTGGTGATCGATGAAACCGGTGATCTTCTTCTCGTCGAAGTAGGGCTTCACCGACTGCACAGCCGGATCGTCACTGATCTGTGCATCAGTGAGCGACGGCACCATGCGCTGGGAGGCGGCGAATTCTCCTTGCACCTGGGCCTCGAACAGGTAGTCCACGAAGCGTTTGGCCTCGTCGAAGTGAGGGGTGTCTTTGCCGATGAGAACTGTGACATCGACGCCCGAAACGAGCAGCCGATCGTCCGGGTTCTCGGCGGCAGGGTAGGGGAAGATGGCGGCGTCGATGTCGGGGTTGATGCCCTTGATCGGGTTGATCGCCCAGATGCCCTGCATGAGCATTGCCACGTCACCATTCGCGAAGGCAGCGTTTCCATCGTCATAGGTGCGACCGCGGTAACCATCCTGAGCATAGGAGAAGAGTTCGGCTTGCTGTTCGAGGACCTCCTGGAAGTCCTTCTCGAACGACACCGACGAGTTCGGGCCGACGTTCTCGCCCTCAGCCCGCATCTCATCCCAGAAGTCGCCCTGCGACGGATATGCCCCGAGGGCGTTGAACGACGGCAAGGCCGTCCAGCTGTCGGCGAGAGTGCCAAAGAACGGGGTGATTCCCGCCGCCTCCAGCGAATCGCAGACGGCGATGAACTCGTCCCAGGTTTCGGGCACTTCGAGACCCTGCTCCTCGAAGATCTCCCGGTTGTAGATGACGCCGTTCGCGTTGTTCACATAGCCGAGCGCGTTCACCTCGCCTTCGGCGAAACCGATGTCCGCGAGGATGTCCTGCACCGCCGGGTTGATCCGGTCGAGCAGCGGATCGCCGCTGAAGTCGTGGAAGACGCCGGCACGCATGAGCTGCCCGAGGCCACCGTTGCCGTTCAGGGTGATGACGTCAGGAACGTCGTCCTTCACGAGGCGCGTACGGATGGTGGTGTCGGCGTCTGCGACCTGGTTCTGCACGACCCTGATGTCGGGGTTCTCCGCCTCGAAGTCCTCGATGATCTGGGTGAAGTCCTCGAGGGCTTCTCCCTTGAACTGGAAGAAGTCCAGGGTGACGACGTCGCTGTCGCCCTGGCCGGTGCAACCGGAGAGCAAAAGCGCGGCGACCGCCGCGGACGCCGCAAGACCCAGTCGGCGAGAGCGCCTTCTTCTGTACTGATCTCGAGGGGTGTCGCTGTTATCCATGATGTGCCTCCTTGCGCATGGGGATGTGAACCGCGTGTGGTTAGTGCGGTTCGTTGGGTTCTGATGCCGACAACTCGAGAAGGATGAGCTGGGCGGGATAAAGCACCGGGGCCTGCAGACCCACCGTGCCGAGTTGGCGACCGGTCAGCCGGATCGGCTGCTCGGCCCAGGGGAGCGGCGACTGGCCCGGTCCCGCGCTGACGCTGCCGGCAGCAATCCGCACGTCGTAGCGGCGGGCGGGGGCCAGCCCTGGCAGGGTGAAGCGTCCGGGCGGGTACGTCACGCTGGTCGAGACCTGCGTGAAGGTGAAGAGGGCGGATGCCCCGTCGGCGGCGACGACACCGCGAACGTCTGTCGTCGCATCCGCCGTGTCACCGTTCACCAGCACGCCGGAGTGGATCGTCCGCCGGTGCCGCTTGTGAATGTCGACCCAGCGCCGAACCGCGTCGAGGCCGCCCTCATCGAGGTCGGTGAGGTCCCACTCGATACCGAGGTGCCCGAACAGGGCGACGCCGGCACTGAGATCGAGCGACACCGCCCGCCCCGTTGAATGCACCTTGGGGCTGGTGAGGTGCGCCCCCATGATCTCTGCGGGGACGAGCAGGCCGGTGTACCGCTGGATCTGCAGGCGTTCGATCGGGTCGAGCGTGTCGCTCGTCCAGATGCGATCGGTGTGCTCGAGGATTCCGAGGTCGACCCGTGCGCCGCCGGACGCACACGACTCGATTTCGAGATCCGGGTGGCGGCTTTTCAGTGTGGACAGCAGGCGGTAGAGGGCAAGAGTGTTCTCGTGCGCTCGTGGCTTGCCGGTGTCGGCCGCGCCTGCCTCGAGCAAATCGCGGTTGTGGTCCCATTTGAGGTAGGCGATGTCGTTGTCGAGAAGGAGCGCGTCGAGCCGCTCGAAGATGTACTGCCAGGCGTCGGGGTGCGCGAGGTCGAGCACGTGCTGCTGGCGGGCCGAGACGGGCAGGTCCACGCGGCCGCGCAGGATCCAGTCCGGGTGCTGGCGGGCAAGGTCGCTGTCGAGGTTGATCATCTCCGGCTCGACCCAGAGTCCGAACTCCATGCCGAGACCCCGCACGGCATCGATCAGCGGCGTCAGCCCCGACGGCCACACCGCGGGGTCGATGAACCAGTCTCCGAGTCCCGCCGTGTCGTCGCGGCGGCCGAGAAACCAGCCGTCGTCGAGAACGAAGCGTTCGACGCCGACCCGGGCGGCGCGCTCCGCGAGAGCACGGAGCTTGTCGAGATCCTGGTCGAAGTACACGGCCTCCCATGTGTTGAGGGTCACCGGGCGTGGGCGCGTCGGGTGGTGCGGGCGGGATCGCAATTCGTCGTGGAAGCGACGCGACAGTTCGTTGAGTCCGTCTCCCCAGGAGCCGATCGCCCACGGGGTCGTGTAGGTCTCGCCCTGCGCGAGTACCATCTCGCCGTTGACCAGCAGTTCGCCGGCGCTGAGGAACGAGTCGGCCGTCGGCGTCCGTTCAGCAAGCAGCCGGTGGTTGCCGCTCCACGCCGTGTGCACGGCGTAGACGAGCCCGCGCTCGAACCCGAAACCAGGCCGCCCGGCCGCGAGGAGGAGGCTGGCGTCAGAACCGGGGCGCCCCCGACGGCTCTCCCGGAGGTGCGTGCCTATGGTGAACGTGTGGCGCTGCGGCGAACGTTCCCGCAGGTGACGGCCTGTCGTGTCAAGAAGTTCGGCGACGTCGTGCGGCAGGGGAAAGGTCGGGGCGAGAGACACCAGGGAATACGGCTCGCCCGAACGGTTCTCCAGCGCGATCCGCTGACGCAGAAGCCCTGCCGCGGTCACCTCGAGGGTGACCGTCGCGGCAAGTCCGGCATCCGGATCGGTCGCTTCGATGACCAGGGTTGCGGATTCCTCGTCCAGGTCGATTGCCTGGGTCGCGAGCCGGGTCGAAAAGAACCGTCCTGCGCGGTGCCCGGAGAGGCCCGGTGTGCCAAGCCACCCAGACGATTCCTGAGGTATCAGGGTGAGGGGGGCGGGCTCGTCGAGTCCTCCGGATACCCGCTGTGGTCGTGCGGCGACGCCGAGGGAATCCGCTTCGCTTTGGCTGAGGTCGCCGAGATCGGCGCCCCAGAACACGATGGACGGCAGTGGCCCGCGTCGGGTGTCGAGGACGACACTGGTGCCCCCGTTGCGGAGGTGGATGACGTCGTTGCGGCGTTGCATGAGTTATTTCTACGTCAAAAATAAATAGATGTCAATACGTTCAAAGAATGGCGCCTCGTGCCACGCACGCGCGGGTTTCGTGGATCAGATCGACAAACCATGGCTGTTTTCGTCGCGGTTTATGTCAGGATGGAAAAAACGAACGAGGAGGCCTGATGCCGAGCCTGTCGGACAGCGAGGCGAGTGACACCGCGCGCGAGCTGGCGCGCGAAGTGATCATTCACGGGCCTATTTCCCGCTCGGATCTGGGACGTCGGCTCCGCCTGTCGCCGGCCAGCCTCACTCGGCTGAGCAAACCCTTTCTCGAACGCGGCCTGTTCGTCGAGGCGGCGGAGATCGCAGGAGGGCCTGGTCGTCCGACCCGACCGCTCGATGTGCGCGTTGACGCGCATCGTTTCATCGGCGTCAAGGTCACGGGTGATGCTGCGGTTGCTGTCCTCACGGATTTGCGCGCCACCGCCGTTGCGCGTGCCGAGCGACCGTTCGACGATCACGCCGTTCCGACGGTCGTGAGGACGATTGCCGCACTCGTGGCCGAGCTGTGCGGGCCGGGCGTCGACGTGGACTTCGTCGGCGTCTCTGTCGGCGGCAACGTCTCTGGCCAGCGGGTTGTGACGCGCGCGCCGTTCCTCGGCTGGCGGGATGTTCCCCTCGCCGACCTGCTCGAAGAGAAGCTCCGCCTGCCTGTCGCGGTGGACAACGACGTGGTCGCTCTGACGACCGCGGAACACTGGTTCGGCGCGGTTCGGGGGGCTTCGGCGTTCGCCGTCGTGACGATCGGCGCTGGAGTCGGGTACGGGCTCGTCATGCATGATCAGGTCGTGAGCACTGTCGATTCCGGTCTGGGCCTCGGCGGCCATCTGCCGCTGGATGGGAGTGGCCCCCTGTGCGCACAGGGGCATCGCGGTTGCTCGACGGCGATGCTCTCCATTCCGAGCATCGAAGCCCAGGTCTCCATGGCGCTGGGGAGCGACGTTGACTATGACGAAGTGCTCGACCTTGCCCGTTCGGGGCATCCGGTAGCCGCCGCAGTCACGAACGCGGCGGGGCGCTCGCTTGGCCGCATGCTGGTGATGATCGCAAACATCGCGATGGTCGACGCAATCGTTCTCACGGGTGACGGCGTTGCGCTCTGGGAGATCGTCGGCGGCGTCGCGGCCGCGTCGATGGCGGAGGACCGGGACCCCGAAGCAACTCGGGTGGCGGTGCATGTGGACACATCGGGTTTCGACTCCTGGGCACGCGGAGCAGCCGCGATCGCCATCCAGAACGCCGTCGAGCGACTTCGCGTACCCGCTGGCACACCGGTCGGGGCGCGTGCCGTTCGATAGCCAACCCGCAGACAGATCGGTCCGGGCGGAGTTCTAGGAAACCTGCTGCCGGCGGACCAGCTCGGTGATCCAGATCGGCGCGAACGGAGAGGTGCAGTTCGGCGGCGTCGGGTAATCCTTGAGCACCTCGAGTCGCTCACCGATGTCGATGGCACGGGCACGAAGCTCGGCGTGCTCGATCCCGATCTGTGCCAGGCAGTGGTTCATCGCCCATTGCAGCCGTTCCGGGGCATCTTTCATCTCCGCTTCGATGACGTCGAGCAGCTCGGGCAGGTCGAGGCCGTCGGGGCTCTTCACCACGCGTTCCGAGGTCAATGCCCAGCCGGCGCTGGCGACCACGGGGTCTGAATCAGAAAACCAGGCCAGGCGCAGCGCCTCGGCGTGCGGGCTCTTCTTCACCACATAGTTCACGAGCCAGTCGTGCACCTTCGGAATCCGTGCCTCGCGCAGCATCCGGTCGAGCTCACCCTGCTCGAACGCCTTCGGCCGGCAGATCAGAAGCGAGAGCAGCCTCGCCGCGGTGTCACCGGTCGCCCAGAGGTCGAGTGCCAGGTCCTGCTGCGTCTTCAGGCGTTTGGCGATCGCACGCAGCTTGCCGAGGTTGACGCCGTGGTCGTCGCCGTGCCTGGCGTTCACCTCGCGCGCCCGGGGATCTTCGAGTGCTGCCAGCTCGGCCATCACCTCGGGAACGGTCGTCGGGTCAACGGTCGTTGAAATCACTCGAGCCTCCTGTCAGAGCACGAGTCGAGTCTACGTAGCCGTAGCCGTAGTCGCTGATCCAGATCTTGGTTTCGAGGAAGACCTCGTCGCGGGCGGAGTCTGGAAGACACCCAGACCGATGGCGGGCATTGTGACCCCGTTGTTCAGGGTGAACGTGCTGTTCGTCATGAGCGGCGCCGCGCCGATGGGGTCAGCTCGTTGGCGCCGTAGCTGTTGTCGTCGGGGTTTAGCGTGACACCCGGGGAGACCACCTCGTCGATGCGGTCCAGGATGTCGGCCGACAGCGTCACATCCGCCGCCGGCAGCTGCGACACGAGTTGTTCTTTCGTGCGCGGGCCGATGATGGCCGAGGTGACCCCCGGGTGATTGATCACGAACGCAACGGCCAGCTCGATCAGCGAGATTCCGGCCTCATCCGCGACCTCGGCCAGTGCTTCGACAACCTCGAGCTTCTGCTGGTTCGCCGCGCTCGTCATGTCGAAACGGGCGCTGGGGCGCGCCGACGACGTGGGCGTCGGGGCGGTGTCCTTGCGCCACTTTCCGGAGAGCCATCCGCCGGCCAGCGGGCTGTAAGTGAGCGTTCCCATGCCGTAGCGCTGGATGGTCGGAAGCACGTCCTCTTCGATGCCGCGAACGAGGATCGAGTACGGGGGCTGCTCGGTGACGAAACGGGCCAGGTTGCGATCTCGCGCTGCGATCTGCGCTTCGACGATCTGGCTGCCGGAATAGGACGACGACCCGATGTAACGGACTTTGCCCTGGAGCACCAGGTCGGTGAGTGCCCCGAGCGTCTCCTCGACATCCATCGCCGGGTTCGGACGGTGCACCTGGTAGAGGTCGAGGTAATCGGTGCCGAGCCGCCGGAGGGAGTCCTCGACCGCCTGCATGATCCACCTCCGGGAGCCTCCGCCGTGGTTCGGTCCCTTTCCCATCGGCATGAAGAACTTGGTGGCGAGCACAACGTCGTCGCGGCGCCTCTTCAGGGCCTTCCCGACGATTTCCTCGGACTCCCCGGCCGAGTAGACGTCGGCGGTGTCGACGAAGTTGATGCCGGCATCCAGCGCGTGGTGGATGATCCGGATCGAATCGTCCGCGTCCTGGTTGCCCCAGGCGCCGAACATCATCGTGCCCAGGCAGAGCGGACTGACTTCCACTCCTGTGCGTCCCAACAGGCGGTAATCCATGTGTTTCTCCTTGATGAATCGGATGCCTCCAGTCAAGAACAGAGTCGGCCATCGTGGGAGTCCCCGCCAGTACCTCCTTTCCGACTGGTCGTGCAACGCTTGTTACATGGATCTGGAAGTGTCGCCCGCGCTCACGGTTCCAGCATCCGAACTCGGCTGGCGGTTCTCGCGTTCATCGGGGCCAGGCGGCCAGCACGTCAACACCTCCGACAGTCGCGTCGAGCTGTCGTGGAGCGTCGCGGAGTCACAGGTGCTCTCCGAGGACCAACGCCAGTTGTTGGTCGACCGTCTCGCCCGCCGTCTCGTCGCCGGTGTGCTCACCGTCACCGCCTCCGAAGAGCGCTCGCAGCTGCGCAACCGCGAGATCGCCCTGCGCAAACTCGCCGCGATCGTGGCCGCGGGTCTCGCTCCCGAGGGCCCGCGCCGCCGTCCGACGAAGCCTTCACGGGGCTCCCAACGCCGTCGCCTCGCAGCGAAGGAACAGCGCTCACAAACCAAACAACAGAGGCGGCGGCCCCCAGCCGAATGACCCGCGGCGTGAGAACCCCGGTCAGTGCGCCGCCCTCGACGCGAATTCGGCGAGTTGCGCGGCCATGGGAACGGGCTCCCATTCGTGCTCGGCACCCGGCATCCGTTTCCACTCCGCCCCCGGGATCGCGGCAACAATGAGTTCGGCGGCCGGCACCATCACCTCGTCGTAGCTCGACGTTCCCACCATCGCGAGGACCGGTATCCGGATGTCCGCGAGAAGTTCCGACAGCGGTCCGGACTCCGCCCAGGCGAGTGAATCGGCGTCAGGTTGCAAGCTGGCCGCCTGGTCGACCATGGCGGGGATCGCCTTGACGAACTCGAGAAGCTCCGGTGGCATGTCTCTCATGTAGAGACTCAGGGCACGGTCCAGGTCACCGGCGGCGAGTAGGCCGCGCAACTCATCGGCCAGCTCGTTCGCACCGCTGTGCGGAGGGGAGAGGGGAGCCTCCCAGAGGGCGAGTCCCGCGACAGGGAGGCCGCGGGCCGCCGCGAGCAGCGAGAGGGAGCATCCTGATGAGTGCCCGCAGAGGACGCCGCTTCCGCCCACCTCGTCGAGAAGGGCGGCGATCGCGGCCAGCTCGCGTTCCGCGGTGATCGGGCCTGTTGCGGCACTTTCACCACGGCCGACGCGGTCGTAGACCACGGTGCTGTGCCCCATCCCGGCGAGGAGCTCGGCCGTCTGCGTGGTCCCTGCGTCGATCTCTCGCCACGGTCCTGCACCGGCGACGAAGACAACGGGCGGGCCGTCGCCCCGGTGGTCGAAGGCGACCCGGTCATTCAATTCGGTCATCAGATAACTCGACACGGGAACCTCTCTCGCCAAGCCGGTCAGGCGCCCGGTGGCCGGTACGAGATCTGCCCGACTTTGCCGAGAGCGTCAAGAGCTTCGTCGACGGTCAACAGCACGGTCGTTTCCATTTCGCTGAGGGCGCCGCCACTGTTGATCGCAAGGGCGACGGCGGCCATGGAGGTGTTGTCGGGAGCTTCCCACAGGGTGTAGCCATCGTGCTCCCCGAAGGCGTACCAGAAGCCGTGCAGTTTGCCGCCGACCGCTTCGATGTACGCCTGCGCAGCCTTCCGGCGATCCTCGGGGTTCTTGGTCAACCTCGCCCAGGTTTCAGGGGTGTAACTGAATTTCGACAGATAGAGAGGCATGATCTCGTCCTTCGCTTTTGAGTGGTGCGCTTCTGAGTGGTGCGCAGCTGGTTCTTCGCTGCAGCGTGGTGTTCCACCCCAGAATGGACTCCTCCTGTCGCGCCATCAACCGGGTAACCAGACCCGTTGCCGCCGGTGGGGGCGCTGCCTAGCATGTCGGGCATGACCAGCATTGAGCCGCCGGAGGGTACCGAGCGTGCCGCCGAACCTCTGCGCTACCTGTTCGCGCTCGCCGATGCAGGCGGAACCGTTCCTCCTGAGCTCGGCGTCGCCCGTCGGCTCGTGCGCCGGGGCCATCGGGTCACGGTGCTCGCGGACACACGGCTGGTTGACCAGGTTCGCGCAGCGGGTGGCGACTTTCTCCCCTGGTCGGCACCACCGACGGCTGAGTTCCGCGACTGGGAACTGCGGACTCCGATGAGCCTCGCGCGCGGCATGGCGAACCACATGATGGTGGGACCCGCGCCCGCTCAGGCCGAAGACACGGTGGCGGCGATCGAGGCGTTGCGACCGGACCTCGTGCTGGGATCCTTCGCGACCCTCGGCGCGATGGTCGCAGCAGAGGCCCGTTCCGTGCCGTTCGACCTGCTCATTGCGAATGTCTACCTGATCCCCGCGGAAGGCATGCCGCCGTTCGGCACGGGGATGTCTCCTGCTCGCGGGCCGATCGGACGACTTCGCGACCGGGTGATCTTCGCCGCGAGCGGGCGGCTGTTCGACCGGTACACCCTCGCGGGAATCAATGCGCTCCGGGCCGTGTACAGCCTCGAACCGGTGGAGACCACGTGGGACCAGCTGAAGCGGGCGAGACGTCATCTCATCCTCACGTCATGGTCCTTTGACTTCCCGGCCAGGATCCCCGACAACGCCCGCTATGTCGGGCCCATTCTCGACGACCCGGCATGGGCAGCAAACGAAGCATGGACCCCGCCGCCTGGGGATCAACCCCTCGTGCTTGTCGCCATGTCGTCGACGTTCCAGAACCATGTGGCGTGCATGCAGAGGATCGCTGACGCGCTCGGCACCCTACCGGTCCGGGGCCTGGTGACAACAGGCCCTGCGGTGCGGCCTGACGAAATCAGGGCTCCCGCGAATGTGACCGTCACGGCATCCGCCCCTCATCAGGCGGTTCTGCGGGAAGCCGCCCTGGTTGTCACGCACGGCGGTCACGGATCAGTGATCAAGGCGCTCGCCGCAGGCCTGCCCCTTGTGATCCTTCCCCACGGCCGCGACCAGGCCGACAACGCGACGCGGGTGACCACGCGAGGCGCGGGCATCACCGTGTCACGGCGTTCGAAGGCGGCGAAGATCGCCGCGGCGGTCGGTGAGGTACTCGGTGATCCCGCCTACCGTCGGGCCGCGGAGAGCCTGGGCGAGGTGGTGGCTCGCGACGCCAATGGACAGGCGCTCCTCGAGGAGCTCGAGCACCTGACGGCGGCGACGCCTCGGCGGGCCGGCGGTGCCGGCTAAGCCTTCATGGCGTCATGGCCCGCGTCAGAAACCTGAATCGGATCAGCTGCGGCCGGTTTACGCATCGCACGCAGAGGAAGCGGGTGCATGGGTTCCGTCTCCCAACGCGCCGCGAAGGTGCCGCCCGCCACGTCGAAGCTCAGGTGCAACCGGTGCGGGGTTTCGACGAAGATCACATCGATGGTGAGCGCCGTACCGTCGGCGTCCGCCCATCCCGCGCTCGCCGCGGTCGCATCGTGGACTGTCCACCCGCCGAACTCGGCTCGGACATCGAGGCGATCGTCCCCTTCGGTGAGCCTGAGCGCCACGCCCCCGTCGAGAGGGGAGAGGTCGATGCCACTGAGCCGGGGGAGCGCGTTGTCCGCTGCAGGGACGAAGTGCCTTGATTCGATATCGCCGCCCGGCCGCGCACCGTCGAGAGGAGGCAGGGCGAGGGATGCCAGTCGTGCGGCGAGCGCGGCATCCGCTTCGTCGCCCGCTCCCGAGCCACCCTTTCCCCCGAACGCCGGGAGGAGGTGCTCCCAGGCGAGATCGAGGATTCCCTGCATATCGTCGCACTGGCCGGTCATCGCCAGAACGACACCGTGCTCGGGCAGCACGACGCAGAGCTGGCCGAAGGCACCGTCGCCGCGGTAGCCGTGCCGCGCCATCCAGAACTGGAAGCCGTAGCCCTGCTCCCAGTCGGATGCCGGGTCCGCACCGTTCGCGACGTGCGACCGGGTCGCCTCCTCCACCCATGCGGCGGGCAGCACCTGCCGTCCGTCCCACTCTCCTTTCTGCAGGTACAGCTGACCGATCGCGGCAATCGCCTCGGTCTGCGCGTGCAGGCCGCTGAAGCCCAGCTCGTGCCCGCCGTCATCGGCGATCCAGCCGATATCGTCGATCCCGAGCGGATCGAGCAGCCGAGGCCGCAGATAATCGGTCAGTGACGTACCCGAAGCGCGCTGCACGATACGCGAGAGCGCATACGTGCACGGCTGGTTGTAGGCGAAGACCGTTCCCGGCTCCTCGTCCGGCGGCAGGAGGAGAAAGCCGCGCACGAGGTCGCTGCCGTCGATCTCATGGGCCCGCTGCAGTGTTTCTTCACGATGTCCACTCGCCATCGCCAGCACGTGCCGGACTTGTATGCGTCGACTGCGGGGGTCGGTTATCACCCGCTCCAGTTCAGGGAAATGGCTGAGAACGGTGTCATCGAGCGACATCAGGCCCTCATCGACGGCGATGCCGACTGCGGTCGTGGCGAAGGTCTTGCTCAGCGAGTACAGCAGGTGCACCCGGTCGGAGGTGTACGGCGACCACCAGCCCTCGGCCAGCACGTGGCCGTCCCGCAGGAGCATCACGCTGTGCGGCTCGACGTTCGGCGCTGCTTCGACGGCGTCGACGAAGGCGGCAATACCGCGCGCATCGACACTGTGGGCGGACGGTGTGCTTCTCGGCAGTGAGCGGTGCATGGATCCCATGCTAGGGCGCGCCGGTGGGCCTCCGGAAGTTTGCACACTCTCGCAATTAGTGCAAAAATACACACCATGCCCGATAGTGCAAATACAAATCGCCGTGAGAAGCGGATGCTGGCGACGGCCTCCCGCCTCACCTCCGTCGCGCGTCGGCTGACCGCGGAGCGGGGACTCAGCGGTTTCACCGTCGAAGAGGTCTGCGATGAGGTCGATGTCTCACGACGGACCTTCTTCAACTACTTCCCCAGCAAGGAGGATGCCGTGCTCGGCGTCGATCCGGGAGAAGAGCTTGAGAAGTTCTCTGAAGCGTTCCTCGCCCGAGGGTCCCGCGGCTGGGCGGTGGTGATCGACGACCTCGTCGAACTCGTCATCGGCCACTTCGAGGCGACGGGTCACGACCACGCCGGTCACGCCGAGTTCATTGCGGCGATCGAACGCGAGCCACGTTTGCTCCTGCGGTTCATGGGCGCCACCCGCGAACGCGAGAGGCAGGCTGTCGCCGTGGTGGCATCCCGTGAGAACGTGCCAGCCGATGATCCCCGCGCCGAAGCAGTCGTCGGCATCCTGTCCACGCTTCTCAAGCACGCCGGCGAGCACTACCTCGACCCCGCCGGCACCCACGACTTCTCGTCGACTCTCCGGAACCACCTCGCCGCCCTCCGCGTCGTCATGGCTCCACCGACAACCCCTCGAAAGGCCACCCTGTGACGACCACCACCGAGGAGCCGATCCTCCTCACCAAACGCCGCATCTGGATCATTTTCGCTGCGCTCATCGCCGGCATGCTCCTGTCGAGCCTCGACCAGACGATCGTCTCCACGGCCATGCCGACTATCGTGGGGCAGCTCGGCGGAGTGGAGCACCAGGTCTGGCTTACGACCGCGTACCTCCTCGCGACGACGATCGTGATGCCGGTCTACGGCAAGTTCGGTGACGTGCTCGGGCGCCGGCGGCTGTTCCTCGTCGCGATCGCGCTGTTCACGATCGCCTCCGTCGGGTGCGCCTTCGCCGGTGACTTCACCCAGCTCGTCCTGTGGCGTGCGGTGCAGGGACTCGGCGGTGGCGGACTGATGATCCTCTCGCAGGCGATCATCGCCGACATCGTGCCCGCCTCCGAGCGCGGCAAGTACCTCGGACCCCTCGGCGCTGTCTTCGGACTCTCCGCCGTGGGCGGACCCCTGCTCGGCGGCTTCTTCGTCGACCACCTCACCTGGCAGTGGGCGTTCTACATCAACATCCCGGTCGGTATCGCCGCCTTCGCGATCGCCTGGTTCACCCTCAGGCTGCCGAACAAAAAGGCAACCCAGCCGGTCGACGTGCTCGGCGTGATCCTGCTCTCGGCGTTCACGACCTGCCTCATCTTCTTCACCGACTTCGGCGGGAGCTCCGACCACGGCTGGGGCGCCCTCGAGACCTGGGCGTTCGGTATCGGCATGGTCGTCGCAGCGCTGCTGTTCGTCCTCGTCGAGTCGAAGGCGCAGGATCCGATCATCCCGCTGTCGCTGTTCAGGAACCCGGTCTTCGTCAACGCCACGGCCATCGGGCTCACCCTCGGCCTGGGCATGTTCGCCGCCATCGGGTTCGTGCCCACCTTCCTGCAGATGTCCTCGGGGACGTCCGCCGCGGCATCCGGTCTCCTCATGCTCCCGATGATGGCCGGGCTCATGCTCACGTCCATCGGATCTGGCATCGCGATCTCGAAGACCGGCCGGTACAAGGCATACCCGATCGTGGGCACGATCGTCACCGGTGCCGCCATGGTCGCCATGACCACGCTGGCCGCGTCGACGCCGATCTGGCTGATCTGCATCTACCTGTTCGTCTTCGGCGCCGGGCTCGGCCTGATCATGCAGGTCGTGGTCCTCGTCGCCCAGAATGCGGTGGACGCCTCGATGGTCGGCACGGCGACGAGCACGAACAATTACTTCCGCGAGGTGGGGGCCTCACTCGGCGTCGCCGTCTTCGGCACCATCTTCACCACGCGCCTCACCGACAATCTGACGGATGTTTTCACCACAGCGGGCGCAGATCCCTCGGCTGCCGCAACCGCGACATCGACTCTCGATCCCCAGACTCTGGCATCGCTCCCGGAGGCGGTCCGCGACGGGGTCGTGACGGCGTACGCCGACGCGCTCGCGCCGGTGTTCTGGTACCTGCTTCCGTTCATCGCGATCGCGTTCCTGCTCTCGCTCTTCCTCAAGCGCATCCCGCTCTCGGATGTGGCCGGCCTCGTGGCACGCGGGGAGGCGATCGGGGGAGAGGAAGCCGAAGCACTCGAGGCCGCGCAGCGGAACGGCTCGGGCGCCGCGTCCATCAGCGAAACGCATGACCACCGCCTCGAGGACTCGCTCTCGCTTCGTCGACGGTGAGTGAGTCGAGCTTCGACCCGTAAAACAGGGCGGGCGCCGGTTGGCGCCCGCCCTTCGCTCGCCCGCAGCACCCGTGGCGCTTCGGGAGTCCGTCGAGCCGACCCCGCCCGGACCAGCGTTCAGATCGCCCGTGTTCAGGTCATCTGGCGGTGACGGGTCGCCCATTCGATGCCGTTCGTCGCCTGTTCCTTCGTCAGCGCGGTCGTGCCTCCGCAGTGGGAGCAGATCACGAAATACCGCCGGGAGACGGTGAACAGCGGAATGAAGAAGAGCGAGACCTTCGTCGCGCTCTCGATCACGTCCTGCGATGCGTCCGTGTTGCAGTACTGGCAGAGGAACCTGACGACGACGAGAACCCGGTCGCGCAGCGTGGTACCGAAGATGAGAAGCATCCGACGAGTGTATGGAGCGCCGCGAATACAGGCGAGGGGCTTGCGCTTGCCGTGGCATCCGTTTGCGGAACGTACTTCCGGTTGTTACCCGCGGGGCATAGGTTGAACCCACCGTCGTCCGCACCACCAGCCGTTCGCCGTCAGGAGCACCATGTCCACGAGACGCCCATTCGCCGCCGTCGCCGTCCTGGGCGGACTCCTCGTGAGCCTCGGCGCTGTCCCCGCCGCCGCCGAGCCGCACAAACAGAAAACGATCGAACTTCGCGTCGCCACCTACAACCTGTCTCTGAACCGGGCAAGCGCAGGCGAACTGGAGGCGGACCTCAGCTCACCGGGAGACCAGCAGGCGCGCACCGTCGCCGAGGTCATCCAGCGCACGAATCCCGACATCATCCTGCTCAACGAGTTCGACTATGTGCCCAACCAGCGCGCCGCCGACCTGTTCCGCGACAACTACCTCTCGATCGGGCAAGGCGGGGCCGATCCGGTCGACTACCCGTACGCGTTTGTTGCGCCGTCGAACACGGGAATTCCGAGCGGGTTCGACCTCAACAACGATGGCAGCATCGGCGGCGGCGACGACGCCTTCGGCTTCGGTGCGTTCGATGGACAGTACGGCATGGCCATTCTGTCGAAGTACCCGATCGCGGCGGAGAAGGTGCGGACCTTCCAGAATTTCCTGTGGAAAGACATGCCAGGGGCACTTCTGCCCGACGACCCAGCCACCGCTGAACCAGCCGACTGGTTCTCACCCGACGAGCTCGAGGTCATGCGCCTGTCGAGCAAATCACACTGGGATGTTCCGGTGCAGGTCGGCAAGAAGACTGTTCACGTGCTCGCCTCGCACCCGACGCCGCCGACGTTCGACGGGCCTGAGGACCGCAACGGCCAGCGCAACCACGACGAGATCCGGTTCTGGGCGGACTACGTCACGCCAGGAAAATCAAAATACATCATCGATGACGCCGGCAAGAAGCGCGGCCTGCGGCCGAGCCAGCCGTTTGTTATCGTCGGCGATCAGAACGCCGACCCGTTCGACGGGGACTCGGTGGATGTCGCCATCGACCAGCTCCTCGATCACAAGCGCATCGTCGATCCACTGCCGGCGTCGGAGGGGGCCGTTGAGGCGTCAGCCCTGCAAGGCGGTGCCAACGCGTCTCACCAGGGAGACCCGCGTCACGACACCGCCGATTTCGCCGACACCGCGCCCGGCAACCTCCGGGCAGACTACGTGTTGCCCTCCCGCAAGCTTCGGGTCCTCGACTCCGGAGTGTTCTGGCCGACTCAGGCTGACCCGCTCTCGCGGCTGACGGGCGTCTTCCCGTTCCCGAGCAGCGACCACCGCCTGGTCTGGGTGGATGTGCGCGTACGCGCCTGAACTGTGCCTCTCGCACCAGCAAGTCTGGAGCGTGGACAGCCGTTCTGAAGCGGAGTATCCTCGCCAGCACGAGGGGGCCTCGACAAGATTGGCCTGTCGTGATGGCGAACATGCGAGTGCTCGAATTGCGGATCCACGGAATCGCCAATTCGCCGCCGGCAGAGATGCTGTGCACGACGACCGAGGAGGTCGAACGCAAAGGCGGTGACGACCAGGGCTCGTTCTGGCGGATCAGGCCGAAGCTCTACGCCCCAGGGGCGAAGCCTCCCGCCGGCGTCGAAACCGTCGCAGAGGCATACTCCTGGGGAAACCAGGCCCGGTCAGGCGGTTCCGCCCTTGCCCTGATCGGCCGCGCGGTCGTGCACGTCGGGTGGCTGTTCGTGCTCCCGTTCGGCCTCTGCAACCTCGCCTACTGGGCGAGACGCGACATCAAAGGCACCGACGAGGACCCCAAGTGGTGGGCGGGCGGCGATGGGGCGGTACTGATTCGTGTCTTCGCGCTCCTGCAGACGCTGTTCTACACCGTGGGGTTCCTCACCGTGTTCGTCCACCTGATGGGTCTCCAATGCTTCCAGGCTGTCGAGGACGAGAACGGCAGACTCCGTCACCAGGCCTGTGCGGCACTGCCGGGTTGGTTCGACTTCCTGTCGGAGTGGAGTCCGATCTCCCGAGCGGCACTCTTCAGCATCGCTCCGATTGCGGTGACACTGCTGATCTACATGATCAGCCTGCGGGCCCGCGGAATGTTCAACCCGCAGAGGTCGTTCGACGACGACGCTAAGCGCACAACGACCCCGAACGAGCCCACGGACGAAGACGCGAGCGAGGCGGATCCTCCGCGACCGGCGCTGCTCTCGTCGGCCGGGTTCTGGCATCGCTCGCGGGTAGGGCAGACGTCTGAGCGCGCCCACTTCGCTGCCGCCATCGCGCTCATCCTTCTCCTTCTCGCGGCGGACGCCCTCACCGACTCCGCTTCCGGCGAAGGACGGGTCACCGTTCCAGGCGCCGATCTTTTTGACATCCTCCTGGGACGTGTCGACGCCACAGGAGCCGGTCCGGTGCCGATGATCGCACTGGCCGTCTCCGCCGCCCTGCTCGCCGGCGCCGCCGTGATCACGGCAGCAGCCGGGCTGAGCGGCAAGAGCTGGTCCACCCGTTCCAAGCGTGGCTGGTCGACGACGATCCTTGTGCTGTCGGCTGTGGCCTATGTTGCCTGGATCGCCTGGGCGATCTTCGCCCTTCATACGCCAGTTTTGAAGGAAAATATCGAGGCCGCCGCCAGCCTCCGAGGCCTCACCGTCACGCCGACCGCCGTTGCAGCCGGTGGGGCTCTGATTGCGGTGGCGAGCCTCAGCTGGGGATACCGGTGGCGACGCCGCACCGTGTCGTGGTTCGTGTTGCCGCTGGCATTCGCCTGCGGTGTGGCATCCGCTCTGTGGGGACTCGCCCCGGAAGAACTCAGCGGCTGGCGTTCGCTCCTCGCGTGGTCTTCAGTGGGGTTGGTCGGGGTGGCCATCGTCATCGGGTATCTGCCGTTCACGGATGCCCGAGTGAGGGAAGCTCGCCGCCACACGGGGTGGCACGGAAACGGCGCCGCAGTGGTGCTGTTGTTGGCGCTGCTCGCGTCACTCATCATCACCAGTCTGTTCGTGCTCGGCACACACGCCTGGCTGACGGCGGACACCGACGAGCCTGTGGTGAAGGACGGCTGGCGACTCATCAATCCACCGGAGCCCGACGAGCCAGGATCGGTGCAGGTCCCGACGCCCGAGGCGATCGAGGCTCCGCCCTTCCATGCGCTGTTCGGTGGAATGCTCGTGGTCGGGCTGATTGTCTTTCTCGTCTTGGTCGTGCTCACCGTGGGTGCGGCCTTGCGTCGCTTTCCGGCCTTCAGCCTTCCCGGGCCCGGATCCGAGGATCTCGGAGGAACGAGCCGGCTGGTTGCCAACGACGAAACCGTCCCACCCCCTCCGAACCCCGAACCAGGAAAGCGACCGCCCCAGGTGGTGCGCGAGAGGGACTATCCTCCCAATGAGGTGCGGCCAAGCGGACGTCTCCGAGTGGTTGCAGACGCGCGCCGGGTCGCGGGTCTTCTTCACCGGGGCGAGCCGCTCCTGCGGGTTCTCGCCATCCTCACCGCCGTTGCGCTGGTTCCGCTCGCCATCCCCTACCTCGGCGGTCTTCTCGCGGGGGCCCCGTTCTGGGACTCCCTCCTGTCTGTCTCCCGATGGGCCATCGGCCTCATCGCACTCGGAGCGGTCGCCGCGGTTGTGACAAACGCGGTCACCTCCACCGAGAGGCCACTCGCGCTCGTCTGGGACATCATCTGCTTCTTTCCCCGGGCGGGGCATCCGTTCGCGCCGCCGTGTTACGCGGAACGTGCCGTTCCCGAGGTGACCAAGAGAATCAAACGGTGGATGGGGCCGGGTCTGGACGAGGGGGGTGCCGAAGGACGGGTCATTCTCTCGGCGCACTCGATGGGAGCGACGATCGCCGTGGGCGCGATCCTCGCGATGAAGGGAAACGAAGACAATGACGAGTTGGGTCGCGTCGCCCTGCTGACTCATGGGGTACAACTGCGCCCCTACTTCAGCCGGTTCTTCCCAGAGGTTTTCGGCCCGCGCATTCTGGGAGTGCGCGGTACCCAGGGGCCCCAGATGCTCGCCGCCGATCCATGGAGACGGCAGGTGATCGCCGACAACCGGCCGCCCGCGCTACCGGTCCATGTGAAAGGCGATCCGGACTCCGTCGTCGAACTTCTCGGCGGAAATCTGAGCGACGCGGACGACCCGGTGGCACCGCGGTGGCGGAGCCTCTGGCGGCGAACCGACTACCTGGGTTTTCCGGTGACCGGCTTCTGGAGCAACGAGACCGACGGCGTCAATGAGAACCCGATCGACCGCAGGGCGACTGAGCGGTCACCCCGTTCGTATCTCTGGGCGGTCGCGCGCCACAACGACTACCTGTCGACGCCACAATACCGGGAGGCGCGCGACGAACTGGTGGCGATGCTCACCTCGGGACGAAACGTGCCCGAGCCGACGCCCGAACCCGACGTTCCGCCCGCACGGCGACCCCCCTGGTGGCGGCGCCACTTCGGCCTGCGCCGGAACGGCGTTCCGTTCATACGATGAGGACCCGGCGTGTGTGCCGACCTCACGAGGAGATAGCGGGTGTCGGCCCCAGCGCCAGTTCGAGCGCCTCCCGCCGCGACAGCGTGCGGCCCCGGGCACGTCCCGCCTCGAAGTCCGTCCCCGCGTCGGCCGACGCGAGCATCCGGTCGATGAGCGGGCGGAGAAGGATCACGTACGACCGTTGCTCGATCATGCCGGTGCGCTTTCGGGCGGTTTCGGCCGCGCCGAGGAAAACGCCGGCGCGGCCGGCGTCGCCGGTCAGCGCGGCGCACGCAGCCAGCCCCTCGAAGGCATAGCCGATGCCATCTTCATTGCCGATGTCGAGCGACAGCCTCAGATGCTTCACGAACAGGTCGGGTCGCGCTTCTCCGAGTGTGAGCCGCGCCCAGCCGGCATCCGTCAGCGTGATGCTTTCGACGAATCGGTCGCCGAGGCGCACCGAGTCGTCGATGACCTCGTCAAAAATGGCGAGGGCCTCGGAGGCACGTCCGCGCACCAGTAGCACACTGCCCAGTGCGCCGCGAAAGAGTGCTCGGAACGAGGGGGACTCCCGCGCCAGCTCGACGGCGCGCCGCTGCGTTGTTTCGGCACGGTCGAGGTCGGGAGGCGACGCCGACAGATAAGCGATGCTGAGAACCGTGAGTGCACAGGCCTCACCGAAATCGTCGCCGACGCCGTGGAACAGTTTCACACTCTCGTCGATGCGACCGGGATCGACTGCCGTGCCCGGTTGCGACAACGCGACCCAGGACGAGAAGGCGATCGCGATGGCACGGGTGCGGTCCGCCAACGGCACGCCTGCCTCGAGGATGTTCTCCATCCACGCCCGTGCCTCCGGCAGGAGGTTGCGGATCCACCAGTAGAGAAGAAGGCTCCACACTGCGCCGGCGACGGTGTCGACGTCGCCGAGGGCGATCAGGTACCGGTATCCGGCACGCAGATTGTCCCGTTCCGCCTCGAGCCTGGTGAGGGTGGTCAGCTGGGTCGCCCCCTCCAGGAGCGGCTCCGCCTCCCCGGCCACGCGGATATAGTGCTCAGCATGTCTGCGACGCGCGTCGGGAGCACCCTCATCGCTGGCGAACCGCGCCGTCGCAACCTCGCGGACGGGCGCGAGCATCGAGAAGAACGGAACGCCCTCGACGTCATGCTGCCGCACGAGGCTGCTGTCGACGAGTTCGAGCAGGATCCCGAGCAGATCTGTCGCCCACGGTTCCTCGCTGGCGACAGCCTCGACGGCGTCGAGACTGAAGGCCCCGACGAAGACGCCGAGTCGCGTGAACAGCATCTGCGCGTCGGCACTGAGCAGGTGGATGCTCCACTCCACGGTCGCCGTGATCGTGCGCTGGCGCTCCGGCACGTCGCGGGCGGCCGTCACGAGCAGCGGCAGTACCCGGTCCAGTTTCGCGAGCATCGTCGCCGGTGTGAGGGCGCGGATGCGGGCAGCCGCAAGCTCGATCGCCAGCGGAACGCCGTCGAGCGCCCGGCAGATGAGCGCGACGTGCTCAGCATTGCCGGCAGTCATCCGGAACCGAGGGTCAGCGGCCTCAGCGCGTTCCCGGAACAACTGGACCGATGGCGACTCGAGAATTTCGGCAAGGGAGGCCGTCGCCGGCTTCGCAAGCACGCGCAGGGGCTCGACGTCGAACACGTGCTCGCCGCGGACCCGTAGCCTCGCCCGGCTGGTCACAAGGCAGGTCGCGCCGGGCATGTCGGTGAGAAGTGACACGAGAAGTGGGGCGGCCGTGAGGATCTGCTCGAAGTTGTCGAGAACGAGGAGGTCGCGCCGCCCTGCACGCGCGATGGCAATGAGCTCCGCCACCGGGCGGTTCTCGGCCTCCCGCACTCCGAGCCCGCGAGCGATGGCCGGCAGCACGTCCTCGGCGTCACGCACATGTTCCAGCGCAACGAACGTCACCCTGTCGAAACGGTTCTGGGCAAGTCGTGCGACCTCGATCACAAGCCGGCTCTTGCCGATGCCACCAGGTCCGGCAAGAGTGATCAGCCGCCTTTCCCCACCCAGCCAGGCGAGAAGCGTGGAGACATCGTGTTCCCGGCCCACGAGCGGGGTGACGGATGCCGGCAATCGGCCGGAGGTCGCGTCCTCGGTGGAGCTCGGGCCAGGCGACGCACGGGACGCATCGAACCGCTCGGCGAGCAGGGTTGCAAGGTCGGCCTCGATCAGTTGACCGAGCTCGTCAGCGCTCGAAAACGACTTGTACGCGGCGGTATCGTCGTCACGAATACGAGCGATGAGGCCGTCGAGGCGCTCGTGGCGGTCCGCCGGCTGCTTGAGGTAGATGAGCTTTGGCATCGCGAGGGGAGCGAGCCGGTACTCGTCTTCGAGACCCGAGATCGTTTCGTTCGGCGCGATCCATCCGTACTGCTGCCAGTAGAGCCCGACGAAGACATCACTCTGTTCCAGGTATGCCCGGTAAAGGTCCCGCGGAGGATGTGGCCGCGCTCCGAGTTCGAACATGACCGGCGCCAACCGCAACCTCTCGATCGCGTCGCGTGCTGCGCGCCTTTCGGGTTCGAGTTCGCGAAGCGTAGAACTCACGAACACCCGCAGCCGCTGGTCCGGGGTGCGGATCGGGCGTGCGTGGCCTGCGTCGCTCACGACGACCACGTTGTCGTCCCGCTGCCACTGATTCGGCTGCACATGGAGCCATTGTCGGGCGCAGCGGGAGCGGCGTCCAGCCCGGGTTGTTGGGACGTCAGCCGCGTTCCGGGGCGAGCATGAATTTCAGCCCGATGAGCAGGCGTGTCCCGGTCGGCTTGTGACGCCCAATCGGCCGTCATAGAATGCGACGAGCGATATGAGAACAATGCGTTCTATTATCGAATACCTCGGGCGTCCCGAGTCGTCACAAAGAAGTGAGGAAGCCGTGCAATTCCACCACCACGGATATGTGTCCACGGACCCGAGGATGCAGGCGCCGGCAGGGGTGGGCCTCAACCGCCCCGAAGAGCTTCCCGAGAAGGTGGACGTCCTCATCGTCGGAACCGGCCCCGCCGGAATGATCACGGCAGCCCAGCTTTCGCAGTTCCCCAGCATCACAACCCGCATCATCGAACGACGCGGCGGCCGTCTCGCCATCGGCCAGGCCGACGGCATCCAGGCGCGCAGCGTCGAGACCTTTCAGGCGTTCGGATTTGCGGAACGCATCATCGCCGAGGCTTATCGCATCACGGAGATGGCATTCTGGAAACCAGATCCCACCGACCCGACGAGGATCATCCGCACGGCTCGGGCAGTCGATGACCCGACCGGGATCAGCGAGTTCCCGCACCTCATCGTCAACCAGGCCCGCGTACTCGATTACTTCGCCGACGTGATGGCCAACTCGCCCACGCGAATGAAGCCGGATTACGGCTACGAGTTCCTCGGTCTCGAGGTGGGCGAGGGCGAATATCCGGTAACTGTCAGGCTTACGCACACAACCGGAGCGCTCGAAGGCGAGGGACGAATCGTTCACGCGAAGTATGTCGTCGGTGCGGACGGCGCGCGCAGCGGTGTGCGCCACGCGATCGGTTGCACGATGGCTGGCGACCAGGCTTTCCACGCGTGGGGAGTGATGGACGTGCTCGCGGTCACGGACTTTCCTGACATCCGCACGAAGTGCGCCATCCAGTCCGAAGCAGGGAGCATCCTGCACATTCCTCGCGAGGGTGGCTACCTGTTCCGCATGTACGTCGACCTCGGAGAGGTTGCGGCCGACAACAAGGGCGCAATTCGCAGCACGACGATCGAGGAGATCATCGCGAAGGCGAACGACATTCTGCATCCGTATACGCTCGACGTGAAGAACGTCGCCTGGCACAGCGTCTACGAGGTCGCCCATCGGCTCACCGACCGGTTCGACGACGTGGTTCCAGAAGACCTCGGCTCCCGCACGCCGAGGGTCTTCATCACGGGGGACGCCTGCCACACGCACAGCGCCAAGGCCGGCCAGGGGATGAACGTGTCGATGCAGGACGGATTCAACCTGGGCTGGAAGTTGGCGCACGTGCTCGATGGGCGCAGCCCCGAGAGCCTGCTCAGTACGTACTCGGCCGAACGACAGGTTGTCGCGAAGAACCTCATCGAGTTCGACAAAGAGTGGTCGACCCTCATGGCCCGCAAGCCTGAGGAGCTGAGCGACCCGGCCGAGCTCGAGACCTTCTACACAAGCACCGCCGAATTCCCGGCAGGCTTCATGACCCAGTATGCGCGGTCGATGGTGATCGGCGAGGCGACCCACGAAGCACTCGCTGTCGGGTTCCCTCTCGGCAAGCGATTCAAGTCTGCCCCCGTCGTGCGGGTCGCCGACGCCAATCCGGTCCAGTTGGGCCACCACCATCGCGCAGACGGTCGGTGGCGCCTCTATGCCTTCGCTGACGCGGCCGCAGCCGGCGCGGCCTCCGGGGTCGCCGACTGGGCCGAGTGGCTCAGGACCTCTCCGGATTCGCCTCTTCTCGTCCACACACCAAAAGACACCGACGTCGACAGCGTCTTCGATGTCAAGGTGATCTACCAGCAGGCCCACACCGCGATCGACATCGCCCGTGTTCCCGACACCTTCCTGCCGCGGGTCGGACCTTTCGAGCTGATCGACTACGAAAAGGTGTACGCGACCGACCCGCTCCACGACATCTTCGACCTCCGCGGAATCGATCGGGGCGGGGCGGTGGTCGTTGTGCGCCCGGACCAGTACGTGGCCAACGTGCTTCCGTTGTCAGCGACCGACGAGCTCGCAGCATTCTTCCGGCCGATTCTTTTCGCCCGGTAATCAGCGGCCTGGGCGCAGCGGCGCGAGCCGCATGCGGTTGAAGCGCCGTGACGTACCATCGAGGAGTGCCTCCCCGTTCGCCCCTGCCGCAACGACTCGGGCTCGACCCCGCGTGGATGCGGACACCTGACCTGGATCGTTCGCGACCGGACCCCTGGCCGACCATGGGGGACTGGCTGCATGAGCGCCTGTCTCTGTTTCTCGACGTGCCCGCGTTCCTCGCCGAGGGGCGTTTCGTCTATGAAGCGGGCCGTCCTGTCGCCGCCGACGATCCATACCGGCCGCACACGTTCGTCTGGTTCCATCGCGACCTCCGCGTCGAAGCATCCGTCCCCGGCCACATCCACGTGGTTCACCGTGACGAGCGCATCGTCGTGGTCGATAAGCCGGCGTTCCTCTCCACGATTCCACGGGGGCGGCACGTGGCGCAGAGCGTGGTCGTGCGTCTTCGGGCGGAGCTCGAGCTGCCGCAGCTATCGCCGCTGCACCGCCTGGACCGGGTGACGTCGGGGCTGCTCATCCTCGCGACCGAGAAGTGCTGGCGCGGGGCTTACCAGTCGATGTTCCAGCGCGGCGAGGTCGGCAAGATCTACCGGGCACTTGCGCCGCGGCGCGTTGGCCTCGAGCTGCCCGTTACCGTTCGCAACCACCTCGTCAAGCACCGCGGCCGGATGCAGGGCGACATCGTGCCGGGAAAGCCCGCCAACTCGGAATCCCTAATCGAACTGGAGACCGTGATCGACGAGTCGCGGGCCGTCTATCGACTCACACCGCGGACCGGGCGCACCCACCAGCTGCGCATGCACATGCTCAGCCTGGGGATTCCGATCGATTCAGACCCGCTCTACCCGGTGGTCAGGGAGGTCTCGGTCGACGACTTCGCCCATCCGCTGCAGTTGCTTGCCAGCGAGCTGAGCTTCACCGACCCGGTCGACGGCGGAGCGCGTCGCTTCGCCAGTGTGCGCTCACTGCCACTGCTGGACGAGGGTCATTCGATGTCGCGCTGAAGCTTCGGCAAGGCGGCTGATTGATTCTCTACCCTCAGAAACCCGTGGCGTTCTCGAGAGCCGGAGAGTATTTTGTTCGCCATGATCCGGAGACACCGAACGTTCGCCGACGCAGGAGCGCTAGCCCTCACCGCGTCCATCCTGTTTGCAGGACTACTTTCGCCGGTTGCCGCCCAAGCCGCCCCGGCCGCCGCCCCCATCCACGCCATCCAGGCTGACCAGGGAAAGAGCCCGGTCGTCAACTATGTCGCCTTGGGCGACTCGTACGCTGCCGGAGTCGGCGCCGGGTTCAACGAAGACAACGCCTGCAGGCAAAGCAGCCTGAGCTACCCGGAGTTGCTCGACGACATCAAGCACGTGAAGCTGATCGCCGATGCGAGCTGCAGCGGTGCCACCTCCGCGGATATCCTCAGACAGCTTTCGGCACTTAAGCCGAACAAGGACATCGACGTCGTCACGGTGACCGTCGGCGCCAACGACCTCGGCGGCGCCGGTGTCGTGGCCGCCTGTGCCGTGGCGTTCACGTCGCCGGAGTGCCAGAACGCCCTGGCCGCCGCGACCGCTCTGATGACACCGCCGGCTCCCGGGGAGCCGAGCGAACTCGCCGTGCGACTCGCGACGACATTCGCCGCAGTGGCCGCGGCCGCCCCGGATGCGACGATCCTGGTTACCGGGTACGCGTACCTCTTCGAGACGCCCCCGACCACCGACCCGAACTATGCGACCATCGTCGCGATCAACACCGCGACGGCGGCATTGAACACGACGATTGAGACCGCTGTCGCACTTGTGGCGGCGACAGGGGTCGACATCCGCTACGTCGACGTCACCGACGATTTGGCCGGCCACGGAATTCTCAGCCCCGACCCGTGGATCAATGCGAGCGGACCTGATGCGTTCCATCCGACCGCGGCGGGCTACGTCGCATACGCGGAGGCGATCCGATCGGAGCTGTGACGCAGGTGGCCTGAGCCCTCGACTCCCGGCGAGGGCACCTTAAGCCGAGCATTCCTCACTTTTGATGGTGGACCGTCGGTTTTGAGAGTAGCTTTTGCCCATGATCCGGTTATCTCGTTCGTCCGCCGACGCCGGAGCCCTTGGGCTCGCGGCGTCCATCCTGCTCGCAGGACTTCTCATTGCGGGGCCCGCCCACGCGGCCCCGGCGGGTGCTGTCGCCGTCGGAGCACCGGCCGCGCAGAGCCCCGTCGTCAATTACGTGGCGCTCGGAGACTCTTATGCTGCCGGCCAGGGCGCCGGGTTCTACGACAACGCCTGCCTGCAGAGCGACCTGAGCTATCCCGAGATGCTCGACGACGACAAGCATGTGAAGCTTGTCACCGATGCCAGTTGCAGCGGGGCGACGACGACCGATGTGCTCGGACAACTCGCGGCTCTCAAGAAGAACAAGCATGTCGATCTCATTACGCTCACGGTCGGAGCGAACGACCTGGGGGTCGGCGCCATCTCAGCAGCCTGCACCGTGTCCTTCACGTCACCGCAGTGCCAGGCAGCGTTGGCAGCCGCGCGTGCCCTTCTCACCCCGCCCGCCCCCGGAGTGCCGAGCGAGCTCGCGGTGAGACTCGCAACGACGTTCACCGCGGTGGCAGCGGCTGCCCCGGATGCGACGATTCTCGTGACCGGCTATCCGTACCTGTTCGAAACTCCGCCGCCGACCGACCCGAACTACGCAATCATCAGCCAGCTCAATGCGGCGATGGACCTGCTCAACGGCACCATAGCCGGGGTCGTACAACGGCTCGCCCTGACCGGTGTCGACATCCACTATGTCGACGTCACAGATGACTTCGCCGGACACAGCATCGGCAGCACACAGCCGTGGATTCATGCGAGTGGACCCGATGCGTTCCATCCCACCGCCGCCGGCTACGCCGCATACACGACGGCGATCCGGTCGGAACTCTGACCGAGTCGAATGGCAGCGAGATCGTTCTCTCGCTGCCGTTCACCGGCCTGTGGCTGACGCAGAACAGCCCCGCTCGGCGCGTGCCGAGTCATGGGGCCGACGTGCTGGGCGAGCGGTACGCCATCGATTTCGTCGGCGTGGACACCCGCCGCCGGACGTCGACAATCTGTGACCGGCACACCCTGTTCGGGACCGAACGGCCCGAGCGGTTCGTCGGTTTCGGCCGACCGATCCTTGCTCCCGTCGACGGCATCGTGGTCGGCCTGCACGACGGCGAACCCGACCACGAAGCGAGGCGGTCGCCGCTGGCACTGGTGCCGTATCACCTCGGTCAGAAGGCAAGACTCCGGGAAGGAGTCGCCGCTGTTGCAGGCAATTTCGTCGTGCTCGCCCTGCCCGACCGCAGAACATTCGTTGCTCTTGTGCATCTGCGCCGGGACTCCTTGCGGGTGAATCTCGGTGACCACGTCGCGAGAGGGGACCCCCTCGCCCAATGCGGCAATTCAGGCAACTCGACCCAGCCGCACCTTCACCTCCAGGCGATGGACAGCGACGATCTGCCCTTCGCCCGGGGCATCCCGATCACCTTTCGGCGGTACCGCGAGCAGGCGGCAGGGAGACCGGGATTCGAACTCCGTACTACCGGCGTTCCCGGCGAAGGCGCGGTGGTGCAACCGGCGGAGTAAGAGATGCTCACAATTTCGTCAACCCGGACCCGATGATCACCGCGCCGGCCATGAGCGCGACCCCGAGCATGAGCGCATCGCTGTTGGCGATGATCCATTTTCGGGTGGCCTCAAGCGGGTTTCTGGCCTTTTCCGGCGCCAGGAGATATCCGATGATGGGGAGGGCGACCGTCGAGACCCCGACCAGCGTGAAAACGACGATGACGACGACCGCGTCCCCGGCGCGGAGTGAGGCGTCACGGATCACCACGGCACCGGCGACGGAAAGGATCAGGTTCTTCGGGCGAAGGGCGAGGGCTCCTCCGAAACCGAGTGCCCCCCACGCGTTGATCCGGTCCAGAGCGCTCATCCAGCGAGGCGACTCCGACGGTTGCCGCCTGTGCCGGCGCCGCCAGGTGACGATCGGGTACACGAGCAGGGCACTGCCGAGAAGGATCCGAATCACTCCCACAGCCGTGTCATCTCGCCGTCGGAATGACGTCGGCACCAGCCCGAACCCGATCGTCAACACCGCGAGCACCAGAAACATGCCCACGGCCCAGCCGATCAGGAGCATGACGCTCACCAGTGGCTTCGCGTCGGAGAGGAGGATGAGAATCGCCGAGAGGATCGGGATGGTGCTCAGTGCCACGGCTATCGCCAGCGGCAGAATCTGCCCGATGGCCTCAGTCATGGCGTCTCGCCGATCTGTGTCATCCGACCGTCGCCTTCGCGGCGCGACCGGCTCGCGCGGAGCGCTACCCCAGTGCCTTGGCCTTGAGCGCTGCGTACTCCGCCTCTGAGATCGCCCCGGACTTGAGGAGCGACTGGGCTTTGGCGATCTCATCGGATCCGCTCACCCCTTCACCCCATCGAGGCACGTAGTCGGCGGGGTCGGACGGACTCACCATGCCACGCGAGTTTCGCTCGTTCATTCCCTTACCCCGGGCGAGGAGGTAGATGATCACAGTCGCCAGAGGCAGGAAGACAAGGAAGATGACCCAGACGGCCTTGAGCCATCCGTTCAGCGACTTATCGCGAAAGATGTCTGCGAGCACGAGAAACAAAGCGAACAGGTAGGCGATGAACACATAGATCCAGAAGAACCACAGGAGAATGCCCCACAGGTTGCTCAACGCGTCCATGCCCATCAGCTCCTCTTTTGTGTCATCCCGCATCGATCCACTGCAACATAACCCACAGGCGAGGCCCAGATAGTCATCCGCAGTGGGTGACATCTGCCGCACCATCCCGTCACCTGCCGCGGACTTCTCGCCCTACCGACGAGAAAGGTCGGCTCCGGTCCGGAAACCACCTGCCGTGGTTCGGGTCGTTCACCCTTTGCGGATGACGACGGAGCGAAAAGCGGACCGGAAGATGAATGCGGAGGCGTGGGAGGGCAGGGCAGTGACCAGTGAATCGTTCGAGATCGTCATCAAAGGCACGCTCAGCGAGCCGGTCGCCGACCTGATCGACGGTTTTGAGATCAGCAAGGTGGAACACGGCGAAACGCACCTGGTCGGGTTCGTCCCTGACCAGACGAAGCTGCAGGGAATCCTCACGATCTTCGGGAACCTCAACATCGAACTGGTGTCGGTGAACCCGGTTCCGAACTCAGTGTCGGGAACCTAGCTCGACGGCCTCATCGGCACTCGTACGTCGACGCCGCCCTCGAGGGTGAGGCGACCGCCCATCTTCACCATCATCGGCGCGGCGGTGAATCCGCCGGCGAACAGCGCTTCACCCTGGGCGAAACGGGAGGCTCGAGCGAGCATCGCGGGCGGAACGAATCCGAAGATCGTCGCCAGTTCATCGAGGTCGATCGGCGAAGTCATTTTCATCAGCGCCAGGTTGTCGCATTGCGACATGATGCTCGGATGGATCCGTGACGGCCTCTGCGTCGACAGCAGGAGCCAGAGACCGAACTTTCTTCCCTCCGCTGCTATCTGGATGAGTCGTTCGCGCACTGCGACGTGGAGGGGACTTTGGTGTTCGGGCGAGCCCAGATTGTGCGCCTCGTCGATCACGATGAGCAGCGGGCGCCGCTGTTCCCTCCTCGCCCAGAGATCGTCAAGCACCGCCATCGCCACGACGAGTGACTCGTCGGGATTGTCGAACCCGCCGAGGTCGAGCACCGTCGCATCGGGCCGGGTGTCGACGATGTCGGTGACCGCCTCGAAGCCCCGCGCCCAGACATTCCAGTCGAGGAGCCCGAGATTCTCCACCCGGGCAGCGAGGGCCGCCGCGGATGACGTGCCCCGCGCGATCAGTGCGGACACGACGTCCTTTCCGTCCAGGGCCCCCATCGTTTCTTCGATGTGAATGAGCTCGCTGTACTCCTCCCGATCATCGAGTGGATCGAGGTGCATGACAGCGGCCTTCGCGTGCAAGGGGAGTGAGACAAACCTGACCCGAAGCGAATCGGGGTCCGGAGACGACGGACGAAGAATCCGGATGTTACGTTCCGCGAGCGCGCGCGCGGCATCCGTGTCTTCTGCTGACGGGCTGGACTCCCGAAGCCGAACAAAGTCCCCATTCGGGTCGAAAATCACCATCGGCAGGTTGGTGCGCAGAAGCAATTGCTCGAGGACGACGCCGAGCGCATACGTCTTGCCCGACCCACTCTGGCCGCACCAGAAGGTGTGGCGGTTGAATCGGTGGGGGAGCAGGTGCGCAGCAACGTCTGCCGAAGCGAGGTACGAGCCGATCTCGAGGACGGCCCCAGGGTCGTCGTACAGCGCTTCGACCTCCGCGGCGTCTGCCACTCGCACGCGCGCCGCACCGAAGGGCACCCCGCGGCGCTGGTCGAGTTTCTCGCCGTCGTCGGACACGACTCCCAGGATGCGGCCCGAGCCCTGCAGGTCGCCGCCACCGATCGAGAAGGCGACCTCCTCCACCTGGCCCAGCTGCCGCGTGCCGTCCTCAGAGTGGAGGGTGACGAACCCGCCGGGCTGGAATGCCGACCGAAGCGATCCGGCGAACTGGAAGGACCTGCCGTCGAGCGACACCGCGGTCGTCTCGGGAGCGGAGTCGAGCGTGTTCGTGGTCATCGTCACCATTCATCCAGGGCTGTGGCGTTCAGCCACAGAGTAATGCCGTACGTCCGCGGCAGGTAGGGACCTCCCGACCTCAGGCGATATCTCATGCTCCGTGGGTGATCTGGACGGCACGGTGGTCGAGCAGAGTAACCGTCAGCACACAGAATCGGCACGATCGAGGAGCTCATGACTGACCCGGCGAATGTCAACTTGCTCAGGCGGATCGAAGAACTCGAGGCCGAAAACGGAGCCCTGCGCGAACAGTACAAAGCGCAGCGTCCCACGACGCCCGCCGAGACGGGAGAATTCCCTCGCCGGAAGCCTCGGGGCTGGGCATGGACCTTTCTCGCGACTGTGCTTATCGTCCTCGGGGCTCTGCTTGCCCCCGTTGCGCTCGTGGCGTCGTGGTCGAAAGTCGTTCTGACCGACACTGACCAGTTCGTTGCGACGTACGCCCCGCTGGCCGAGGACCCGCAAGTTCAGGCGTACATCGCCAACGAGGTCCTTGCGGAGATCAACCAGCGGATCGATATCCCAACGCTCACGGCGGATGTCATCGATGGCATTACGGAGCTCGGCACGGGCCCGCGGGCGACTGAGGCACTCGAGTTGCTGAAAGGGCCGGCGGCCTCGGGCGTCCAGTCGCTCCTGGAGAACGTGGTCACCCGATTTGTGGAGTCAGAGGCATTCGCCAACGTCTGGGCCACAGCTCTGCGCGTCAGTCACACACAACTCGTGCGCGCCATGGGGGCGGACCCGGATGCCGCGCTCCAGCTGGGCGACGACGGGTCAATCGGTATTCAGCTCGGCCCCATCATCGACGCCGTGAAATCAGCATTGATCGACCGGGGGATTGGCCTTGCCAACCAGATTCCCGAGGTCGACCGAACGATCGTCATCGCGCAGTCTGATGCCCTCGCGACGGCTCGGCTCGCTTACGGCCTCGCGGTGACCGCAGGTGCCTGGCTGCCCTGGATCGCCATACTGCTGCTGGCGCTGGGCGTTCTCGTCGCACGTCGCCGTCCGATCGCACTCATCTGGGCGGCAATCGCGCTGGCCCTCTCCATGGCTGTGACGCTGGCAGCCCTCGCAGCGGGAAGCATCGCGGTGATCTCGGCACTCAGCCCGTCCGTTCTTCCGGCGGGTGTTGCCGGGCTGCTCTATGAGACCGTCGCCGGTGACATACGGAACACCGCGATTGCGGTCCTCGTGCTTGCTCTCGTCGTGGCCCTGGTCGGCTGGCTGGCTGGCCCGTTCGAGATTCCCCGACGACTTCGGGGCATGGCGAGCGAAACGGCGGGTGCCATTCGCGGCGCGGCCGAGCGCCGCGGCATCACGACCGGTCGTTTCGGAGTCTGGATCTACACGCACCGCACCCTGCTCAGAGCCCTCATCGCCGTTGTGGCGGCCTTGGTCGTGCTGTTCGTGCGACCCGTCACCGTTGAACTCACCCTGTGGACGCTGGTGCTGGCTGTACTTGCCCTGGCCGTCCTGGAACTCGTGCAACGCCCCGTGGTCACGGTGCCGGCGGCCGCCGAAGAAGGGGTGCCCGTCGTCGAGGTCGAGTGACGCGGGACCGCTGCGCCCGAGGCATCTCCCTGTGGGCACAACCACCAACCAGGAGAGGACAACACCATGAGCACCGAGAGTTCCCGGCGCGCCGCCCCGCAAACGGAGTGGGCAGGATGGGTGAGGTTTGCGGCGATCATCCTTCTGGTCAGCGGCGTCTTCAGCGGCATTCAGGGTCTGGCGGCCGTCGTCGGTCCCGACACGTACTACGCCGTCGTCGAAGGAGAACTCTTCCTCCTCAATGTGGAAGGGTGGGGCTGGGTCAACCTGTTCGTCGGCGCCCTCCAACTCGTGACCGCGATCGGGCTCTTCTCCGAAGCCGGCTGGGCGCGGGTGACGGCGATTGTCGTCGCCGTCCTCAGCGCCGTCGTGCAGATGTTCCTCGTACCGCTGCAGCCCTGGTGGTCCTTCATCGTCATCGCGATCGACATCATCATCATCTACGCGGTTGTCGTGCGGGGCCAGGAGCTGCGCGGCTCGGAGGGGCGTCGCCTGATCGTCACACCGGTGCGAAGTCGTGCAGGTCGGCTCGGGCGCCCCGGACGATGATGCACGAGGATTCCGGGATCTCCTGCCACGCTCCGCGCAGGTCGCCGAGCGGTTCTGACACCACGAGTCGCGCATCCTTCGAGAGATCGTGGAGCACGGGATTGTCCGGATACTGCGAGCGCAACGTCGACACGTCGGTGCTGTGGAACAGGGATCGGGATTGCCTGGCGCTCGAGTACCGGAACGCCCACGTGGTCTCACCGTCGGTCGTCGCTACCGTCATCTGGATCGGTAGCTCGACGCCGTGGCGCCGACCGGTCTCCTCGATGAGTCCCACCGCGCGGGCGACGGCCCCAGGCGGGTCCTCGGCGAGTCCGAAAGTGAGGGCGAGGAAGAAGAACACCTCGGAGTCGGTCGACCCTTCGATATCCGGGTAGAGCGACGGATCGACAGCCAGCGTCAGGTCACGCTTCACCGTCGGGAAATTTGCGATCGCGCCGTTGTGCATCCAGAGCCACCGACCATGACGGAACGGGTGGCAATTGGTCTGCTGTACCGCTGACCCCGTCGACGCACGGATGTGGGCGAAAACCCGCCCGGCGGATGCCTGCGCCGAGAGTTCCCGCAGGTTCCGGTCATTCCAGGCGGGTTCGATGCTGTGGTAGATCCCCGGCGTCTCGTGGGAACCGTACCAGCCGACACCGAAACCGTCGCCGTTGACAGTCTCCACGCCCAGCCGGGAGTGCTTGCTTTGGACGACGAGCGAATTGGCGGGCTTGTACAGCAGATCTTCGATAAGTACAGGCGAACCGGAATACGCAATCCAACGACACATAACGACCTCCGTCCCGCAGTCCACACCGTGAGGTCGCCGGGCGAATCATCCGCGCAGGATGAACCACCGCTCCGGGATGCCCCGTGGCGGCATCCCGGAGCGACTACCGGTCGGAGAGCGCCGGGGAGAGGCGCACGAGCCGGGCGGTACTGGTCTCGTCGATCTCGGCCACGGTGTCACGCGATTTGACGAAGTCTGAGAAGGAGCGGAATCCGAGTGCTTTCTCGCTGAACGACGGGTCCATCCGCTTCATCTGGGTCTTCACGCTTGAGCTGTGCAGCCAGTCGGCGTCATCCTTCTCATGTCCCAGCCGGAGGGCGCGCTCGAGAAGACTGGTGGCAACCACCTGGGGGTCCGGTTCGACCTCGGATTCTTCCTCGACCTCGGGCTCGGGCGATTTGGCACGCCGGGACGCCCGCCGTCTGGGCGGAACTGCCGAGTCCGGGTCGGAGAACACCGGGGCGGCCGGGGAGGCGAGCTCCTTGGGAACCGACGGTTCCTTCGTGGCGGTGTCGGTGGCATCCGTCACCGTCTTCTTCGACCGGGACGGGCGGGTGGCCGTGGCGGCTGCGGGCTCGGGCTTCTCCTTGAGCGGTGCGGCCGGGATCGGCTTCACGCCGGGCAGCGCGTCGTAGGTCGCGAAGTCGTCGCAGGCGGCAGCCAGCGAACGGCTCGTCGATCCGGCGACGCCGATGCCGACGACGTAGCGGCCGAGCCTCTTGCAGCGCTGGGCGAGTGCGATGTAGTCCGAGTCGCCCGCCACGATGATCACGTGGGTGAGGTCGGGGAGGCGGAACATGTCCTCCACCGTGTCGACGGCGAGGCGGATGTCGGCACCGTTCTTCGCGTAGGCGGCGGCGGGGAACAGCTGCACCAGGTCGACGGCGCGGCTGACGAGCTGCCCGCGGTAATCGGCGTTCACCGGGGCCGACCAGTCAGCGTAGGCGCGGGTGAGGACTAGCGTCCCGAACGACGAGGCGAAGTCGATGATCGCGCCGACGTCGACGGTCGCGCGGCCGAGTTTCTCCGCGATCTCCGGGTCCGTTTCGCGGTCCGCGGCCGTGAAGCCGCGGGCGCGGTCGCGCATGAACTGACTGCGGCCATGCACCTGGTCGTAGCGCGAGATCACGATGTTGTCGAAGTCGATGTAGACGGCGACGCGTGAATCGACGGGTTCGGGCATGTCGAGCTCTTCTCGGTGGAGGGTGTGCTCCCAGTCTGGCCCGTGCGTGGCGGGCGCGCCAACTGTGAGCCCAATCGGTGAGCGCCGGGGGCTGCTGACGTGGGCAGCATCCGAGCGTTCACTCGTCGTGCGACGTGCTGAACCCGCGATGCGCGGACAGCAACTCGAACTCCGGACGGTTCGCCACAGAACGCTCCACCTCGTCGAGGACCTCGGCGGCATGACGATGATCTGCCGACACGACGACGGCGCCGATCGCAGTCCGCCGGTGGAGGTCGAGGTGGCCGACCTCGGCGACGCTCACCTCGAAACGCCGGCGAAGCTCGGCGACGAGGGGTCGCACGGCCGAGCGTTTCTCCTTGAGCGTGTGCACGTCGCCGAGCAGGAGGTCGAATTCGATCCAGCCGATCCACATCCCCTCAGGATGCCACGCGGGCGTTGCCGGCGGCATCCGCGTTGCTCGGCCGAAAACGGCTGGACTTTCTCGAGAAGTCCAGCCGTCTCTAACCGAGCAAGCGCCTCAGGAGGCGGTCGCGGGCACCGCGTCGTCGAGGAACGCCGAGATGTCGGCGAGCTCTTCGGCCGAGATCGAGTGAGCGAGGCCCGGATACACCTTCTCGGTCAGGGTGCTGTGTGCGGGCAGCCACGCGGCGATCCGCGCGGTGGTCTGCGGTGAGATGACGCCGTCGACGTCGCCTCGCCCGAAGAAGACCGGTGGTCGCAGCCGGGCGAGCTCCTCGTCGCCGGGGAGCACAGCGTCGAGGCTGAACCCGGAGAGCACGACCCCGGCGGCGAAACGCGCAGGGGAGTGGCGGAGCAGCTGGGTAACCATGAGGCCGCCCTGCGAGAACCCGACCGGGATGATCGGAGTCGACTCGTCGACGTGATCATCCAGCCACCGCAGGATCGCTTCGGTTGCGTCGTGGACCGGTGCCGGCTCGGGCTTACCCGGCGTCGTGATCGGGAACCACGCGAACCCGCTCGCCGAAATAGCGAGAGGCGCGCGCAACGACACCCAGTCGAACCGGTCCGGCAGGAACGAGGCGAGACCGGCAAGGTCCTCCTCGTGCGACCCGAAACCGTGCAGGAACAAGAGCAGCGGTTGCCCCGGCTGGGTCGCCGGGTCGGCTGGGCGTCGAACGGCGACGTCGATGAGAGCGGACATGAGCGGCCTAGCGCCGCGGCTTGCGCGCCGAGCGGTCGTCGCGGTCGTCCCGCTTGCCCGGGGCGCCGCGGTCGGGACGCAACTCGATCAGCTTGCCGCCGATGCGGGTGCCGGTGAGCTTCGCGAGCACGTCGTCGGACAGGTTCGCCGGCAACTCGACCAGCGAGAACTCGGGCCGGATGTCGATGTGGCCGAAGTCGTTCCGGCTCAGCCCGCCTTCGTTCGCGAGCGCGCCGACGATCTGGCGCGGCTCGACCTTGTGGCGCTTGCCGACGGCGATGCGGTAGGTCGCGAGCGACGAGTCGCTCGCGCTTCGCGGGCGGCGCTCGACCCGGTCACCCCGTTCGAAACGCGATGGTCCGCGGTCGTCGCGGCTGGGACGAGAAGCGGATGCTTCCTTCCGCTCACGCTCGTCACGGTCACGCTGGGCGCGCATCTCCTCGGGCGAGAGCAGGAGCGGGGTGTCGCCCTGGGACACCACAGCGAGCGCGGCCGCGACGTCGGCTTCGGGAACGTCGTGGTGCTTGACGTAGTGGCCGATGATGTCGCGGAACTGGTCGATGCGGTCCGGCTGGCCGAGTGCTTCGGTGATCGCGTCGTCGAAGCGGCTCAGGCGGGTGGCGTTGACGTCGTCGACGCTCGGCAGCTGCATCTGGGTCAGCGGCTGGCGGGTGGCCTTCTCGATCGCGGTGAGCAGGCGGCGCTCACGCGGCGTCACGAAGCTGATCGCGGTTCCGCTGCGCCCGGCACGCCCGGTGCGGCCGATGCGGTGCACGTAGGACTCGGTGTCGATCGGGATGTCGTAATTGACCACGTGGCTGATGCGGTCGACGTCGAGTCCGCGAGCCGCGACATCCGTCGCCACGAGGATATCGAGCTTGCCCGACTTGAGCTGATTGACGGTGCGCTCACGCTGCACCTGGGCGACGTCACCCGAGATGGCCGCGGCCGAGTAGCCACGGGCACGGAGCTTCTCGGCGAGGGTCTCGGTCTCGTTCTTGGTGCGGGTGAAGACGATCATGCCCTCGAAGTTCTCGACCTCGAGGATGCGGGTGAGGGCGTCCACCTTCTGCGGGTACGACACGACGAGGTACCGCTGGGTGGTGTTCACCGAGGTCGTCGTCTTGCTCTTGACCGTGATCTCTTCGGGGTCGTGCAGGTACTTGGCCGAGATGCGGCGGATCGCTGCCGGCATGGTGGCGGAGAAGAGGGCGACCTGCTTGTCGTCGGGGGTGTCGGCGAGGATCGTCTCGACGTCTTCAGCGAAGCCCATCTTCAGCATCTCGTCGGCCTCGTCGAGCACGAGGTACTTGAGCTCGGACAGGTCGAGGGTGCCCTTGTCGAGGTGGTCCATGATCCGGCCGGGAGTCCCGACGACGACGTGGACACCGCGGCGCAGGGCCGACAGCTGGACGCCATAACCCTGGCCGCCGTAGACGGGCAGGACGTGGACACCCTTGAGGTGCGCCGCGTACTTCTCGAACGCCTCGCAGACCTGCAGCGCCAGTTCACGGGTCGGCGCGAGCACGAGGGCCTGCGGGGTCTTCTGCGAAATGTCGAGGCGCGAGAGGATCGGCAGGGCGAATGCGGCAGTCTTGCCGGTTCCGGTCTGGGCGAGTCCGACGACGTCGCGACCGGCGAGGAGTGGCGGAATGGTGGCGGCCTGGATGGCGGACGGGGTTTCGTAACCAACATCACGCAGTGCCTTGAGCACTGCGTCAGCGAGCCCAAGCTCGGAAAATTTCTGGCCGGCGGAATCAGCGTCGCTGGGCACAGTTGTATCAGGGGAAGTCATACCCTAACGGTAGTCCTATGTGGATGTGTATCTGTCGTGACGGATGTTGCAGGCGCCGCCGATAACTCTCGGCCCGCTCTCAGGCACCCGGGAACAGCAATGGATGCCGCTCTGTTCTCCTTCTCGACACGATGCCCGACAATGGACAGTGTTCAACACGAGGAGGCCACACCATGACTGGTACCACCGAAACCGCGATTCTCGCCGGAGGATGTTTCTGGGGAGCACAGGAGCTCCTGCGCAAGCGCCCGGGAGTGCTCTCGACGCGCGTGGGCTATTCCGGCGGCGAGACCCCGAATGCGACGTACCGAAACCACGGCAACCACGCCGAGGCTGTTGAGATCGTGTTCGACCCGCAGCAGATCTCGTACCGCGACCTGCTCGAGTTCTTCTTCCAGATCCACGACCCGTCGACGAAGAACCGCCAGGGCAATGACGTCGGGTCGAGCTATCGCTCGGCGATCTTCTACCTCTCTGACGAGCAGAAGCGCGTCGCCGAGGACACCATCGCCGACGTCGACGCCTCAGGCCTCTGGCCCGGCAAGGTCGTCACCGAGGTCACGCCTGCCGGGGAGTTCTGGGAGGCCGAAGAGGAACACCAGGACTACCTGCTGAAGTACCCCAACGGCTACACCTGCCACTTCGTCCGCCCGGGCTGGAAGCTTCCGCGCCGCGAGGCCGAGGTCGCCGGCTAAAGCACCCCGTCGAGAAGCGCTCCCGAGTTCGCTCGAGAGCGCTTTTTCGTTGCAACCGGGACCGGACGAGGCGGGCTCGGGCGAAACCCTGCGCCGCCGCTGGCGCGCCGCATTCACCCGACAGGGGTGATGCGGGCACGCCGCGCCCGCAGGATTCTGGCTGAGGTGCCTTGAGCTGGACCACCCGACCTGGCCCGGTCCGTCACTGGTCGGGTGGTCCTACCGGTCTTCCTCTCGGTCTGTCGTGACCGCGGTGGTATCCCTCTCCTCAGCCGAGGTGATGCCCGCCGTTCACGGCCAGTCGCTCGCCGGTGATGAAGCCCGCCCGATCGGATGCCAGAAAGGCGACGGCCGCCGCCACGTCGGCGGGAACCCCCATCCGCTGGACGCCCTGCTGCGCCCGCCACTCCGATTCGACGTCGGGGGAGAGGGCCCCGTGACGTTCGACCGGGATCCACCCGGGCGCGACGAGATTCACCGTGATGCCGTGAATGCCGAGTTCGCGAGCCCACCCCCTGGTGAGGCCGAGCATCGCGCCCTTCCCCGCCATGTAGCCCGACCATCCGGCATCCCCCCGCTCGAAGAGGTCGGAACCGATGTGGACGATCCTCCCCGTTCCCGCCGCCTTCATCGACGGGAGGACGGCCTGGGTGAGCAGGAGCGGGCTCTTGGCGAAGAACTCGAGGTGTCGGAGCACGTCGGCCCAGAGGAGGTCCTCGACCAGGATCGGTGGTTGTGGACCTGACGCGTTGGCGACGAGCGCGGTGACCACGCCGAGCGTGTCTGTGATGCGGGCCACCATGTCGGTCACGGCGACCTCATCGGTGACGTCGGCACCGAAGGCTTCGGCGGTGCCTCCGTCGGCGCGGATCGCTGCTGCGACGGATGCCGCGGCTGGTTCAGTGAGGTCGTTGACCGCCACCGCCCATCCGTCGTTGGCGAGGGCGCGGCAGATCTCCGCCCCGAGTCCCCGACCGGCTCCGGTGACGAGCGCGACCCGCCTCGCCGTGCTCACTGATTGAAGATCAAGGTGCAGACGAAGCACGCCGCGGCGATCAACGCGACGGCCACGCTCGACAAGAGGGCAACTCCTGCCATGCCGGTTCGTGCGGGCCAGGTGGGGATGTTGTTACTCATGCCATCACCTTAGGACCAGGCCAGGCGGCGGGCCCCGGCCGACCGGAGGAATCGGGGCACACGGACGCCCGACAGGAGAGAACGCACAGGTCAGCGCGTCGTCTCCTGTCGGGCAGGTACCGGATGCCGCGGGTCAGCGACGGACAGCGGATTCCGCGAGGATCCCGTCGATCTGCCCGATCGCCTCGGTCAGGCCTTCTTCCATACCCATGTCAGACATTTGCTGGAGCTGCTCGGTGCTCCTGAACGTCGTGACGAAGGTCATTCTCGTGACGCCTTCTTCTTCTTCGAGCGTGACGACACAACGGGCGCCGTCGTCGGGGTCGAGAGGTTCGCCATCGTCACCAGCGAATCCTTCATCGAACTCGAGGCGGTGCGGCGCGCTGATGTCGACGAACTTCCACCAGCCACGCGGCTTCTCGCCCTCAGGCCCGGTCATGTAGTACCTGACGTCTCCGCCCGGTTCGAAGTCGAGTCGGTCGAAGGTCGCCGGCACCGTCGGGGGACCCCACCAGCGTTCGAGCAGACGCGGGTTCTCCCAGAGCTGCCAGACCTGGTCGACGCCGGCGGCGAACTCGGCGGTGACGGTGAGGGTCAGGTTTTCGACGTCTTTGTGTGAGCTGATCACGGTCACTGTTCTCTTCCTTTCTCTGACTCGGAGAGGAGATCTCCGAGGCGTTCGGCACGGTCGTGCCAGATCTTCTCGTACGCGTCGAGCAGGCGAGCCGCACGGCGAAGCGTTTCGGCGTTGCCGTGGACGAGCTGCTCCCGCCCCCGCCGCACCTTGGTGACGAGGGCTGCGCGTTCGAGTACCGCCACGTGTTTCTGCACAGCGGCGAAGCTCATCGCGTAGTGTTCGGCGAGCGCCGAGACCGACAGTTCGTGCGACAGGGTGCGCGACACGATGTCCCTGCGGGTCGCATCCGCGAGGGCCTGGAAAATGCGATCCACTGTCGGGTCGCTCAACTTATCTACAACCATTTGGTTGCAGGTTAGCACCGACGGCAGCGCCCGCCAAGGGGTTGTTGGACTGCCACCGGTGTCGTGCCCGTCGCGCCGGTGTTAGTGTGACCGCCGAGCCCGATTCCCGGGTGGTCGAGGAGGCGTCCGTGGACGATGCAGGAGACGCCTGGTCGGCGGTCGCGGCTGAGTGGGCGGAACTGTGGGGCAGTTTCGCGGACCCGGTGCGGCGGGCAATCGTGGCGGCCACCGGCATCCGCGCGGGTACGCGGGTGCTCGACGTCGGTTGCGGAAGCGGGGAGTTCCTCGGCATGGTCCAGGAGGCAGGTGCCGTCACTGCAGGAATCGACCCGGCGCCCGGCATGCTCACCCTTGCCCGCGCCAGGGTTCCCGCAGCTGACATCCGCCCGGGTTCCGTCGACTCCCTGCCGTGGCCCGCCGCATCCTTCGACGTGGTGACCGCGGTCAACGCCCTGCAGTTTGTCGACGACCCGGATGCTGCGCTCGCCGAGATGGCGCGCGTCACCGTTCCCGGAGGATTCGTCGCCGTCGCCAACTGGGCGGACGCCGCACGCAACGACATCCACCTGATCGAACAGGCGGTCGCGGCCTCGTTCGACGAAGAGCTTCCGCCTGACGACGATCTCCGGCTTCCGGGCGGACTCGAGCGGCTGGTCCGTGCGGGCGGGCTCAGGCTCGTGGCGTCCGGCACGGTTCCTGCGCGGTGGGAGGCGCCCGATGACAGCGCGCTTGTCCGTGGCATCCTGCTCGGCGAAGACAGCGTCGGCCTCGCCGAGGGCGCCGGTACGGTTCTCAACGCAGCCCGGGGGTTCCGGATGCCTGGAGGCGGCTATCGCCTGGAGAACGCGTTCCGGTTCGCGGTCGGTCGCGCACGCGAAAAGGGGGCGTGACGACGAAACCGTCGTCCGGGGAGTGCTCTCAGCACGTCATCCGGTCCAGAATGTAGGCGCCGACCGATTCGTACGCTGACCGAAAAAGGAGAAAACTCGTGGCACTCTCGATCCACTCGACCGACTTTCCTGACGGTGAACGGATTCCCGTCCGTTGCACGGGTGACGGGGAGAACGATCTGCCGTCGCTCACGATCGACGGCGTCCCGCAGTCCGCCGTCGAACTCGCTCTCATCTGCCATGACCCCGATGCGCCAGGTCGCGGTGGTTTCACCCACTGGACCGCGTACGGTCTCGCGCCCGGGACGGCGCAGGTCGCGGTCGCCGACTACCGCGAGGGGCCGAACGACGCCGGCGAACCCGGGTGGTACGGGCCAAAACCTCCGGCCGGGCACGGAACGCACCACTACACCTTCACGGTGTACGCGCTCTCGCGCGCTGTCGACGGTTCACCGAACCGGGCCGAGTTCCTCCGGAGCTACGCGAACGCGGTTCTCGAGCAGGCCTCGCTCATCGGCACGTACTCCCGCTGACGCGGAGGAGTTCGTTCCGGGGGAGGACGCCGCAGGTGGTGGCCTTGTGAAGTCCACCGTGGTCGAATGGTCCCCATCGCACAGGGAGGACACGCCATGGGCCGGTTGATCTACACGGGGATCGTCTCGCTCGACGGGTACATCAACGACACGTCGGGCACTTTCGACTGGGCAGCACCCGACGAGGAGGTCCACGCCTTCGTCAACGACCTGGAGCGGTCGGCGACGACGTACCTCTACGGCCGGCGGATGTACGAGGTCATGAAGGTGTGGGAGGCCGTTCCGGAGATGCCCGACCAGTCCGAGGTCATGCTCGATTACGCCGATCTGTGGCGGAAAGCCGACAAAATCGTGTTCTCCCGGTCGCTCGAATCGGCCACCACGCCGCGAACCCGGGTCGAGCGGGAGTTCGACCCGGATGCCGTGGCCCGGCTCAAAGAAGAAGGGGAACGCCACATCTCCATCGGCGGCCCGACGCTCGCCGCAGCCGCGGTCGCCGCCGGCCTCGTGGACGAGTACCAGCTGTTCCTCTGCCCGGTGCTCGTCGGGGGCGGGACGCCGTTCTTCCCGGACGGAAGCGACGCAGGGCTCGAGCTGCTGGACGAGCGCCGCTTCGCGAGCGGCATCGTCTATCTGCGGTACGCAGCACGTCCGTAGCCCTGACGGTGATCGAGCACCTTGCGAAATCTACCGTTTATCGATATCTTTCTATCGAAACGGAAGAAGGTTCCTCCATGGGAAAGTTGACAATCGTCGCGCTGCGCATCGTAATCGCCCTCGCACTCGTGGGGTCGCTGGGGGTGCAGTTTGTCATACTGCCGCTGGTGTGGGCGGATCTGGAAGGGACGGAGGATTGGATCCGGGCACTGTTCGTCGGCATCCTGGCTCTCGGAATCGTGACCATGCAGGTCAGCGCGATCTGCGTGTGGCGCCTGCTGACGATGGTGAACAGAGGCTCGGTGTTCACCCGAGGCGCTTTCCGTTACGTCGACATCATCATCGGGGCGATCGCGGCGGGTTCACTCCTGACCTTCCTCCTCGCCGTCCTGCTCGCGCCCGGTGGCGTGGCGCCCGGCATCGTCGGTCTCATCTGCGGGGCGTCACTCGTCATCGCCGGTGTCGCGTTGATCGTGCTCGTCCTGCGGATGCTGCTGGCCCAGGCCGTCGCCCGCGAGATCGAGGCAGAACAACTGCGGTCCGAGCTGAACGAGGTGATCTGATGCCGATCGTCGTCGACATCGACGTCATGCTCGCCAGGCGCAAAATGCCGGTGGGCACGCTCGCTGAACGGGTCGGGGTCACGCCAGCCAATATCGCGGTACTCAAGAACGGGCGCGCCAAGGCAGTACGCTTCACGACGCTCGAGGCGCTGTGCGAGGTGCTGGAATGCCAGCCGGGCGACCTGCTTCGCTGGGTACCAGACGGCTCCCCGGAAGGTCTCGAAGCCCGTTAGCGTCTCGTCATGACCCGCAGCGATGAGGCCGGCGTCCGGGACCCCGCGCCGATGGGGTCCCGGACGACAGGTCACGCGGACTTTCGTGCAGTCACCAGCAGGTATTCCCATTCGAGGTCGCCGGATCCCTTGTCGAAGCGCTTGCCCAGTTCGACCAGGTCGCGGTCGAGCGCGGCGACCCGCTCCGGATCGTCGGCGATGTTGCGGTAGGTCGCGATCGTGGGCCCGTACCGTTCCTTGAAGTAGTCGCGGAACGCCTCGGCGGAGTCGAAGGCGGTGACCGGCAGCGACTTCCGTGTCGCGGTGACGTCGGTCACCCGGTCGCCGAGCAACGAGCGAACGTGATCCTCGTCTCCCCACCGGGGCGGAGGTGTCGCACCGGGAGGGGGCGGCGCCGCGTACGGCTTCATGGTGGCGAACATCTGCCCGATGAAACCCTCGGGGGTCCAGTTGATGAGACCGACCGTTCCACCCGGCCGGCAGACTCTGAGCAGTTCGTTCGCGCTCACCTCGTGGTGCGGGGCGAACATGATCCCGACGACCGAGATGACCGTGTCGAACTCACCATCAGCGAAGGGGAGAGCCTCAGCGTCGGCCTGCCGCCACTCGAGGGATACACCCGCCTCGTCAGCCTTGCGCCTGCCGATGTCGAGCAACTCAGGGGTGAGGTCACTCGCGACGACGCTCGCTCCTGCCTGCGCCGCGGGAATGGCTGCGTTTCCCGACCCCGCCGCGATGTCGAGTACCCGCTGTCCGGCGCTGATGCCACAGGCGTGCACGATCGTCGCGCCCAGGTCGAGAAGGAGGTCGGACGCAAGCGTCGGGTAGTCCCCGAGCGCCCACATTGCACGATGTTTCGCTTTCAGCGCCTTGTCGGCGTCCGTTCCCGTGAGAACTTCCGTCATGGTTCTTCCCTTCGTTTCTGGCAGCACTGGCGTGCCGCTGCGTATGTTTTCCTCAGGATGCGCCGGACCGTCACGGGCAGGCAACCGGGTTCAGCGACGGAATTCGTGCGTAGCCGCCCATGCCGTTCGCCGGTAGGTTGACCCCATGGCAAAAGACGCAGTGATGCTCGCGGTTCCCGGTCCGACCGACGAGCGCGCCGTGCGCATCTCCAGTCCCACGCGGGTGCTGTGGCCCGAACCGGGCATCACGAAACTCGACCTCGCCACCTACCTGGTCGATGTCGGCGAGGCGTTCATCCGGGCCAACGGGAATCGCCCGGTGTCGCTTCAACGGTTCCCCGGCGGCATCGACGGCGAACAGTTCTTCTCCAAGAACCCGCCCAAGGGAGCTCCCGACTACGTCCGTTCGGTCCCCGTCGTCTACCCCAGCGGGCGGTCCCATCCGCAACTCGTCCTCGACGAGCCTGCCGCCGCCGTCTGGGCCGCGCAGATGAACACCGTCGTGTTCCACCCGTGGCCGTCGCGGGCCGACAACTCCGACAATCCCGACCAGCTGCGCATCGACCTCGACCCGCAACCGGGCACCGACTTCGACGACGCCGTTCCCGCCGCATTCGCCCTCCGCACCGTGCTCGAGGAGGCGGGTCTGACCGCCTTCGTCAAGACCAGCGGCAACCGCGGCATCCACGTGTTCGCGCCGATCGACCCGGTACGGGAGTTCCTCGACGTCCGACATGCGGTCATTGCCGCCGCCCGGGAACTGGAACGACGGATGCCGGACAAGGTCACCACCAAGTGGTGGAAGGAGGAACGCGGCGAGCGGATCTTCGTCGACTTCAACCAGGCCAACCGTGACCGCACCATGGCTGGCGCATACAGCCCGAGGGCACTCGCCCATGCGCCGGTGTCGTGCCCGCTGGAGTGGGACGAACTCGAGAGCGCCGACCCCACGGCGTACACCATCCTGACGGTGCCCGACCGGTTGCGCACGGTCGGTGACCCGTGGGCGAACCTGCACGAGAAGCCCGGCACCATCGACGTCCTGCTCGAGTGGTGGGAGCGCGACGTGTCGAACGGCCAGGGCGAGCTGCCGTTCCCGCCTGACTTCCCGAAGATGCCGGGGGAGCCGCCCCGCGTGCAGCCGAGCCGCAAGAACGCCGAGAACTGGGACGGCGACCTCCCGAAAAAAGGCGACTAGTCGGTGACCCATCTGTCAACAGGACAAGGCCGCTGAAATGGTGCACTTCTTCCTGTAGAGCGTCGGTTTCGTGAATCCGATCCTGTTGAGCGTTTGGTTGGCCCGTACGACTAGTCGAGGACGTCGCTGAGGTCATAGGCGATCGGCCGGTCGAGCTGGTCGAAGGTGCACGACGTCGCCTCGCGGTCAGGCCGCCAGCGGAAGAACTGCACGGTGTGCCGAAAGCGCATGCCCTCCATCTGGTCGTACTGCACCTCGGCCACCCGCGTCGGCTCCAGCGGTACGAACGAGACGTCCTTGCTGCCGCTGAACCGGCTGCGATCCGTTGCGGCGCTCGCGATCTCGCCGTTCTCATCCCGCTGCACCAGGGGAGCAAGCTCGTCGACGAGCTCGAGCCGTCGGGCGTTGCTGAAGGCGGATGCTCCTCCGACGTTCCGCAGGACGCCGCTCTCGTCGTAGAGGCCGAGCAGCAGCGAACCGACACCCGCACCGCTCTTGTGGACGCGGTAGCCGATGATCACCACGTCGGCACTCCTGTGGTGCTTGATCTTCAGCATCAGCCGTTTACCGGGCGCGTAGCCGGCGGAGAGCGGCTTGGCGATCACACCGTCGAGCCCGGCTCCCTCGAACTCGACCAGCCAGTTCCGGGCCAGTCCGACGTCGCGTGTGGTCCGGGTGAGGTGCAGCGGGTGCTCCGCCGAGCCGACGAGCTCCTCCAGGCGGGTCCGACGCTCGGCAAACGGCACGTCGAGGGTGCTCTCGCCGTCCTGCCCGAGAAGGTCGAAGGCGACGAACATGGCCGGGGTCTCGGCAGCGAGCATCCGCACCCGGCTCTCGGCCGGGTGGATGCGCGCGGTCAGCGCTTCCCAGTCGAGACGCTGGCTGCCGGGCTCGCCCGTCGGTACGACGATTTCGCCGTCGAGGACGCAGGGTCCAGGCAGGAGCCGGGCGAGGGCATCCGTCAGTTCGGGGAAGTACCGGGTGAGCATCTTGGCCCCGCGGCTGCCGATCTCCACCGTGTCGCCGTTGAAGGAGACGATCGCGCGGAACCCGTCCCACTTCGGTTCGTAGCTCAGGCCGCCGTCGACGCTGTCAGGCTCGGGGACCGCGTCGACTGCTTTGGCGAGCATGGGGGAGGGGAGCGCCGAAGTTTCCATGGCTCGATCCTGCCGTACCCGCGGGTCGCGGCGACAGTGGCAGCACTGACCCCGCGTCAACCCGTGTCGCGTCGGCGAGCGCCGGTGTTAGCGTCGTGCCACTGTGCAGACCTTCCTCCCGTACCCGTCCTTCGCCGAAAGCGCGCGTGTTCTCGACCGTTCGCGCCTCGGCAAACAGCGGGTGGAAGCGCTGCAACTGCTCCGCGCGGTGACGATCCCCACCTACGGCTGGCGTAACCACCCGGCGGCGAAGATGTGGCGCGGATACGTTCCGGCGCTGACCCGGTACGGCCTGGAGATGACGGATGCCTGGATCGAGCGCGGGCACTCCGACACGGTCCGCGCGCAGGTGCTGCTGTTCGCCCCGGAGGTGGAGATCATCGGTCAGGACGACCTCGACCTGCCGCCGTGGCTCGGCGACGAAGCGCTCCACCTCAGCCACCGATCGAACCTGATTCGCAAGGACCCGGCGCACTACGGACCGTTGTTCCCCGGCGTCCCCGACGATCTGCCCTATGTCTGGCCCGCGCCCACCCGATAGCGCCGGCCGGGCCATGGTGGGAATCTCCGGCTGGCGGTATAAGCCCTGGCGGTCGGTGTTCTACCCGAAGGGCCTCGCGCAGAAGAACGAACTGGCCTACGTGGCGGAACGCCTGGACTCGGTCGAGATCAACGGGTCGTTCTATTCGCTGCAGACGCCGGCCAACTACCAGCGTTGGGCCGCCGAGGTGCCCGATGACTTCGTGTTCGCGGTGAAGGGCAGCCGATACCTCACCCATCTCCTCCGGCTGCGCAACGCAGCCACGGCACTGCCCAACTTCTTCGCGTCGGGGCTGCTCGCCCTCGGGCCGAAACTCGGCCCCGTTCTCTGGCAGCTTCCACCGAACCTGGCGTTCGATCCCGAATCGGTGCGCTCGTTCCTCGCAGCGCTGCCACGGACGACAGCGTCGGCGGTGGAGTTCGCCCGCGGTCACGACGAACGGCTCGATGGCCGTGCCTGGCTCGAGACCGACGCGGACCGGCCGATCCGGCACTGTGTCGAGGTGCGGCATCCGAGTTTCGATTGTGACGAATTCGTCGAGCTCATGCGCGAACAGGACGCCGGCATCGTCGTCGCCGACAGCGCCGGTCATTTCCCGCAACTGTTCGAGGTGACGTCGGACGTCGTCTACGTGCGGTTGCACGGCGCGGAGGAGCTGTACGTGAGCGGATACCCGGAGGAGGCGCTGCGGGAATGGGCCGCGCGCATCGACGGCTGGCGCACCGGTGCCACCGTTCCCGACCGCCTGCCACGCGACGTCTACGTGTACTGCGACAACGACGTCAAGGTGCGGGCGCCGTACGACGCCATGCGCCTCCGGGAGCTCCTCTCGAGAGCCGACTGACCTCTCAGCCTCGCTCTGCGGAACGTTCGGCCAGGAACGCATGCACCGACGAGATCACGACGGAGCCTTCGCCGACCGCCGACGCCACCCGCTTCACCGAGCCACGGCGCACGTCGCCGATCGCGAAGAAGCCGGGCACCGATCCTTCCAGCACCCCCGGCGGCCGCTCATGCGACCAGGCGCGCCTCCCACCTTCGAGCACGACATCGCTTCCGGTCCAGACGAACCCCCAGTCGTCGCGGAGCACCTGCTCCGGCAGCCATCCGGTGTGGGGAGCCGCGCCGATCGTGATGAACAGCGCGTTCGAAGGAACCGTCGTCTCCTCACCGGTGCCTCGATGCCGCAGCACCAGGTGGTCGAGCCGGTCGCCAGACCCCCCGCCTCCGATGACCTTCGCCTCGGTGAGCACGGCAACGCCCGCCGCCTCCAGCTCTTCGATGAGGTACGCCGACATGCTGGCGGCGAGGTTGGGGCCGCGCACGATCAGCGAGACGGATGCCGCATAGCGGGCCAGGTGCAACGCCGCCTGACCTGCGGAGTTGCCCCCGCCGACGACGTGCACGATCCTCCCCGTCTGCGCCTTGGCCTCGACTGCGGAGGCGCCGTAGAAGACGGCGGAGCCCACCCACGGGTCGAGTCCGGGGATCGAGAGCCTGCGGTACGACACGCCACTCGCCAGCACCACCGCACGGGCGCGCACACTGTCACCCGGGGCGACCCGGATCACGAAGCCGTCGTCGTCGATCTCCATACCGACCACCTCGCGGGTGTGGGCGAAGCGGGTACCGAAGACCCAGGCCTGTTGGTACGCGCGTTCGGAGAGCTCGGCGCCTGAGACGCCCCGGGAGAACCCGAGGTAGTTCCGGATCAGCGAACTCGACCCGGCCTGGCCGCCGATGGACTCCCGTTCGAGCACGAGAGTGTCCAGGCCCTCTGAGGCGGCGTAGACGGCGGCGGCCAGCCCACCGGGCCCGGCGCCGACGATCACGAGGTCGACGGTGTGCGAGGGGAGTGTGGTGGTGAGGCCGACGGCATCCGCGAGTTCCGCGTTGGTGGGGTCGACGAGAAGTCGGCCGTCGGCGAGGCGCACGGCAGGGGCGTCAGACTCGGGCCGCCCGGTGTCGGCGGCCGTGGTTTCGGCCAGCGGCGACCCGGGGGCGGCATAACGGAACCGGATGCCGGCCCGCGACAGGAACCGGCGGATCTCGTGTACCCGGGGCAGCCCGTCCCGGCCGAGCACGATCGCGTCGGGGGAATGGTTACCGGCCGCGCGCTCCCATTCGAGCAGGAACTCGGTGACGGTGCGGTGGAAGTATTCGTCGGGGCTGTGCCGGGGCTGCACGACGTAGTAGTCGATCAGGGTGCGGGTCATGGCGGAGAAGATCGACTGGGCGACATCCGGGTCCACCCATGAGCCCCACCGCACGACCAGACCGCGGCGGACGTCGGGGAACAGCCGGCGCGCCACGTCGAAGATGGTGCCGTCGTCCTTGTCCTCCGTGAGGTCGTCGGAAAGCACCAGGGCGACAGGACTCCCGGCATCTGCGGCGGACCGCAGCAGGTGTGCGGACTCTGCCGCGCTCGCCGAGGAGAGGATGCGATAACTCGCTGAATAGCGTCGGGAGAGTTCCGCGGCCAGTTGTTCCCTCGTGTCATCGGCGGCCGCGCAAGCCAGGATGATCGGTTCGGTGCTCGTCGTGTCCGTGTCACTGGCCATGTCGCACCCTTCACCCGCTTTGCCCGGCCGAAACCGCGGCCGGATGCCGCCACAGTACCCCTGGCCCCGGGATCCCACCACCGGGTTATTGGCGGGGTGGACGGAACGGCGGGATCGTTCCAGAATTTGCAGATGAATCCCTCGCGAGCGATTCGAACGCCTGACCAGCGCCTCCGGGTCTTCGTCAGTTCGACCCTGAAGGAGCTGGCTCCGGAGCGCAAGGCGGCGCGCACCGCCATCGAACGTCTTCACCTCGCCCCGGTGATGTTCGAGCTCGGGGCACGACCTCACCCGCCCCGCGACCTGTACCGCTCCTACCTGGCCCAGAGCGACATTTTCGTGGGGTTGTACGGGGACCGGTACGGCTGGGTCGCGCCGGGTGAAGACGTGTCGGGTCTGGCGGACGAATACCTGTTGTCGTCTCCGACGATGCCGAAGCTGATCTACATCCGCGAGTCTGATGCGAGGGAACCGCGACTCACCGACCTGCTCGATCGCATCCGCTCAGACGACACTGCGTCGTTCAAGTACTTCTCCGACGCCGGCGAGTTGCGGGGGCTTCTCGAGGCGGACCTCGCGACGCTCCTTGCCGAGCGCTTCGACCTCGGCAGGAACGGGGACCCGGTCGAAGAACCACGGGAGGAGGAAGTCGCTGTTCCTGCAGAGTCGGTCCGGCTGCCGGTGCCGCTCACCGGCCTGGTCGGTCGGGAGCGGGAGCTGAACGCCATCGCTCCGATGCTCATGGGTGCGTCGACCCGGCTTCTCACCCTCACCGGCCCTGGCGGCATCGGCAAGACCCGGCTGGCCATCGCGGTGGCCGGGCGCGTGGGCGACGCCTTTCCGGACGGTGTGGTGTTCGTCGATTTCTCGCCGGTGCACGATCCGACTCTCGTGCCTCACACGATTGCCCAGGCCATGGGCGTTCGGGACACAGGAGACGCTCCCATCGCTGAGAAGCTCGCCATGGCGCTCCGCGGCCGCAGGATGCTCCTTCTGCTCGACAACTTCGAGCAGATCGTGGACGGCGCCCCCACGCTCGCTGACCTGCTCGCCGAAGCACCGGATCTCAGCCTCCTGGTCACGAGCCGCAGCCTGCTCCGACTGTCGGTCGAGCACAGCTACCCGGTCGGGCCACTCGACCTGCCCACCGAGAGGACGGGTGCCGACCCGGGTGCGGTGGTCGGGGTCCCCGCCGTCGCGCTTTTTCTCGAGCGCGCCCGCGCCGTGAAGCCGGACTTCGAGGTCACGTCGGTGAACGTCGACGCCGTCGTCGGAATTTGTGCAGCATTGGACGGCTTACCGCTCGCCATCGAGCTGGCGGCAGCGAAGATCCGCGTCCTGTCGCCGGCGTCGATACTTACGAAGCTCGACCACCTGTTGCCGTTTCTGGGTGGCGGGCCCCGTGACCTGCCTGCCCGCCAGCAGACCCTCCGGCAGACGATCGAGTGGAGCACACAGATGCTTGGCGGCGACGAGAAGAGTCTCCTCGCCGCGATCGGGGTGTTCGATGGCGGGTTCTCGTTGGAGGCGATCGAATCGGTCTGGGACCCCGGCGCCGACACACTCGGTGCTCTGGGCACCCTCGCCGACAACAGTCTCGTGCGTCAACAGGACAAGGGCGATCGTTCCTACTACTCCGTTCTGGCCACGGTGCGGGCCTATGCACTCGAACAGCTCGAGTCATTGGGGATCCTCGCCGACGTGCGGGAACGACACGCCCGATACTTCATCTCGGTTGGGCTGGAGGCAGCCGCGGGGCTGGTCGGTCCGTCGCAGCAGGAGTGGATGGCGAAGCTCGCCGACGACTCAGACAACCTCCGCGCAACGGGGCGATACCTTCTCGAGCAGAAGGACTGGGACCGGGCGGCCGCCTTCGCGTGGTCGTTGTACGTCTTCTGGTGGGTGGGCGGACATCTGGGAGAGGTGCGCGGCTGGATGGAGACGATCCTGAGTTCCCGGGCTTCGGTCACCGGCCGCACCCGGGCGATTGCCCTCTATTTCACACACGCGATCACGTTCTGGCTGGACTCCGAGGGACAGGTGGTGCCCGGCCTTCGTGAGGGTGCTGAGCTGTTCCATCGCGCGGGAGACTCTTCAGGCGAGGGACTGACCCGAATCTCGCTTGGGCTGGCCCTGCTCCTCGGGCCCGAAGCTGACGCGGCCAGTGGCGGAGAGCAGCTCGAGTCCAGCCTGACGCTGTTCCGCAACGCCGGTGACGCGCGAGGGGAGGCGATGGCGCTCGTCACCCTCGGACACGTTGCCCTGTTACAGGACGACGTCGACGGCGCGCTCGAGCGGTTCACCGCGAGTGTGGCACTCTCCCGACGGCAGGGTGACCAACTCACCGAAGCGATCGCGCTGCACCACCTCGGATGGGCGCATCTTTTGCTCGACGCCATTCCGGAGGCACAGGCGTCGTTCGCCGCCAGCCTCCGCCTGTCACTGAATCTCGGCCACCACGAAGAGAACGCCCACGGTCTGGAAGGCATGGTTGCGATCTCAGCTTCCCGCGGCGATCTCGAGCGCGCCGGTCGCCTGCTCGGAGCCGCCGAACGGCTGAGGGAGCAGACGGGGCTCTACAACGCACCGGCGATCTCCTTCCTCCCCGACTGGATCGCCCCCATTCTCGCCGGCGAATCCGCTCCGACGTTCGACCGGGCCCGGGAGACAGGGCGGGCCCTCACGCCCACACAAGCCGTTGAGGAGGCCCTGAACGTGCCTCTCCTGCAGGAGACGAGGGGTGGACGCAGTGACCGGATCGTTCCAGAATTTTCAGATGAATCCCTCGCGAGCGATTCGAACGCCTGACCAGCGCCTCCGTGTCTTCGTCAGCTCGACTCTGAAAGAGCTGGCGCCGGAGCGCAAGGCGGCGCGCACCGCGATCGAGCGCCTGCACCTCGCGCCGGTGATGTTCGAACTCGGCGCACGGCCCCACCCCCCACGCGACCTCTATCGCGCCTACCTGGCGCAGAGCGATGTCTTCGTCGGCCTGTATGGGGATCGGTACGGCTGGGTTGCGCCCGGGGAGGAGGTGTCGGGTCTCGCTGACGAATACCTCCTGTCGGCCCGGTCGATGCCCAAGCTGATCTACATCCGGGAGTCGGAGGCGAGGGAACCCCGTCTCACCGACCTGCTCGATCGCATCCGCTCAGACGATTCAGCGTCGTTCAAGTACTTCTCCGACGCACGCGAACTGCGGGGTCTCATCGAAGCGGACCTCGCCATCCTTCTCGCTGAGCGATTCGACCAGAGCAGGGACGAACTGACGGCTGCACCTCCTGAGGCGCCACCGGCGGTCATCGATTCGGACGACGCGGTGATCCTGCCCGTGCCGCTCACCGAACTGATCGGCCGCGACAAGGAACTCGAATCCCTCGAACGGATACTGCGGGGCGGGTCCACCCGGTTGCTGACGCTCACCGGACCGGGCGGTATCGGCAAGAGCCGGCTCGCCATCGCGGCAGCAGCAAGGGTCCGCGACGCTTTCGACGGTGGGGTGCGGTTCGTCGACTTCTCAGCAGTACACGACCCGGCGCTCGTCCCTGTCGCCCTTGCACAGGCTTTGGGAGTGCGTGATGACGGTGACAGCCCGCTGTTCGAGAAACTGACGATGGCGCTGCGCGCTCGCCGAATGCTGCTGATCCTGGACAACTTCGAGCAGATCGTCGATGCGGCTCCGACACTGACGCAGCTGCTGACGGCGGTCCCGGATTTGACCCTTCTCGTCACCAGCCGCGCTCTCCTCCGGGTGTCAGTGGAGCGCAGCTTCGCGGTCGGGCCCCTAGCGCTTCCTGCGCCGGGGGCGGCGATCACACCCGACGCGATTGTGCGGGTGCCGGCGGTTGAGCTGTTCGTCGAGCGCGCTCACGCGGTGAAGCCGGACTTCGAGGTGACCGAGGCCAATATGGGAGCGGTTGCCGGCATCAGCGCGGCACTGGACGGTGTACCACTCGCGCTGGAACTGGCGGCGGCGAAGATCCGGGTCCTGTCGCCCGCGGCCATCCTCCAACGGCTTGACCGCCTGCTGCCGTTCCTCGGGGGCGGGCCGCGTGATCTTCCGGCGAGGCAGCAGACGCTGCGACGCACCATCGAGTGGAGCACGCAGATGCTCGGCGACGACGAGAAAGACCTCCTCGCCGCCATCGGAGTGTTCGAGGGCGGGTTCGCACTCGAGGCGATCGAAGCGGTGTGGGATCCGACGCCCAGCGCCGACACCCTGGGCGCACTCGGCGCACTCGTCGACAGCAGCCTCGTGCAACAGCAGGACCGCGGAAGCCGTTCCTGGTTCTCGGTGCTGGCGACGGTTCGCGCGTACGCTCTCGAGCAACTCGAGGCGGCTGGGACCCTGGCCGACTTCCGCGAGCGGCACGCCCGCTACTTCCTCGCGATCGGGGTCGAAGCCGAGCCCGAACTCGAAGGCCCGAAGCAACGGGAGTGGATGGTGAGGCTCACCGACGATCGGGACAATCTCCGGGCAACGGCGCGGTACCTCCTCGAGCGGGAGGACTGGGATCGCGCCGCCGAGTTCGTCTGGACGCTGTACATCTACTGGTGGTTGGGCGGCCACTTCGGGGAGGTGCGCCGGTGGATGGAGTCCGTACTGGCATCCGGCGCGCCGGTCGAGGACCTCACCCGCGCCGTGGCCTTGTACTACGCGCGTGCTACCGCCTTCTGGCAGGATCCGGACGGCCAAGTGATACCCGGCCTCCTGGAAAGCGCCGAGCTGTTCCGCCGGGCAGGCGACCCTCCAGGCGAAGCCCTGACCCGGATTACGCTCGCGCTGGCGTTGCTCGCCGCACGTGAACCCGACCCCGCCGGAGCAGCCGAGCATCTCGAGTCGAGCCTGGACATCTTCCGCAGCGCCGGGGACAGGTGGGGGCAGGGGATGGCGCTGGTCACCCTGGGGCGGGTGGCCCTGCTGCAGCACGATGTTCAGGCCGCCCTCGACCGGTTCCAGGACAGCCTGACCCTCGCTCGAGCGCAGCAGGACGAACTCAGCGAGACCATTGCCCTGCACCACCTCGGCTGGGCCCAGATCCTGCTCGGGGCGCTTCCCGCAGCGCAGGCGTCGTTCGATGAGAGTCTCACCCTGTCGCTCGGCCTCGCGCACGACGAGGGAATCGCGTACGGCCTGGAAGGCATGGTGGCGACAGCCGCATCGCTCGGCGACCTCGAGCGTGCTGGTCGTCTCCTTGGAGCTGCCGAACGGCTGCGGGAGCAGAGCGGCATCTACAACGCTCCGTCGTTCTCGTTCCACCAGCAGTGGGTCGGGCAGATCCTGGCGAGCGACGGAGCATCGGCGTTCGAGCAGGCCCGAGCAGCTGGGCGGAGCCTCTCGGCTCGGGCAGCGGCTGAGGAAGCATTGCGCCTCCCCGCACAGGCAGGCACGGGAGGAGGCCCAGAAGATGGCTGACCACGAGACCGGGGGATCGGAAGGACGCACGCGCCCCGCGCGCGGTGATGACGGCATCCGACCGCTTACGAAAGCGGTCGCCGTGCTAGTGCTGCCCTTCCTCGCGGCCGCGGTCGTGCTGCTGTATGGGTTTCCGGCAGACACCGAGCGGTTGTTCGCGTGGACGATCCAGCCGCCTCTCACCGCCATGGTGCTTGGGGCGGCCTACGCCGGAGGCATCTGGTTTTTTCTTCAGGTGCTCAGACAGGATCGCTGGCACCGGGTCAGGCATGGGTTCCCGGCGGTCGTGCTCTTCGCGACGCTCCTGGCGATCGCCACGGTGCTCCACTGGGACCGTTTCCACTTCGGCCACATCTCGTTCATCACCTGGGCGACGCTCTATCTCGTCAGCCCGGTGCTGCTGCTGGGCGTCCTCGTGGTGAACTGGCGGGCGGATCGAGGCAGACCGGATGCCGTCGATACGACGATCTCTCGCCCGGTGCGCATTCTGCTCGCCATCTTCGGGGCGGTTTCGCTGGCAACCGGCCTGGTGCTCTTCTTCAACCCGGCTGTGGCCATCGGCTCGTGGGCGTGGGAGCTCACGCCGTTGACCGCGCGCGTGGTCGGAACGGTGCTCACCCTTCCCGGCACCGTGCACATCTGGCTGCTGGTCGACTCCCGCTGGAGCGCGTTCCGCTGGATCTTCCAGGCGCAGATGGTGAGCCTGGTCCTCCTCAACCTCGCCGTCGTCCTCTGCCGGGACCAGCTGCTGTGGGAGAACGCGGTCACCCTGCCGGTGGTGGTCACCCTCAGCGTGGCGCTCGTCGCGTACGCGGTTTTGTATCTGTACTGCGATCGTCGTGCTCGCCGAGGCGCGGAACAGGCACCCCACACTCGGAGAAGCGCTGTCAACCCCGAGGCGTGACAGACGGGTCTGACCCGCAGGCGTAATAGTCTTCGTACATGTCATTGCTGACGAGCCACCTCGATCTCATCGCCCCCTGGCTCGGATCCCAACGCTGGTTCGCCAGCAAAGGACGCCTTCCCGAGCTCCAACTGATTGGCAGCTGGCAGATCCCAGCCGTCGACGCCCGCGTGCACACGCACCTGATCATGGACCATGGCGCGACCGTTCCCGTGCTCTACCAGGTGCCCGTCACCGAGCGGACATCACCCCTCGACGACGGCGATGCGGCGTTGATCGGCACCTACGCTGACGGGAACGACACCGTCCACTTGTACGACGGACCCCACGACCCCGCCTACGCCGAAGCGCTGCTGCGCATGATCACCGCGAACGCCGCCGCGGTTTCCGAAGGGGCGGATGCCACCGGCCGCGCTTTCGCGAACCTCGACCTGACGACGATCCTCGCCGCTCGGGTCCTCCGTGGGGAACAGTCCAACACCTCCATCATCTACCGCGTCACGACCCCGGACGGACCCCTCCGGGTGATCTGCAAGGTCTTCCGGGCGCTGCACCACGGTGAGAACCCTGACGTCGTGCTGCAGTCAGCCCTGGCGGCGGCGGGATCCGAGAGTGTGCCGCACTCGATCGGATGCATCGAAGGGGAGTGGGACGACTCCGGGCAACCCGGAGGCCGCGCCCGCGGGCACCTCGCATTCGCCCAGGAGTTCCTGGCGGGCGCCGAAGACGCGTGGCGCTTCGCGTTGCGTGCCAGTGAAGCCGGGGAGGACTTCACCACAGACGCCCATGCTCTCGGGGTCGTTACCGCCGAAGTGCACCGCACCCTGGCAGAGGCCTTCGGAACCCTTTCCCCGTCGGCGGAGAACGTCGCCGAAACCCTCGCCAGCTGGCAGGCGCGGCTCCAACTTGCGATCGATGAAGTCCCTGCCATCGCCGAACTTCGCGAGCCGATCGAGCGCCTGTATTCCACCGCCGGGAACCTGGACTGGCCTGCGCTGCAGCGCATCCACGGCGACTACCACCTCGGCCAGGTCCTGCTCGCCGACGGTCACTGGATCCTCCTCGACTTCGAGGGTGAACCGATGCGACCCATGCTCGAACGATCCCGGCCAGACTTCGCCCTCCGCGACGTCGCCGGCATGCTCCGCAGCTTCGACTACGTGGCCGGATCGCTCGGCAGCACGGAACACGCCGCAGCATGGACGAGTGCGTCCCGCCACGCCTTCCTCGACGGCTACATCGCTGAGTCCGGGACGGACCTCCGCGCCCACCGCGAACTCCTCGACGCGTTCGAGATGGACAAGGCCGTGTACGAGGCCGTGTACGAGGCACGCAACAGGCCCGACTGGCTCACCATCCCGCTGACGGCGCTGCGGCGGCTCGCCGCCCGCGCCCGCTGATCAGCGGCGCTGGAGCAGGCCCCGCACGAACGCGGCCTGGCCGACGTGCTCGAGGTCGTCGGCGAGCACACTGACGAGCCGGACTCCGAGCGTGACGGCCGGGGTCCAGTTTTCGTCGACGATCCGGTCGAGTTCCGTTTTCGACACCCCGGCAACAAGATGCATCGTGCGGTCATGCACCTCGTCGAAATAACCGAGCAGCAGGTCCGGAGAGTCCACCACCACGGCGGCGACCTCGTCGCTCGAGTGACCGAAGCCCGTGTCGGCCGGGGAAAGGGTCAGCCGGAACCGGTCGACCCACCCCGCTGAGAGCCAGATCTGATCGGTGTCGAGGATGTCGGCGATGTGGTCGTCCTGGATCCGTGTGAGGTGCCAGATCAGCCAGGCGATGGAATTCGCGTCCGGGTCAACCCGCGCCATCAGCGTTCGCGCGTCGAGGCCTTTCACCGTGCGGTGGACGCTCTCGGCCACCCTCCCGAAAGCATCCGTCAGAAGGTCTGCGCCGGTCATGAAGATCTCCTCTGTACGTTCGAGTAGGAGGGTTGCCGCAGGCGGCGTTCCCACGGGTACCAGTCAGAACCCGGCAGCGGGTTCCGCATCGGGTCGAACCGGTCCGACGTGTCGATCGCTTGCTCGGGCGAGCGGCCGAGTTCGACGATCGCGAACGGATACCAGCGCCCGGCCGTCGTCGCGGAATAGAGGCGCAGGCGCCAGGTCGTTTTTTCGAGCGCCCTGGCCAGGGCGGACGGTTCCGTCGGGAGGCTCGCCGGCTCGATCGTGCGGGCGGCGATAAGGACAGGACCCCGCGCCGATCGATAGGGGAACAGGGTCGTGAACCGGGCACGGGATGGTGACCGCTGGAACGCCAGCCAGAATCGTGAGGGAAAGCCGAAGCCGGTCGACGCGAGAACCAGGTCGGCGGGACCGGTGGGGAGCGAAAGCCGAAGCGCCAGCCCGATGACGTCGGGCAGCGGAGCGGGCACGCCGAGCGACCGGGAGGCCCGCGCCGAAACGGCGATTTCGGCCGAGACAGGATCATCGAAACAGGACAAGCCGGTGGGGGCGCTGCCGGTGAGGAACCGCACGGTCCCTTCGAGCGCGACGCCGTGAGGATGGATCGGACGCGGATGCCGCCACCGCTGCAGCAGCGCGAACACGTTCGCGAGCAGGTGGCCGACAGCGGCTGCGGTGTCGGGCTTCCGGGTGCCGGTCATCGGGTTCCGTCCTCGCCTCGGCCGACCCGGAGAGCCAGAGCGATCAACGGCGCCTGCAGCGGCAGCCGCGCCAGCGCGATCAGCCGGACCGTCGGAGGTTGTCTTCGCACCACCCGGACGGTGCGGACGTTCGCCGGAAAGACGGCGACGAGGAACACCGCCGAAAGCAGACCGCCCAGGTTGCGGAACCGGGATGCTACGAGACCGGCGAGAAGGAACTCGGCCATCCCCGACGCCCACGTCCACATGCGGCTGGAGCCAGGCAGGCCCCGGGGCACGATCGCATCGAAGATGGCCGGACGCAGGAAATGCAGCGTCCCGGTCACCGCGAACAGGCCGGCCAGGGCCGTTCCCGCCCACTGGGCCGGAGGAGTCGTCTTCGCACTCATCCAGCCACAGTAGGGGATTAGCGGGTGTTTCCGCGACGGACGCGGGCTCCTAAGGACGCGGGGTCCAGCGTGCGGTTCCGGGTACCGCGGGGCCGGTGGGCCAGCGAAGCACCGCGGCCACGCCCGCGCGCTCCGGCAGCCGACCGGATTCGACGAACAACAGCCGGGAGTCAGCGACGAGCCCCGCCCTGGCCAGGGCGAGCGCCGCCGGAACCGACTCCAGCACCTTTGCGCCGAGCGCTTCCTCCGGGGCAGAGGCCACCCACGGTTCGGAGGCGAGTGCGAACAGCGGCCGGTCGCCGAGCGCATCGAGGTCGAGGAGTATGGTCTCCACCTGCCCCTGCTGCAAGGAGTGGATCACCGCACCGACCCCGACGGCGCCGTTCTCGAAGTCGCCGGCCGACAGGCGGTCGATCGCCGCGGTTTCGTCCTTTGCGCGAAGCTCGTCGAGCTTCGAGGCGACATGGTCGTTGAGCGCTCCGCGCGATGACCCGGCGGCCCGCACATGGGTCGCGACCGTCGATGCGATCTCCCGCGATGCCGGTGCGAGCTCCTCAACGAGGAGCTGCACAGCGCGGAGGTCGCCGGCCAGGACGATCAGGCGGGGCCGCAGTTCCCTGACCAATGCGTCGACCGCATCGGCCAGCTGGTTCTGGTTCTGCTTCCAGATCTCCTCCGAGTGGTGCTGGTACCGGCTGTGCGCCCAGCCGCCCGCCTGGACCTTGTTCAGGCTGTCCGTCCGCCCCTGCACGTCCTCACTGCGCAGCGCTGCGCTGTGGCGCGCCCGGAAAGCATGGATCTCTCCACCGTCCCTGCCCGCCTCGACGACGAGATACAACGCGTCGTTGCCGCGGTCGACGAGAAGGGGGAGCAGGTTCGGAACTTTCGTATGCGACACGATCTCGGCGGATGCCATCGGTCCGGCGAGAACCTCGTTCACCACCGGTTCTCCATCCGTAACCACCACGAATCGCGAACAGGGCCCGCCCACCCCGGTCGGCTCGGACAGGATCCGGTCGATGACGGCGCGGTCCTCGTCTGGCGCGCCTTCGGCGGCGAGGGAATCCTGGATGGATTGCCTGCGAGTCTCCGCATCCTGCCCTGAACCGTCGAACAGTGCGGCGGCCTCGACATGAACAACAGATGAACGTTCCTGGCGGCGCCACAGCGACGCCCAATCATGGAACTGTTCGTTGCGGATGTCGCGAGTCGCTTTCTCGTTCTCCACTGCTGGTCGGTTGGCCATGACGTCCTCCTCCGATGTGTGGCGTTACACCGGGGATCTACCAGATCGGCGACCGCACAGCGATGTAGCGATGGTTCCATGAAACCCTCGGAGGTCCAGACGCACAAGACCGAATTGCGGGTGCCGCCGGAATGCGAAATGCGCTTATCATCCGTCGTGCGAAAAAGCCAGCGAAAACCCCCGAAGAGGGAGGTCGGGCGTCGACAAACTAGATTTGTACCCGCGCCGTGCGAGAACTCGCCGGCGAAGTACACCAAGGAGATCGATGGAAACCTGGCCAGGAACCGCCTACCCGCTCGGTGCAACCTACGACGGAAGCGGCACGAACTTCGCCGTCTACAGCGAAGCTGCACACAAGATCGAGCTGTGCCTCTTCGATGAGGAGGGTGGCGACGAAACCAGGATCGAGCTGCGGGAGGTGGAGGCCTTCATCTGGCACTGCTACCTTCCCGAGGTCCAGCCTGGACAGCGTTACGGCTACCGTGTGCACGGTGACTACGACCCGAGCCACGGGAAGCGTGCGAACCCGAACAAGCTTCTCCTCGACCCGTATGCGAAGGCGACGTGCGGCACCAACGACTGGAGCCAGGCGTTGTTCTCGTACAACTTCGGCGACCCGGACTCGCGCAACGATGAGGACTCCGCCCCGCACACGATGCTCAGCGTTGTGGTCAACCCGTTCTTCGACTGGGCCGGCGACCGGCATCCGAGGGTCCCTTACGGCCAGAGCGTGATCTACGAGGCGCACGTGAAGGGTCTCACCCAGCTCAACGAGGCGATCCCCGAGTCTCAGCGCGGCACCTATTCCGGGATCGCCCACCCCGCCACGATCGAGCACCTCCTCAAGCTCGGCGTCACGGCGATCGAACTGATGCCGGTGCACCAGTTCGTGCAGGACTCCACGCTGCTCGACCAGGGCCTGAGTAACTACTGGGGCTACAACTCCATCGGTTTCTTCGCCCCGCACAGCGACTACTCGTCCACCGGCGAAGACGGCCAGCAGGTGCAGGAATTCAAGGGCATGGTCCGCTCGCTGCACGCAGCAGGCATCGAAGTCATCCTCGACGTCGTGTACAACCACACAGCAGAAGGCAACCACCTCGGCCCGACGCTGTCGTTCCGCGGCCTCGACAACGAGGCCTACTACCGCCTCGAAGACGACGACAAGCGGTACTACACCGATTACACCGGCACCGGCAACACGCTCAACGTGCGGCACCCGCACTCCCTGCAGCTCATCATGGACTCCCTTCGGTACTGGGTCACCGAGATGCACGTCGACGGTTTCCGGTTCGACCTCGCCAGCGCACTTGCGCGCGACCTGTACGAAGTCGACCGGCTCTCCACCTTCTTCGAACTCGTGCAGCAGGACCCGATCGTCTCCCAGGTGAAGCTCATCGCCGAGCCGTGGGACGTCGGCCCCGGCGGGTACCAGGTCGGCAACTTCCCTCCCCAGTGGACGGAATGGAACGGCAAGTACCGCGACACCGTACGCGACTTCTGGCGCGGCGAGCCGTCGACGCTCGCGGAGTTCGCGCAGCGGCTCACCGGCTCAGCCGACCTGTACGAGCACTCCGGCCGCCGGCCGGTCGCCTCGATCAACTTCGTCACCGCACACGACGGGTTCACCCTCCGCGACCTCGTGTCGTACAACGAGAAGCACAACGACGCCAACGGCGAAGGCAACAACGACGGCGAATCGCACAACCGTTCGTGGAACTCAGGTGCGGAAGGCGAGACCGACGACCCCACGGTGCTCGGGCTCCGGGCGCGCCAACAGCGCAACTTCATCGCCACCATGCTGCTGTCTCAGGGGGTGCCGATGCTCCTGCACGGCGACGAACTCGGACGGACCCAGCAGGGAAACAACAACGGGTACGCCCAGGACAACGAACTGACCTGGGTGCACTGGGACCAGGCGGACGCACCACTCGTTGAGTTCACCTCCGCCGTCGCGAGGCTGCGCAAGGAGCACCCGGTGTTCCGTCGCAGCCGCTTCTTCGACGGCCGGCCCGTTCGCCGAGGCGAAGGAGAGCCGCTGTCGGACATCGTCTGGCTCAACCGTGAAGGCGAAGAGATGCAGCCGGAAGACTGGGACGTGAAACTCGCCCGCACCGTCGGTGTGTTCTTCAACGGCCAGGGGATCCGCGAGCGTGATGCCCGCGGCCAGGCCATCACCGACGTCAACTTCCTGCTCTTCTTCAATGCGGATGCCGAAGACGCCGAGTTCACGCTTCCGCCCGAGGAGTACTCGAAGGCATGGGAGATCGTCGTCGACACCGCCGGTGAAGGCGCCGACTCCGTGCCCCGCAAGGCGGGATCGCTGCAGCACGTCGCCGCCCGGTCGCTCCTCGTCATGCGCGCGTACAGCGCTCCCGAAGCGGAACCGGACCACTCGGTGGCGGCATCCCTCGCCGTCCTCAGCGGATCGCAGCTCACGCACTCCACCGAAGTGAAGCCAGGAGCCGTAACGTGAAGCTCCCTCTGTCGACGTATCGTCTGCAGATCCGGGAGAGCTTCGACCTGAACGACGCCGGCGAGGTCACCGACTACGTGACCTCGCTCGGCGCCGACTGGCTCTACCTCTCGCCACTCCTCGTCGCCGAACCGGGCTCTGACCACGGTTATGACGTGATCGACCACTCGCGGATCGACCCGGTCCGCGGCGGCGCCGATGGCCTTGCCACGCTCGCGAGCGTCGCGCGCTCGGCCGGGCGCGGCATCCTCGTCGACATCGTGCCCAACCACATGGGCGTCGCGACGCCGTCGGCCAACGGCTGGTGGCAGGACCTGCTCACCCACGGCCAGGGCTCACGATATGCCGAAGCGTTCGACGTCGACTGGGACGCGGCGAACGGCAAGATCCGGATCCCCGTTCTCGGCGATGGCGACACCGAGCTCGACGCGCTGGAAATCACGAACGGGCAGCTGCGGTACTACGACAACGCGTTTCCCCTCGCTCCGGGCAGCGCCGACGACGGAGCGGACCCGCGGGTCGTCCACGGCCGGCAGAATTACGAGCTGGTGAATTGGCGCCGGGCGGACGCCGACCTCAACTATCGGCGGTTCTTCGCCGTGAACTCGCTCGCCGGCATCCGCGTCGAAGTGCCGTGGGTCTTCGCCGAGTCGCATGCTGAGATCGTTCGCTGGGTCCGCGAGGGGCTCGTGGACGGGCTGCGGGTGGACCACCCGGACGGCCTCGCCGACCCGGGCGGGTACCTCGATGCGCTTCAAGCGGCGACCGGGGGCACGTACGTGCTCGTCGAGAAAATCCTCGAGGGTGACGAGCAGCTTCCGCCGAGCTGGGCGACCGCCGGAACCACCGGATACGATGCGCTCGGCGACATCGACCGGGTCCTCGTCGACCCGGCAGGCAAGACCGCCCTCGACGCGCTCGAGAGCCGGCTTCAGGGCACCACCGTTGAGGCCGACGCGATCTGGCCCGAACTGATCTTCGAGAACAAGCGGCGCATCGCTGACGGCATCCTGCGCTCCGAAGTGCTGCGACTGGCGCGCCTGGTCCCCGAGGTTCCGGGGGCTGCCGATGCTCTCGCCGAACTCCTCGCCGCCTTTCCGGTGTACCGCTCGTATGTGCCGTTCGGCGAAGAGCACCTCCGGCACGCGGCGCGGATTGCGGCAGCGCGGCGCCCGGAACTGGCCGACCGCATCGACGCCCTCCTTCCGGTGCTGGCCGACCGGCAGCATCCGGCCGCTGTCCGGTTTCAGCAGACCTCCGGGATGGTCATGGCCAAGGGAGTCGAGGACACCGCCTTCTACCGGTTCAGTCGACTCACATCGCTCAACGAGGTCGGGGCTGAGCCGGGGGAGTTCTCGATCAGTGTCGACGACTTCCACTCCCGCCAGCAGCACCGCCAGGCGGTTCTCCCGGCATCGATGACCACGCTGTCGACCCACGACACGAAGCGTGGCGAAGACGTCCGCGCGCGCATCTCGGTGCTGGCGGAGATCCCCGCCGAGTGGGAAACCGTTCTCGGGCAACTGCGGGAGATCGCGCCGCTCGACGACGGTCCATTCGAAAAACTGCTGTGGGAAGCCGTTCTCGGCGCCTGGCCGATCAGCCGCGAACGGCTCGACGCCTACGCCGAGAAAGCATCGCGCGAGGCCGGAACGTCGACCACCTGGACGAACCCGGATGCGGCGTTCGAAGCGAGAATGCATGACCTCGTCGCCGCGATCTTCGAGGACGAGCGACTGAACGGCATCCTCACGACCTTCGTCGCCCGCGTGGAGCAGGCCGGCTGGTCGAACTCGCTCGGGGCGAAACTGCTGCAGCTCACCGCCCCCGGTGTTCCCGACGTGTACCAGGGCAGCGAACTGTGGGAGACGTCGCTCGTCGACCCCGATAACCGCCGCCAGGTGGACTTCGGAATCCGCCGTGAGTACCTGGCCCGGGTCGACCGGGGCTGGCTGCCGGAGGTCGATGAGACCGGTGCGGCGAAACTGCTGGTCACCTCGCGGGCGCTGCGGCTTCGCCGCGACAAGCCGGAATGGTTCTCCCGCTACCTTCCCGTCCCTGCCTACGGAAGCGCCGCAGACCACGTCGTCGCCTTCGACCGCGGGAACGCCGTGACCGTGGCGACGCGCCTGCCGCTGGGGCTGGAGGCGGCAGGCGGTTGGGCCGACACGACGCTCGAGCTTGCCGGTCACCGCTGGCTCGACGCGCTCACCGGCGAACGCTACGCCGGCGGGACGGTGCGACTCGCTGACCTTCTTCGGCAGTACCCGGTCGCCCTTCTCGTCACCGACGACTTCGACGATCACCGAGCGATGGGGAACTGACATGACCGACGGCATCCGCGTCTGGGCGCCTCGCGCCAACCGCGTCGACCTGCGACTGGGCGGCGACACGCTCGAGCTGAGCCGCACGGACGGCGGCTGGTGGGAGAGCCGTGGGCTCGAACCGGCCCCCGGCACCGATTACGGGTTCCTGGTGGACGGCGACGGCCCGTTCCCCGACCCGCGTTCGCGGCAGCAGCCCGACGGCGTGCACGGGCTCTCCCGGGTGGTCGACCCGGGGCACGACTGGGCGGCTTCCGCGTGGACCGGGCGCCAGCTCGCCGGGTCGGTGATCTACGAACTGCACATCGGCACGTTCACGACTGAGGGAACTTTCGACGCTGCCGCTGAAAGGCTCGACCACCTCGTGTCGATCGGCGTCGACTTCGTCGAGCTGCTGCCCGTGAATGCGTTCAACGGAACCCACAACTGGGGTTACGACGGGGTGCTCTGGTACGCCGTCCACGAGGGCTACGGCGGGCCCGACGGGTACCGTCGTTTCGTCGACGCCTGCCACGCCGCCGGGCTCGGTGTGATCCAGGACGTCGTTTACAACCACCTCGGTCCGAGCGGCAATTACCTCCCGAAGTTCGGGCCGTACCTCACCGACGGGCCCGGAAACACCTGGGGGTCTTCGCTCAACCTCGACGGCCCCGACTCCGACACCGTCCGTCGCTACATCCTCGACAACGCACTGATGTGGCTCGGCGAGTACCACGTCGACGGCTTGCGCCTCGACGCCGTGCATGCGCTCACCGACCACAGCGCCGTGCACCTGCTCGAACAGCTCGCCGGCGAGGTCGCGGCCCTCAGTGCGTCGGTCGGCCGTCCGCTCAGCCTCGTCGCCGAGTCGGACCTCAACGACCCGAAGCTCATCACCCCGCGTGAGGCGAACGGTTTTGGCCTCGACGGGCAGTGGAGCGATGACTTCCACCACGCCGTGCACGTTGCCCTGACCGGGGAGACGACCGGGTACTACGCCGACTTTGAACCCCTCTCGGCTCTCGGGAAGGTCCTCACCCGCGGGTTCTTCCACGACGGGACCTTCTCGAGTTTCCGCGAACGTACCCACGGCCGCCCGATCGACACCGAACGTATGCCGACCTGGCGCCTCGTCGTCGCCAACCAGAACCACGACCAGATCGGCAACCGTGCCATCGGCGACCGACTGTCGGCGCAGCTGGATGCCGGACAGCTCGCCATCGCGGCGGCGCTGACCCTGCTCGGCCCGTTCACCCCGATGCTGTTCCAGGGGGAGGAGTGGGGCGCGTCGACGCCGTGGCAGTTCTTCACGTCGCATCCGGAACCGGAACTGGGACGGGCGACGGCAGAAGGACGCATCGCCGAGTTCTCCCGGATGGGCTGGGACCCGGACGTCGTGCCCGACCCGCAGGACCCGGCCACGTTCACGAACTCGAAGCTGGACTGGGACGAGCTGGCGAACGGCGATCACGCCCGGGTCCTTGACTTCTACCGTTCCGCAGCCGCCCTGCGCCGGGAACACCCGGAGTTCACCGACCCTCGGTTCGGCTCGACGAGTGTCGAGGTCAACGAGGAGGAACGCTGGCTCGTTCTTCGCCGAGGCGCTGCCCGTGTCCTGGTGAACTTCGACGGCACCGCGCACACACTTCCGGTGCCCGACGGGCAGGTGCTGCTCTCGTTCACCGCGTCAGGCGAGGGCCTGGCCCAGCCGGTCGGCGGCGAACGGCTCGTTCCGGCGCACTCGGTGGTCGTGCTGGGCTGATCACAACGCCAGGGCGTTGCGGAAGGCCTCGGCTGCCGGCCGGTTGAACACGACGAAGCGGACCGGGAATGACGGTGCCACGTCGCGGGCCGTCCGGACGGCGATCGTGGCGGCATCCGTCAGCGGCCAGCCGTAGATCCCGGCCGAGATGGCCGGGAACGCGATGGACGCCACACCGAGTTCCGTCGCGAGGACGAGGCTGTTCCGGTACGCCGCGGCCAGGAGGTGGGACCGGTCGTCGGCCGGATCCCACACCGGACCGACGGTGTGGATGACGTACCGTGCGTTGAGCCGCCCCGCCGTGGTGGCGACCGCCTCACCGGTCGGCAGGCCGTGGGGAAGCGTCGTTGCCCGCAGGTGACGGCAGGCGGCGAGGATCTCCTGCCCTCCGGCGCGATGAATGGCACCGTCGACCCCTCCGCCACCGAGCAGGGAGCTGTTGGCGGCGTTCACAATGGCATCCACGGTCTGCGCCGTGATGTCGCCTTCGACCAGTTCGAGTTGCATGGTCCTCCTTCGTCGACCTGCCAGCGTAATCGGGTGCGGTCGCCCGGACCACCGGTTGCCCGCCGGCGCCCGGGAAGGGTAAACCGGATCCATGACCGACCTCACGACATCCTGGATGCAGGCGTATGAGCGCGCCTGGGAATCGAACAAACCGGAAGACATCCGTGCCCTGTTCACGGATGATGCCTTGTATTACACCGAACCGTGGATCGAACCCTGGCGCGGAGTCGACGCGATCGTCGAGGGCTGGCTCGAACGAAAGGACGAGCCGGGCAACCACTCGTTCGAGTGGTCGCCCCTCGTGGTCACGGACGACGTCTGGGTGGTCCAGGGGACGACGGCCTACACCGGCGGCCGGACGTACAGCAATCTCTGGGTGATCCGGCCGGGCCAGGAGGGCCGTGCGGCCGAGTTCACGGAGTGGTGGATGGACCAGGCGCGGCCGTCCTGACCCCCTTCTTGGTGATCGAGTAGCGACGGAGGACCGGCTCCGACGTGCGCATAACCCCGCCAGATCCCGCGGCGGGAAGCTGCCGTGCCTCGGGTTCTTGTCGGAGCAGGCGGCTACGGCCTCGAGTCTGGCGGAGTTGTGCGCCGGTCAGCCGTGGCCGATCAGCCGGCAGGTCGGACTGGAACTGCACATAACTCCGCCAGGTTCTGCGGCGTGTGCTGTCCGTGCAGCAGATTTGCGCGAACGGGAGCGGCCGCGGCCGCGAGTCTGGCGGAGTTGTGGGCCGGTCGGCGGTGGCCCCGCGTCGCTCAGTCGCGCGGCGGCAACTGCTGCAACGCCCACTTGTTGCCGTCGGGGTCCTGAAAGAAGACGAACCGACCCCACGGCTGGTCGTCCACGTCGCTGGCCTCGACGCCGTGGTCGAGAAGGTGCTGGCGGGCGGCATCCGCATCGGGCACGACCACCTGGATCCCGGTCTGTGAGCCGGGCGCCATGTCGGTGATGCCCTCACCGAACGCGATCGAGCAGGCCGATCCGGGCGGCGTCAACTGCACGAAGCGCAGGCCCTCTGTGACGGTGTAGTCCTGGTCGAGGTGAAAACCGACCTTGTTGGCGTAGAACTCAATCGCCTCGTCCACATCGGTGACCGGCACGGCGATGAGTTCGATTTTCCAGTCCATGAGTATCTCCTTCGCGATCGCGCCCAGCCTAGAAAGCGACCGACGGATGCCGGAACCCCCCTCGCGGATCGGGTTCGCCTGTGCCATCGTGAACCGTGTTTCAGGAGAAAGGAAAAACCATGTTCACACCGGCCCAGGGGTTCAGCAGTTTCAGCGTCGACGACATCGACGCGGCGCGGTCGTTCTACTCGGAGAAGCTCGGTCTGACCGTGACCGATGACGAAATGGGTGTTCTTCGGATCAAGCTCCCGGGCGGCGCTGACGTGATGGCGTATCCGAAGCCGGACCACACCCCGGCATCCTTCACGATCCTCAACCTCGTCGTCTCCGACGTCGACGCCGCTGTCGACGACCTCAACGGACGCGGGATCAAGACCAAGATCTATGACGACCCGAATCTCCCCACCGATGACAAGGGCATCATGCGCGACAACGGCCCGTCCATCGCGTGGTTCCGCGACCCGGCAGGCAACGTGCTCTCGGTGCTCTCCATGTAGGCGCTGATCAGGCCTCGCCGTTCAGCGGTCCGAGCAGGTTCGTGGCAACGGTGGAGTGCGCTGACTCCGGGTCGCTGGGGTGGAACAGGCCGGCGAGGGAGTCGCGGTACAGCCTCGACAGTTCGTTTCCGGCGTCGTAGGAGCTGCCGCCTGACACCCGGATGGCGGTCTCCACGACACTGCGGCTGACATCGACGGCGCGCGTCTTCGCCCCGACCAGGAGCCGGAACCAGCCGGAGCCGTGGTCGCCGAGGTGATCGACGTCGGAGGCAAGGGCTTCCAGCTGCGGGCCGAGCGAATCGAGCGCGATGGCCGCGTCGGCGAGTTGCCAGCGGATATCGGGGTCGTCGGCATACCGGCGCCCGCCGTTTTTCATCGAGGTGCGGCGCCCGGCAGCCTCGACGCCGAGGTCCAGCGCACGATCGGCGATGCCGGCGTACACCGAGCCGATCAGCAGCAGGAAGTTGCTGAAGATCCCGAAGATGTACGGGTCGGGGCTGGGGCCGACGGGGAGGACGCGGGCTATCCGTTCGGCCGGGACGACGGCTCCGTCCAGCTGGGTCGAAAAGCTCTGAGTTGCCCGCATCCCCAGGGGATCCCAGGTCCCGACCGGGGAGTGGCCCCCGGACTCCCGGGTGAGGTACCCGTGCACCAGGGTCGGCGCAGCAGGGTCCGAGTCGTCACGGCCGAAGACGCCGAGTCGCGTCCAGGCCGGTGAGAGCGAGGTGAAGATCTTGCGTCCGGTGAACGAGAACGACCCGTCCGGACCGGGCACCGCCGCGGTGCGGGAGTCGAAGAGCACCTCGTCGTTGCCGGCTTCGCTGACCCCGAAGCCGAATAATTCTCCGTTCCTGGCGTCGTCGAGGATCCAGTCGAGACTCGCGTCACCCCGGTCATGGAGTACCCGGGCGACCCCGACCACCACGTGATGCATGTTGATCCCCAGCGCAGTCGCCGGTGCGTACCGGGCGAGCAACCTCTGGTTCTTCACCCCATCGGCGAGCGACTGCGGCGCGAGGTAGCCGGCGGCCCGCAGCTCGTCGAGGTCCTCGGCGAAGAACCGGTTGTCGCGGTCGTAGCCGGGTGCTCTCGAGCGGATCCGCTCGAGCAGGTCGATGTCGAGGTTCGTCACGCCCCCAGACTACCGACCCGCCCGATCAGTCCTCCGGGTCGTACGCGACGGCATCCCGGCCGCGCAGCTTCTCGAGGTCGCGGCGCTCCCGTTTGGTCGGGCGCCCTGCCCCTCGGTCGCGCATCGGCACGAGCGCGACCTCTTCACGGGGTGGTGGCGGGGGAGTCCTGTCGACCAGGCACTCGGCGGCGACGGGGGCGCCGACCCGTTTGACCACGATCCGCGCGACTTCGACGATGCGGTCGAATCCGCCTTCGCGCACGCGGATTTCATCGCCGATCTTCACCGGATGCGACGCTTTCACGCGTTCCCCGCCGACCCGCACGTGCCCGGCACGGCAGGCCGTCGTGGCCATCGACCGCGTCTTGTAGATGCGGACGGCCCACAGCCAGCTGTCGACGCGGGCGCTCGGAACGGGGGTGTTCATTCTCCGAGCCTACGACCGTGCCGCCGACAGAAGGCTGTAGCCGCGGAGGACAGCTGATTCGACGATTTCAAGGGGCAGCCGTGATGCTGACGCGACGCGTTCGCTGGCCGACTCGACCGGCTCGTGCTGATCGAATGACGAGCGGATGCCGTCGGCGACGACATGCAGGACGGCCGCCTGCTCGAGCAGGAACGCCCGGTCGACCGGGCTGCCGTGCCCCGGGATGAGGACGTCGTTCGGCCCGATCGACCTGGCGAGCGTGTCAAGCACCCCGGGCCAGTCGAGCGGGAAACTGCCGGAGCCGTACATCGGGGGACCCGACTGTTCGATGATGTCGCCGACGAGCCAGGTGGCGGCATCCGGAATCTCGACGACCAGGTCGGTGTCGGTGTGACCGGGCGTCAGCGGGTGAAAACGGACCAGCCGGTTGCCGAGGTCGAGTTCGTGCGGGGAGTGCACGAGGACGGTCGGCGGGGTCAGTTCCACCTGGTCCCAGTCGTACTGCGGCGACCCTGCGGGGTTCGCCGCCCAGGCCGTCAGCCGGGGTTGCTCGAATTCGATGAAGTGCTGCGGCACGAGGTGGTGGCCGATGATCTCGGCGTACCCGAATCGCTGGTTGCCGAAGCTGTGGTCGTAGTGGGCGTGGGTGTTCGCCACCCACCGGACAGGCGCTGAACTGAGCTCAGCGATGTCGGATCGGATCTCGTCGGCTTCCCGCGGATTGCAGCGTGTGTCGACGAGGAGAAGCCCGGTGTCGCCGACAACGACGCAGACGGAGATGTCGAGCGGATCGTAACGCCGCTGGTAGACGCGGTCGGAGACTTCGTTCCAGGCGGACATGGCTCGATCCTACGGCCCGCCGTGGTTGGACTCAGTACATGTCGAGATCGTGCACGTCGGTGCGCGCGGCTTCAGCCTCCGGGCGACTCGGCTGGAGGCCTCGTGTCATGGCGTTGAGCTTGTCGATGATGTCTGCGTCGTACGGGTCGTCTCCCTGGCTTGCAGCGGGCATCGAGAAGACCTGGCTCGCCGGCCCGACGAGCATGTGGGCAAGCCCGGATATCCCGTCGTCGGTGACGACAGGAATAACGATGATGTCAGCGTCGCCGGTGATGGCGAGGGCGCGAGCGTATCGAAGGACGGCTTTGCACACCTCGTCGCCAGTCAGCAGGGATCCACTGGAATAGTAAAGTCGTCTCATTCCGTCGACTGTCCTCCGCTCAGGATTCAGGCTCAAGGGCCTTGTGCAGAGGCTGCAGGACGGATAAGCGACGCGGCGATCCGTCACCGGGACGCTCTTCTCGGCTCGCTCTGCGCCTACCGGGCGACTAGGGTACAAAATGGATCGGTTCCCCCGCTGGTCCTGCAAACTCCGAAAGGTCCCGATGGGCAAGCTCTTCTACGATTCGACGCTGACTGTCGATTTTGACGACCGGGTGCTTGCTCACCTCCAGATCGTGATCGGTGCGAAGCTGCGGCGTGGCGAATCGTTCTACTTCAGCTGGAAGGACGACCCGGCGGTCGGAGACGGGCGAAGCACCATCTGGCTCGCCCCGAACATCCCGCTGCACTACAAGTACTTCGGGTCCCGCCTGCCTGCCCTCAACCGGGAGTGGATCATCGCGTTGAGCGCATCGTCGAACTCCGCCGGAGGACTCCAGATCGTCCCCGAACCGCCCGCCAACTCCGTCTCGACCGACGCAGGCCAGCTATGAAGCGCATCGAAGTCATCTACGGTGGCGTCAAGTACACGATCCCGAACCGGGAGCTCGCTGCCGTTCAGAAGGAAATCACCGACGCGATGGCGAAAGACACTCCCCACTGGCTCGTAGCGAACAGCGGTGAGGGCATCCTCGAACCGGCCTACCTGCTCATCACGACGGGGATTCCGGTCGCCGTCGTCGATGTGATGGCGACCGTCTCCTCAGCCAGCGACAGTCCGCTCTAGTTCTTGCCGGTCGTGCGGTTCTCGGCGCTGATCATCCAGGCGTACTGTTCGAGTTTCGCGATGATGGCGTGCAGGATGTCGGCGCTCGTGGGGTCTTCTTCGTCCACCTGGTCGTGAACGTCGCGCATGGTGCCGACGGCTGCCTCGATCCGGACCGTGATGAGATCGACGGTCTTCGCCGTGTCGGTCTCGCCTGCCGGGAATTCGGGCAATGTGGTGTTCCCGGCCACGGTGTCGCTGCGGCCGTCCGGGGTGGCGTGCAGTGCACGCATCCGCTCAGCGACCTCGTCGGAGAATTCGCGTGCGGCCTCGACGACCTCGTCGAGCTGGAGGTGGAGGTCGCGGAAGTTCTTGCCGACGACGTTCCAATGGGCCTGTTTTCCCTGGACGTGCAGTTCGATCAGGTCGACGAGGACCTTCTGCAGGCAGTCCGCGAGCTCCTTCGAAGCCAGGAAGCCACGCTCGGGCTTCTGCCGCCTTGTCGTCTTTGCTCCGGCTTCAGAGGTGCTGGTGCGTTCGCGGGTTGCAGTCGACATGGAAGAGTCCTTTCGGAGGTGGATGTGAGCACTGGACACGCTATGGACTCCCCGGAATGCCCTCAAGGCCCTTGCAATCACCGGTGAAGCTGATAAAGGTCGCTGGTTTGCTGTGCGTTCTCAGTGGAATAGTCAAGCGAGCCGCAGCCGCCGCGTCGTCTGCCTAAGGTGAACTATGCCCGCGTACATCCGTACCATCCAGACAGCACTGCCGCCCACGGTTCTCGTTCAGGCGGATGCTCGTGATGTGTTCGCGCGGCAGCCGGGGCTGACCCGGTTGGGGGAGCGCCTGGTGCGCACGTCGTTCGACGTGTCAGGCATCGAGACCAGGCGGAGCGTCATCGCCGACTTCGTTGCGAACGACGCCGACGCCGAGTCGGTCTTCTACGACGGGCCCACGGGCGTGCTGCTGTCGCCGTCGACTGGCACCCGCAACGACGTGTACATCCGCGAGGCGCGCCCGTTGTTCGAGGCGGCGGCCCGTTCTGCCCTCGAGGCGTGCCCGGGCATCGCCGCGAGTGACGTCACCCACGTGGTGACGGTGTCGTGCACCGGGTTTTACGCGCCGGGGCCGGACTACGAGCTCGTGAGGCAGTTGGGCCTGCCCAGCAGCACCGAACGCTACAACATCGGATTCATGGGGTGTTATGCCGCGTTCCCGGCGCTGAGGGCGGCCGCCGCGTTCTGCCGTGCAGACCCGGCCGCGGTCGTGCTGGTCGTCTCGTGCGAAGTCTGCACGATCCACGTGCGGTCGTCGAACGACCCTGATCAGATCGTCGCGTCGTCGGTCTTCGGAGACGGCGCGGCCGCAGCGATCGTCACCGGCCGGCCGCCCGCCTCGGATGCTCCGTTCCTCACGATCGACAGGCTCGCCAGCGACCTCACTCCGGTGGGGGACAAGGACATGGCCTGGATCATCGGGGACGCCGGCTTCGAGATGGTGCTCAGCGCAGCTGTGCCGAAGATCATCGACACCTACATCGAGGGGGCGCTCACCCCGCTCCTCTCCAACGAGCCCGCGCTGGCCGCCGACCCGGCCGGTGGCATCCGTTCGTGGGCGATCCATCCGGGCGGCCGCAGCATCCTCGACAAGGTCGAAGCGAGACTCGGCCTGAGCGAAAGCCAGCTCGAACCGTCCAGGCGCATCCTGCGCGACTACGGCAACATGTCGAGCGCCACCGTCCTGTTCGTGCTCAAGGAGATCCTCGAGCAGGCCGCCGACACAGACAGCCACACCGACGATCGCGTCTGCGCGATGGCGTTCGGCCCGGGCCTGACCGTCGAAACCGGGCTGTTCACCCGAACGGGCGTCCCGCGATGACGCTGATGCGAGCCGGCGTGCGTCTGCCGTTGTCGACGCGCGATGACGCGCTCGTCGAGCGGATGGACGAGGCCTCGTGCGACCGGGAGGCGTTGTTCCGCACCTACGCGGCGTTCCCGCACGTGAACCGGGTGGTTGCCGGCTGGTGGACGACTTACGTTCGCCAGATCCGCCCGCGATTCACCGGTCCCGTCCACACCGTGCTCGACATCGGCTCAGGCGGCGGCGACGTCGCACGGGCTCTTCTGCGCTGGGCACGGCGTGACGGCGTGCGGCTCGAGGTGACGGCCATCGACCCGGACCCGCGTGCCTTCGACTACGTCGAAACCCTGCCACCGGCTGCTGGCTTCGCGCATCGGGTGTGCTCGAGCACGGAGCTCGCCGACGAGGGCGCACAGTTCGACTTCGTTCTCTCCAACCACGTGCTGCACCACCTCAGCGCCGCCGAACTGGGTGCGGTGCTCGCCGACTCGGAACGGCTCGCACGCGTGGCCGTCGTGCACAGCGACATCCGCCGGTCCGTCGCGGCCTACCTGCTGTTCTCGGCGTTCGCGGCTGCGCGGTTCAGGGGATCGTTCATCCGTGAAGACGGACTGATGTCGATCCGGCGCAGTTACATGCTGGGCGAACTCATTGCGCTGGCGCCTCCCGGCTGGACCGTGAGCGCGCAGGTCCCCTTCCGGCTCCTGTTGCTGCGGGATCCGGACTAAGGGTCACCGGCGAAGCGTCTCCAGCACGGTGGCTGCGGTGAGCGCGGAGCCGGCGGGGCTCGGGTGCAGGAGGTCAGGCAGCAGAAGGGACTCAGGCGACGCGGCGGCCCGATAGGCGGAATACACGTCGATGGCACGGATGGCCTGGTTCTCGGCGAGCCACGAGCCGACATTGTCGAGCACGGCGGCGTGTGCGTCCGCCCAGTCGTCGAATCGCGGGTTCTCCAGGATCGCCGCGTAGCCGACAGACGCGGGCCAGTACCGCTCCACTTCGGCGACGAGAGCGGTGAGCTGCGGTGCCACGGTCTCCGGTTTCGGGACGTTGTTCAGGCCGTGGTTGAAAATCACGAGGTCCGGCTGCGCCGGCACCATCGTGTCGAAGTGCGCAAGCGAATACGCGCCGGTCTTGCCGCTCGCCGAGCCGTTCCAGACGATGATCGGGGCGGACGCGGCATCCGTGTTCGAGCTGATCTCCGGCAGGTAGGACTTCGTGAGCAGGTCCCACGGGTGCTGTACCAGGGGACGGTCGAGGTCCTCGGAGAGTTGCCGGAAGGCCAGGTCGACCCATTCACCCGGTGCGTCGCCCGTGGAGTCTCCGATGACGGTGACGACGAACGGCCGGCCGGAATCGGCCAGCAGGTCCCGCGCGTCGGCGAACGAGACCAGTCGTGACTGCCGTTCGGCGGCGATGGCCGGGCCGCTGTCCGAGCCGGCCGACGTTCCCTGAGCCGGGCGTGGAACGGTCGCGAAAGCAACACTGAGCAGAACGCCGACGACGACAACCGGGATCCCGACCCGGAGCGCGACAGCCGAGACGAATCCGCGCCCGCGACGACGGGCATCCGGGGTCGGGGGGTGTCGCGGCGGGTTCATTCGTCTAGGGTACGTCGTCGCCCGGCCCGCTCCTGCCATGTGACCCGGATTGGGGGAACCGCCCGGTGCTCTGCCGCCGCCGCGCGGCGTTTCCCCGGCGCGGAGGGGCGATCCGTAGACTGGTCTCGTGACGAAGCGGGAGAACCCAGAGGCGAGCGACCGTATTCTGACGGTCCCGAACATCCTGAGTTTTCTGCGCCTCGCACTCGTGCCGGTGTTCCTCATCCTCCTGGTCGAGGGGGAGGACATCCTCGCTCTCGTCGTGCTGGCGATATCCGGTCTCACCGACTTTCTCGACGGATACCTCGCCAGGCGCCTCAACCAGGTCTCAAAACTCGGCCAGCTGCTCGACCCGGCCGCGGACCGGCTCTACATCCTCGCCGCGCTGCTCGGGTTGGGCTGGCGTGACCTCATCCCGCTCTGGCTCGTCGTGGTGATCATCGCGAGGGACGTCATGCTCGTCGTGCTCGCCGCCGTGCTCGCCAGGATCGGGCACGGTGCGTTCCCGGTGAACTGGGTGGGCAAGTGGGCGACGGCCTGCCTGTTCGTCGGCCTGCCGTTGCTCATGCTCGCAGCGGCATTCCCTGCCACCGCTGCCGTGACGCAGCCGGTCGGGCTGGTGATCTCGATTGTCGGCGCCGCGCTGTATTGGTGGGCCGGGGGACTGTACATCGTCCAAACCGTGCGAGCAACTGGCAAACGCACGGGGCAGAGGGGCCCCCGATCCGATACGCTGGAACCCTAGGAGGTTCAGGTGTCATATCCCCACGAGCAGAGTCCCCCCACCGGGGCGTTTCTGCGCGAGCCAGCGGCGCAGAACGAAGCAGCCGGTGGTGCCGCAAACGATACAACCGCGAGTTTTAGCCGGGAGTTCGGCGCAAACCTCTCAAACGTCGACAGCGACGTCAGTCTCGAAGAGCAGGATGCCATTGCTGCCCTGCCGAGCGGTTCAGCCTTGCTGATCGTCCGCCGGGGTCCCAACAGCGGTGCCCGCTTCCTCCTCGACGCGGACGTCACGCTCGCCGGCCGGCATCCTGACGCCGACATCTTCCTCGATGACGTCACCGTTTCGCGTCGTCACGCCGAGTTCCTCCGGCACGGGGTGGCGTTCGAGATCAAGGACCTCAACTCACTCAACGGAACCTATTTTGACGGGGTCCGTATCGACAGCGCGTTGCTGAGTGACGGTGCCGAAGTCCAGATCGGCAAGTTCCGGCTGACGTTCTACCCGTCCCGACTCGACCTGCACCCGCCCGCGGGCGCCTAGATCGTGACTGCCCAGGCAGCGCACCGCAATTACGACCAGCGCGACCCCGGCAAATCCAGGAGTGCAGCCCCGCAGCTTCTCAGCATCGGCCAGGTCTTGGCGCGGCTGGCGCAGGAGTTTCCCGAGCTCAGCAATTCGAAGCTTCGGTTTCTCGAAGAGCAGGGGCTGGTCTCACCGGCGCGCACGAAATCGGGCTACCGCAAGTTTTCGCCCCAGGACGTCGAACGGCTGCGCCTCATCCTCTCGATGCAGCGCGATCATTATCTGCCGCTCAAGGTCATCCGCGGGCATCTGGCCGACATCGATGCCGGTCGCACGCCGGTGCTGCCCGGGGCCGCGCCGAACGGGCAGCTGTCCACGATCATCCCCGCAGGACGCCGCTACCAGCGCGACGACATCCTCCGTGAATCCGGGGCGACCGCGACGCTGTTCTCCGAGGCGATCTCGGCATCGATCCTCACCCCGGCCGACAGCTACGGCGAGGATGCCGTCACGGTGCTCCGCTCGCTCGTCGCCCTGAAGAAGTGCGGCATCGAGCCGCGCCACCTGCGCGGGTACCGGGCCACGGCAGAGCGCGAGGTCAGCATGATCGAGAGCGCCCTGCTCCCGATCGCCCGGCGCAAGGACGCAGCAAGCCGCGCCCGTGCCGCTGAACTTTCCGGTGAGATCGCCGGCCAGCTCGATGTGATTCGCGCCAGCCTCGTGCGAAGCGCACTGGGCCGATTGACGTCGTGAGATTAGACTGACACCGCGGCCCTGATTGTCACAGAATGATCACGGCCCGCCGACACGCCGACCTCCCCTGTCGGATGTCGTTGTAGAACCCCGCAGCCCTCGGTACCGTTGAGTGTGCGGTACCGCCGCAGCCGAACCAAGAGGAGCACCCGGATGAGCGAAATCCCCGCCAACGATAATGCTCGCTATGACCTCGGGCTGCTGTTCACCGACGGGCTTCCCGAGATGGACGACCAGGCCGGCTACCGTGGCGCCGTCGCCGCCCGCGCCGCTGGAATCAGCTACCGCCAGCTCGACTACTGGGCCCGCACCGGCCTGGTCGAACCCACGGTGCGGGGTGCCGCAGGCTCCGGGTCGCAGCGCCTCTACGGGTTCCGCGACATCCTCGTGCTCAAACTCGTCAAGCGCCTGCTCGACACGGGCATCTCGCTCCAGCAGATCCGGACCGCCGTCAACCAGCTCCGGGAGTCCGGGGTCAACGACCTCGCGCAGACGACGCTCATGAGCGACGGAGCCAGCGTCTACCTGTGCACGTCTGACGACGAGGTCATCGACCTCGTCAGCCGCGGCCAGGGCGTCTTCGGCATCGCCGTGGGCAAGGTCCTCCGCGAGGTGGAGACGACCCTCATCGAGTTCGACTCGCAGTCCGCCGACCCGATGGACGAACTCGCCGCCCGTCGCGCGGCACGCACCGCCTGACGCACTCTCGGTCGCCCGGTCGTCCCAAGCGGACGAAGACATCCGACGCGCCACAGTGCCGGCTCGGCGGTCGCCTGCTGCTCGCCGGGTCATCCACTGCGGACGGAAACATCCGGCGTACCGGGTGACCTGGTCCGAACCGGATGACTTCGCGACCGGGGGAGCGTCGGCTCGCTGAGGACTCTGCGATCGGTTCGACCGGGCGGATGCCGCGGTGCGCGATCGCTCGGCGGTCGCCTGCTGCTCGCCGGGTCATCCACTGCGGACGAAAACATCCGGCGTACCGGGTGACCTGGTCCGAACCGGATGACCTGGCGGCCGGGGAGCGGGCGAGGCAGCGTTAGCGTGCGGCCTGCGCGGTCTCGGCGTACTCGCCGACACGACCGGTGCGGAGAACGCGGTCGAGCAGCTGATCGAAGTTCGCTGCCATCTCCTGGGCACTGTCGCCCGGCCAGATGTGCAGCGGTTTCGCCGCGCCCTGCGCCTGCTGGAGCGACGTGCGCTCGGGCAGTTGGGGGCTGAGCACGAGGGGACCGAACATGTCGCGAAGTTCCTTGATCCGGAACTGGTGCTCCATCGACTGGGAGCGCACACGGTTGACGACGATGCCGAGGGGCTGCAGGCGGGGGCTGAGGCCACGCCGGATCTCCTCGATCGCGCGCAACGCACGGTCGGCCGCGGCCACGGAGAACAGGCCGGGCTCGGTCACGACGACCACCCGGTCACTGGCCGCCCACGCGGTGCGGGTGAGGGCGTTGAGCGAGGGGGCGCAGTCGATCAGCACGAGGTCGTAGTCGTCCTCGACGTGGGCGAGGGCCTCTTCGAGCTTCCAGATGTCGCGGATCGACGGGTGCGGACCGTCGAAGTTGATGGCGGACGGGCTCCCGATGAGCACGTCGATGGTGCCGGCGTGGTTCTTCGTCCAGCCGCTCGGGGTGATCGCCTGACGAACCGTCTTCTCCTTGGGAGAAGCGAGGACATCGGCGATGTTCAGTCGACCGGCGAGGGAGATATCCATGCCGGTGGAAACATCCGACTGGGGGTCGAGGTCGACGACGAGAGTGCGAACGCCTTTGGCGAACGCGGCTGACGCCAGGCCAAGGCTGACGGTGGTTTTCCCGACGCCTCCCTTGAGGCTCGAGACGCTGAGTACGTGCACAAGTAGATACGTTACCTTCACTAAGCTTGCAGAACCTAACTGTTCCCTGTGCGCCGTGTTGCCAGAGAGGTCTGCATGTTCAACAAAATTCTCGTTGCCAACCGAGGCGAAATCGCCATTCGCGCGTTCCGCGCCGCTTACGAACTCGGCGCAAAAACCGTCGCCGTCTTCCCGTTCGAAGACCGCAACTCCATGCACCGGCTGAAGGCAGACGAGGCATACCAGATCGGCGAACCCGGTCACCCGGTCCGGGCCTACCTGGATGTCGCAGAGATCATCCGCGTCGCGATCGAATCCGGTTCGGATGCCATCTACCCCGGCTACGGCTTCCTCTCGGAGAACCCCGATCTCGCCGAGCAGGCTGCCGCGAACGGCATCACCTTCATCGGACCAACCTCGAACGTGCTCAAGATGGCCGGCAACAAAGTCACCGCGAAGACCCACGCGATCGAAGCCGGCGTTCCGGTTCTCGCCTCCACCCCGGCATCCCGCGACATCGACGAGCTTCTGGCCGGCGCCGACGCCGTCGGATTCCCCCTCTTCGCCAAAGCCGTCGCCGGCGGCGGCGGGCGCGGGATGCGACGCGTCGCCACCAAGGACGAGCTCGCTCCGGCGCTGGCCGAGGCGATGCGCGAGGCGGACAGTGCCTTCGGCGACCCCACCATGTTCCTCGAGCAGGCGGTTATCCGCCCGCGGCACATCGAAGTGCAGATCCTTGCCGACAAGGGCGGCGAAACCGTGCACCTGTTCGAGCGGGACTGCTCCGTGCAGCGCCGCAACCAGAAGGTCGTCGAGATCGCACCGGCGCCGAACATCAGCGACGAGCTCCGCGCCAACCTGTACCGTGACGCCATCGCGTTCGCCCGGTCGATCGGCTACGTCAACGCCGGGACCGTCGAGTTCCTGCTGGACACCGCCGGCGCCAACGCCGGCAAGCACGTCTTCATCGAAATGAACCCGCGGATCCAGGTCGAGCACACCGTCACCGAGGAAGTCACCGACGTCGACCTCGTCCAGGCTCAGATCCGCATCGCGGCGGGGGAGAGCCTCGCCGACCTCCGGCTCACCCAGGACCAGATCCACCTGCACGGGGCCGCGCTCCAGTGCCGGATCACGACCGAGGACCCGGCGCAGAACTTCCGCCCTGACACCGGAAAGATCACCACCTACCGGTCACCGGGCGGCGGCGGCATCCGCCTCGACGGTGGAACCATCAACCCCGGTGCGCAGATCAGCCCGCACTTCGACTCAATGCTCGCCAAGATGACCTGCCGCGGACGCGACTTCCCCGCGGCCGTCGCGCGTGCCAAGCGCGGCCTGGCCGAGTTCCGGATCCGCGGGGTCTCCACCAACATCTCCTTCCTCCAGTCCGTGCTCGAGGACCCTTCCTTCGTCGCCGGCGACCTCAGCACCTCCTTCATCGACGAACGCCCCGAGCTGGTGCGCGGCCGGGTCTCGAAGGACCGCGGGACGAAGATCATGAACTGGCTCGCCGACGTCACGGTGAACCAGCCGAACGGTCCGCGCCCGACCAACTTCCACCCCGCCGAGAAGCTCCCGGCGATCGACCTGAGCCTGCCGGCCCCGGCCGGCGCGCGCCAGCGGCTGCTCGAGCTCGGCCCGCAGGGCTTCGCCCGCGCGCTCCGGGAGCAGACTGCCCTCGCCGTCACCGAGACCACGTTCCGCGACGCGCACCAGTCCCTCCTCGCCACCCGGGTCCGCACGCGTGACCTGCTCGCCGCCGCGCCGCACGTCGCCCGGCTGACCCCCGAGCTTCTCTCGGTCGAGGCATGGGGCGGCGCCACCTACGATGTCGCCCTCCGGTTCCTCGGCGAAGACCCCTGGGAGCGGCTGTCGAGCCTGCGCGAGGCGCTGCCGAACATCAACATCCAGATGCTGCTCCGCGGCCGGAACACGGTCGGGTACACGCCGTACCCGACAGCGGTGACGGATGCCTTCGTCCGCGAGGCAGCAGACAGCGGCGTCGACATCTTCCGCATCTTCGACGCCCTCAACGACGTGAGCCAGATGCGCCCGGCCATCGACGCCGTGCTCGCCACAGGCACCACCGTCGCCGAGGTGGCCGTCTGCTACACCGGTGACCTCCTCGACCCGAGCGAGAACCTCTACACCCTCGACTACTACCTGAGACTTGCCGACGAGATCGTCTCGTCGGGCGCGCACATTCTCGCGATCAAGGACATGGCGGGGCTGCTGCGCCCGGCCGCCGCGGCCCGGCTCGTGTCGGCGTTCCGCGACCGCTTCGACCTGCCCGTGCACGTGCACACCCACGACACCGCCGGCGGCCAGCTGGCGACACTTCTCGCGGCGTCCCAGGCCGGAGCGGACGCGGTCGACGTGGCCAGCGCACCGATGTCCGGCACGACCAGCCAGCCGTCGGCATCCGCCCTCGTCGCCGCTCTCGCCCACACCGAACGCGACACCGGGCTCTCGCTCCAGGCCGTCACCGACCTCGAGCCGTACTGGGAAGCCGTCCGCCACATCTACAAGCCGTTCGAGTCAGGCCTGCCCGGCCCCACCGGACGCGTGTACCGCCACGAGATCCCGGGTGGGCAGCTGTCGAACCTGCGCCAGCAGGCCATCGCGCTGGGCCTCGCCGACCACTTCGAACTGATCGAGGACATGTACGCCGCGGCGAACAACATCCTCGGCCGCGTGCCGAAGGTCACGCCGTCGTCGAAGGTCGTCGGTGACCTCGCCCTCTACCTCGCGGCTGTTCGGGCCGACCCGGCCGACTTCGCCGAGAACCCGGAGAAGTACGACGTCCCGGACTCCGTCGTCGGCTTCATGGCCGGCGAGCTCGGCGACCTGCCCGGCGGCTGGCCGGAGCCTTTCCGCAGCAAGGTACTCGCGGGCAGGAACATCAACATCGAGGTCTCGCCGCTCAGTGACGACGACCAGAAGCTCCTCGACGGCACGTCGCTCGACCGACGGGCCACCCTCAACCGGCTGCTCTTCGCCGGGCCGACGAAGCAGTTCGAGTCGGTCCGTGAGGCCTACGGCGACCTCTCCGTCGTCGACACGATCGATTACCTCTACGGGCTCGAACCGGGCGCCGAGCATGTCATCGAGATCGCCAAGGGCGTGCGCCTCTACGCGGGCCTCGAAGCGATCGGCGAGCCGGACGACAAGGGCATGCGCACCGTCATGACCACCCTCAACGGGCAGCTGCGACCGGTGTTCATCCGCGACACGAGCATCAAGGTGGAGACCAAGGTGGTCGAGAAGGCCGATACGTCGAAGCCCGGCCAGGTCGCCGCACCATTCTCGGGTGTCGTCACCCTGAAGGTGCAGGAAGGTGACCTCGTGGAGGCGGGAGACGCCGTCGCATCCATCGAGGCGATGAAGATGGAGGCGGGCATTACGTCGGCGGTCACCGGACGTGTCCAGCGACTCGCCATCCCGACCACCCAGCAGGTCGAAGCCGGGGACCTCCTCGTCGTGGTCCACCCGGAAGAGTGAGGAATGCTCGCGATTTCGCGACTGCCGCCTAAGCTTGAGGTCGAACCCGAACGAAGGGGGTAGTCTCATGGCTCCTACCAGATCAGACGGCGGATCCGCGCGTCACACCAGTGACGACGTCGTCGCACCCAAGCTCGAGAACATTCACGTCGACACGGCGGCGATCGACGTCGTCGGAGAAACACCGAGAGTGACCGTCCAGCTCCCGGCGTCGCCGATCCACGACATACCTGAGGACGAACGCGCCGTGGCCATCGACGACGTCCCCGTGAACCCGGACACCCTGGCCGCCGACCCGCCGTCCACACGCTCCGTCGAGGTCGTGGAACCCGTTGCCACCGTTCCGACCCAGGATGCACCGGCCGGGATCAGCGCGACACGGTACGCCACCGGGGCGCCGGAGACGTCGGCCCTGCTGACGAGCGAACGGCTCCTCGACGGGATGCCGGGAGCCCAGGTCGCGCCGGAGGGCCGCTGGCAGCGATTCGTGTACAACACGACCTTCCACCGCGTGAACCTCGGCGACTCAGCGGCCGCGACCGCACGCAAGGAACTCGACCGCCGCATCCGTCGCCCGGTGAACGGAGGAGCTCGGTTCGTTCCGGTCCTCACCCGCAAGGGCGGGGTCGGCAAGACGACGGTGACGGCACTTCTCGGGATGGCTCTCGCCGACGCCCGCGAGGACAGGACGATCGCCATCGACGCGAATCCCGACCGGGGAACCCTCTCCGAACGGATCGCACAGCACACCGATTACACCGTTCGCGACATCGTCCGCGACGTCGACGCCATCACCGGATACACCGAGTTCTCGAAGCACGTCGCCCGCGACTCGACCCGGCTCGACGTTCTCGCATCCGACACCGACCCGCACCTGGCCGAAGCGTTCAACGAAGACGACTACACGACGGTGGCCGAACTGGCCGCCCGGTACTACTCCTTCGTGCTCACCGACTGCGGCACAGGCATCGTGCACTCCGTCATGCGTGCGACCCTGGGGCTCGCCGACTCCGTCGTCATCGTCTCCGGTTCGAGTGTCGACGAGGCCCGCCTGGCATCCGAGACCCTGACCTGGCTGGAGCAGAACGGGTACGAGCACCTCGTGGCAAACTCCGTCGTCGCCCTCAACACGGCAACCCAGGGCGCGCACATGGTGCGCCTCGATGAGATCGAGAGCCACTTCAAATCCCGCGTGCGTGAGATCGTTCGCATCCCGTACGACCCGCAACTCGCCGCGGGCGCCGCCATCGACTTCCACAACCTCCGCCCGGTGACGCGGCACGCTGCCCGCATTCTCGCCGCACACGTCGTCGAGGGTTTGCCCTCTCGACGTCGATGACCATCGCCCCGACCGAAAGACACCAGTGACAGAACGACAGATCCGCATCTTCGGAGACCCGGTCCTCAAGACCGCGTCCGAACCGATCGACACCATCGACGACGGCATCCGGGGCCTCGTTCACGACCTGATCGACAGCGTGACGCCTCCGGGCCGCGCCGGCGTCGCCGCCAGCCAGATCGGGGTGAACCTGCGGGCCTTCAGCTACAACATCGACGGTGACATCGGCTACATCCTCAATCCGGTTCTCGTGGAGACGAAGGGCGAGAAGGAGCCGGTCGATGAAGGCTGCCTCTCGGTGCCCGGGCTCTGGTACCCGACCCCTCGCTACCCGTTCGTGCGCGTCACAGGGAACGACCTCGACGGAGAACCCGTGGAGCTGAGCGGTACAGGACTGCTGGCCCAGGCGCTGCAGCACGAGATCGACCACCTCGACGGCCTGCTGTACCTCGACCGGCTCGACAAGGAGAATCGTCGCGCAGCCATGAAGGAGATCCGCGAAAGCGACTGGTTCTAGCCGGCTTCGTCCGGCACGAAGAAACGGCCGGTCCCACTCTATCGAGAGGGACCGGCCGTCATCGTTTCGGCTCAGCCCAGGGGGATGCCCTGGGTCGGCGCGTCAGCGTACAGCTTGTCGATCTCGCCGGCGAAGTCCGCGAGGATGACATGGCGCTTGATGCTCATCTTCGGCGTCAGGTGCCCGCTGGCCTCGGTGAACTCGGTGGGAAGGATGACGAACTTGCGAATCGATTCGGCGCGGGAAACCCTGGCGTTCGCCGCGTCGATGGCCCGCTGGATTTCGGCGAGGACGGCCGGGTTCTTCGCCGCCTGGTCGAGGGTGAGATTCGTCTCCTGGCCATTGTTCCCCAGCCAGGTCGGAAGCATCTCCGGGTCAAGGGTGATCAGCGCCGAGATGAACGGGCGCTGGTCACCGACGGCGACGACCTGTCCCACCACCGGGTTGGCGCGGATCGGGTCCTCGAGCGCGGCCGGGGCGACATTCTTTCCGGCCGCCGTGACGATGATCTCCTTCTTGCGCCCGGTGATGGTGAGGTTACCCTCCGCATCGAACGAACCGAGATCACCGGTGCGGAACCAGCCGTCGTGGAACGATGCAGCCGTGGCATCCGCGTTCTTCCAGTACTCCTTGAAGACGTTGATCCCCTTCACCTCGATCTCACCGTCGTCGAGGATCCGGATCGCGACGCCGGGCATCGCCGGACCGACGGTGCCGATCGGGGTCTTGCCTGGGCGGCCCACCGACGCCGGTGCCGTGGTCTCGGTGAGGCCGTAGCCCTCGAGGATCTCGATGCCGAGGCTGTGGAAGAAGTGCCCGAGCCGGGGGCCCAGCGGGGCGGAACCTGAGACGGCGTAGACGACGTGGCCGCCCATGGCGGTGCGCAACTTGCCGTAGACGAGCCTGTCGAACAGCGCGAACTGGAGTTTCAGTCCGAGCGGGATCGAGGCGCCCTTCTGCTTCGCGATCGAGTGGGCGACGGCCACGTCGGCGGCCTTGCGGAAGATCTTTCCCTTGCCGCCCGCTTCGGCCTTCTGCTCAGCGGAGTTGTAGACCTTCTCGAACACGCGTGGCACGGCGAGCAGGTACGTGGGTTTGAAGGATCCGAGCGACGGCAGCAGCTGCTTCGTGTCGGGCTGGTGACCCGTCTTCACGCCCGCGTGCACGTTGAGTACAGAGATGAACCGCGCGAAGATGTGCGCGAGGGTGATGAAGAGAAGCGTGGATGCTCCGCCCGGTCCGTCGACGACCTCACCCAACGCGACAGCCGAGTTGCGAGTCAGCTCCACGAAGTTGGAGTGCGTGATGACGCAGCCCTTCGGCTTGCCGGTCGACCCCGACGTGTAAATCAGCGTCGCCATGTCGGAACCGACCGCAAGGTTGCGGCGACGTTCGATCTCCTGATCGGAAACCCCGGTTCCGCTCGCTGCCAGCTTGTCGAGGTCGCCGAGGTCGATCTGCCAGACCTTCCGGACGAGCGGGAGATCCGGGTGGACCTCGTCGAACCGGGCGAAGTGGTCGGCGGTCTCGACAATGGCGGCGACGGCACCGGAGTCGGTCATGTTCCAGTGCACCTGGCTGGGTGCGCTGGTCTCGTAGATGGGGACGAGGATCGCACCCGCGAACCAGGTCGCGAAGTCGATGAGCGACCATTCGTAGCTGGTTTTGGCCATGAGCCCGATCTTGTCGCCGGGCTCGATGCCGGCGGCGACGAGCCCCTTCGACAGGGCGACGACCTGGCGGTGGAATTCGGCGGCGGACACATCTTCCCAGCCGGCGCCGCGGGGGATGGCGAACAGGGCAGAGTTCGGAGTGAGCTTCACTCGTTCCACAAGAAGGTCGGTCGCGTTCGCGTTCGGATCGGCCGGGACGACGGCGGGGACTTCAAACTGTTCCACGGTAACTCCTTTGGTACCTGAGGGGCCACGATACGTCTACTCTAGGGGTCAGTCGGCTTCTGGCAGCCTGACAATGGCGGCTGTTGGCGCGGATCACTAAACTGATTCGGGCCGCGAGGATCATTGTTGTGGCTTTCGACTGCTCACCGTCCCCGCCCCGGAGGTTCTTCCACGTGCACGCCATTGGCATCGACATCGGCGGGACCAAAATCGCCGGCGCCCTCGTCGACGAAGAAGGGTCCATCGTCGATGAGGCGCGTGTCGCGACTCCGACGGGCTCGACGCAGCTGATCGAGGACGCGGTCGTCGAGATGGTGACCCGGCTGGCATCCGGTCGGCAGGTCGAGGGCGTGGGTGTGGCCGCCGCCGGATTCATCGACGCCGCCCAGTCGACCGTGTATTACGCGCCCAACATCAACTGGCGGAACGAGCCGTTCCAGTCGCGGCTGTCCGCGCGCATCGACCTGCCGATCATCATCGAGAACGACGCCAACGCGGCCGGCTGGGCCGAGTTCCGGTTCGGCGCCGGCCGGCTCGTCAGCGACATGGTGATGCTCACCATCGGGACGGGTGTCGGAGGGGCGTTCGTCACCGAAGACCGGCTGTTCCGCGGCGGATTCGGCGCCGGTGCCGAACTCGGTCATCTCCGCCTCGTGCCCGACGGCCTCCCATGCGGCTGCGGCCAGCACGGCTGCCTCGAACAGTATGCCTCCGGCCGCGCCCTCCTCCGGATGGCCAACGAATTCGCAGACGCGGGTGGAATCGGCCAGGCCCTGGCCGAACGACGTAACCGTGCCGGCATCCTCACCGGGCACGACGTGTCCGAACTCATCAGCGAGGGGGACGGCGGAGCCATCGCCGCGCTCCGGCAACTCGGCATCTGGCTCGGCCAGGGTTGCGCGTCGCTTTCAGCCGTGCTCGACCCGCAGCTGTTCGTCTTCGGCGGGGGAGTCGCCCAGGTCGGCGAGCTGCTGCTCGAATCGATCCGCCACTCCTACCTCGAACACCTGCCGGCGCGGGGATACCACCCCGAACCCGAGTTCCGCATCGCTGAACTCGTCAACGATGCCGGCGTCGTCGGGGCCGCGGACCTCGCCAGGGTCTCCGCACGTCGAACCCTTCCCGGCAGCCGGGCATAGAGGATACTGGGACGACGATGTTCTATTGGTTCATGAAGTACCTGGTGGCGGGACCGCTGCTGAAAACACTGTTCCGCCCGTGGGTGGTCGGCCAGGAGAACATCCCCAAAACCGGCGGTGCGATCATCGCCTCCAACCACCTCTCGGTCATCGACTCGGTGTTCCTGCCGCTTTACCTCGACCGGCGGATCTCGTTTCTCGCGAAGAGCGAATATTTCACCGGCAAGGGCCTCAAGGGCTGGGTCACCCGGGTCTTCATGAAGATGACCGGGCAGCTGCCGATCGACCGCTCCGGCGGCAAAGCGTCCGAGGCCTCCCTCCTCACCGGGCTCCGCGTTCTCGGCGGCGGCGACCTGCTCGGCATCTATCCGGAGGGCACGCGAAGCCCCGACGGCAAAATGTACCGCGGCAGGACCGGTGTGGCCCGCATGGTGCTCGAGGCCGGCGTCCCCATCGTTCCCATCGCCATGATCGACACCGAAAAGATGATGCCGATCGGTACGCGGCTTCCCCGCGTCCGCCGGATTGGGATCATCATCGGCGAACCACTCGACTTCAGCAGATTCGAAGGCATGGAAGGCGACCGGTTCATTCTCCGCTCGATCACCGACGAGCTGATGTACGAGATGCAGCGGCTGAGCAAGCAGGAATACGTCGACGTGTACGCCACGAGCGTCAAGGAAAAGGCACCAACTCTTTCGCGGTAGGGTTGGAAATTGGGCCCTCTCAGGTGCCCGGTTCCCCTCAGAGAAAGAAAATGTTCGTGACAGATGTGACTGACCCGGTGGTATTGGCAGATGATTCTGTGATTTCCGGTTTGGACTATTGGCGCGAACTGCCGATCAAGCAGCAGCCCGAATGGCCCGACCCGGATGCCGTGGGCAGGGCGTCTGCGCAGATCGCTTCCTTTCCTCCTCTCGTGTTCGCCGGTGAAGTGGACATCCTCCGGGAGCGTCTCGCCCGCGCCGCCAGCGGTGACGCCTTCCTCCTGCAGGGCGGTGACTGCGCCGAGACCTTCGCCGGCGCGACGGCCGACCAGATTCGCAACCGCGTCAAGACGATCCTGCAGATGGCTGTCGTCCTCACCTACGGCGCGTCCATGCCCGTCATCAAGATGGGCCGGATGGCCGGGCAGTTCGCCAAGCCGCGCTCCAGCGACACGGAAACCCGCGGCGATGTGACACTGCCCGCGTACCGCGGCGACATCGTCAACGGGTACGACTTCACCCCGGAGTCTCGCCGGGCGGACCCGAACCGGCTCGTGCAGGGCTACCACATGGCCGCGTCGACGCTCAACCTGATCCGGGCCTTCACCCAGGGCGGTTTCGCGGACCTGCGCCAGGTGCACAGCTGGAACAAGGGCTTCGCAACGAATCCTGCGAACCACCAGTACGAGCAGCTGGCCGGGCAGATCGACAAGGCCGTCCGCTTCATGGAGGCTGCAGGCGCCGACTTCGACGAGCTCAAGCGCGTCGAGTTCTACACGGCGCACGAAAGCCTCCTGATGGATTACGAACGCCCGATGACGCGGATCGACTCGCGCACCGGCACCCCGTACAACACCTCGGCTCACTTTGTCTGGATCGGGGAGCGCACGCGCGACCTCGACGGTGCCCACGTGGACTTCCTGTCGCGGGTGCGGAACCCGATCGGTGTGAAGCTCGGGCCATCGACCACGCCCGAGGCGATGTACGACCTCATCGACAAGCTCGACCCGCACCGCGAGCCGGGGCGCCTCACCTTCATCACCAGGATGGGCGCGGGCAAGATCCGGGATGCCCTTCCGCCTCTTCTCGAGGCCATCAAGGCGTCGGATGCGACACCGCTGTGGGTCACCGACCCGATGCACGGCAACGGGATCACGACTCCGAACGGGTACAAGACCCGTCGGTTCGACGACGTGGTGGACGAGGTCAAGGGGTTCTTCGAGGCGCACCGGGCCGCGGGAACGCACCCCGGTGGCATCCATGTGGAACTGACCGGCGATGACGTGACCGAGTGCCTCGGCGGGTCGGAGATGCTCGATGAGGCATCCCTCGCCACCCGCTACGAGTCGCTCTGCGACCCGCGGCTGAACCACATGCAATCCCTCGAGCTGGCGTTCCTCGTCGCTGAGGAACTCGGCAAGTAGAACGGCAACGCAGAAGGCGCCGGGGGAGTACCCCGGCGCCTTTACTTTTGCGCCCTCGTGGACCATCGGGGAGCGGGCGCGCCGGTTGAGTTGCCGCGAAGCGTCGTGGCGCAGGTCGAGTTGCCAAGAAGTGTCCTTGCGCAGGTCGAGTTGCCGGGAAACGCTGCTGAACTGGCGATTGGGCGACGAGGTGTGGTGAATCGGGCTGCTGGCAGTGAGCGGGCGCTGTCGGTCGTTCCGAAGGGCTCGACGCCGCGATCGTGGGTTCGATTGGTCGGCGCCCGGGGGCGAGTTGCCGCGAAGCGTCGTTGCGTAGGTCGAGTTGCCGCGAATGGTTGCTGAACTGGCGATTGGGCGACGAGGTGTGGTGAATCGGGCTGCTGGCAGTGAGCGGGCGCTGTCGGTCGTTCTGACGGGTGCGGCGCCGCGGTTGTCGGTTCGAGAGGTGCGAAGCGAGGGTCGAGTCGCCACGAACTGTCGTTGCGCAGATTGGGTTGCCACGAATCGTCGCGGAAATCGCGATCGGGCTACAAGGTGTGGCGAATCGGGCTGCCCGCGGCGGACACGGATGCCACCGATCGGTTGAAGAGGGCCGCCTACGGCGCTTCCTCGAAGAGGTATGCCGTGATGGTGACAGTCGAACCCCGCTTGAGCATCTTCCCGGCGACCGGGTCGGTCGAGTCAACGGTGAGCAACGGGCTTCCCCAGTTGGGTTCGGCGATGTCGCTGACCACCTCGACCACGAAGTCGGCGTCTTCGAGGGTCTTCTTCGCGGCCGCGACATTGCTGCCGATCAGGTCCGGCACCTCGACGAGGTCGACGCCCAGGGACACGACGAGTTTCACCGTGTCGTTGGGGCGGACCGTCCCCTCCGGCATGCTGGCGGAGATCACGAGCCCCTTGTCGATGTCATCGCTGTACTTCTCGGTGACATCGTCCGAGACGACCAGCCCGCTCTGCTCGAACGCGGCACGCGCGGCGTCCGGCGTGAGGCCGACGACGTTGGGCACCGCACCCGCCGAGACAGCCAGGTCGAGCGTCTCGCCCTGGAGGATCTGGCCGCCGCCGGAGAAGTCGGTCCCTGAGGCAGGGTCGACGGCGGAGATGACAGCACCGGATGCCACCTCGTCGTGGAATTGCTGGTCGACGGTGCCGAGCGTGAGCCGGTTGTCTGAGAGGAAAACCTCGACCTCGCTCTGTGGCATTCCCGCCAGGGCCGGCAGCTCGACGGCCTGCCGTCCGAGCGAGACGTTGACGGTCACGGTGGCGTCACGGTCGACCTGGCTGCCGGGGGCGGGAACGGTGCTCGACACGAGGCCGGTAGCCACGTCGAAGCTGTATTCCTCACCCCGAACGACCTCGAGGCCCAGGTCCGTGAGCGTCGCCGTCGCCTCTTCCGGCGTCGCGTTGATCAGGCTGGGCACGAGCACCTGGGAGCCAGGGCCGGCGCCGAAATACCAGCCCGTTCCACCGGATGCGACGGCAAGCAGCAGGACGAGGGCGAGAATCCACCAGCCCTTCTTGCGGCGACGGGCCGTCGCTGTCCGGAGGGTGGATGTCGCGTCGTCGGGGGCCACCGGGTCGGTCGACATGTTCGCCGAGGTGAGGGCCTGGGTGAATTCGGCGGTGTCGCTGATCGGAGCGGCCGGCATGAGCATCGTGGGATTGTGGGCCGTTGACGCAGCACCGAACCCGAGTTGCTTCTCGACCTCGCGGAGGCGTTCCAGGAGTTCGCGGGCGTCGCTGGGGCGTTCGTCAGGAGACCTTTCCGTCGCCCAGAGCACGAGGTCGTCGAGCGGGTCGGGAACGGAGGGCGTGACGACGCTGGGCCGGGGAACCGACTCGTTGGCGTGCTGGTAGGCGATCTGCATCGGCTGCTCGCCCTTGTACGGCTGTTCGCCGGTCAGCATCTCGTACATCATGATGCCGAGCGCGTAGATGTCGCTCCGCGCGTCCGCGACGCCCCGGGTGACGAGTTCGGGGGAGAGGTAGGCGATCGTTCCGAGAAGCGACTGGCCGGTCGCCGTATTCGCGCTGGCGGCACGGGCGAGCCCGAAGTCGCTGATCTTGATCCGGCCGTCGTCGGCGAGCAGGACGTTCTCGGGCTTGAGGTCGCGGTGGATGATTCCTGCGCGGTGCGCTGCCGCGAGTCCGCTGGTGACGGCATCCATGATGTCGACGACCTGGCGCGGAGTCAGTTTGCCGTGGTCACGGAGGAGATCCCGGAGGGTGATGCCCGGCAGGTATTCCATGACGAGGTACGCGAGGTCGGAATCCTGGCCCTGGTCGAACACGCTCACGACGTGCGGATCGGCCAGGCGTGCGGCCGACCGTGCCTCCTGGACGAAACGGTTGCGGAAGTTGCTGTCGTCGGCGAGGTGTCCGTGCATCACCTTGATCGCCACGCGCCGCTCCAGGCGTTGATCCGTGGCGAGATAGACGGTTGCCATGCCCCCGCGAGCGATCCGCGATCGCACCTCATAGCGATCGTCGATGAGACGACCGATCATAGGGTCGGTGCGTTGGCTGGTTGTCACGAGTGGAAGTCTATGGAGCGAGGCGCAATGCACGCTGGCAAAACACCGCACCAGAGCGCAATGGCTTCATATTTGTGACCGGATTGTGAGATACGGGCCACCCGCGCGGGTGTGGTTCGGGCGTCGGGGTCAGCGGAGCTGCCCGAGCCAGGAGCGGGCCGACGTTTCCCACTTCGCGTATTCACCGGGGTGGGCGGACTTCTGGACGGCCTGTGCGGCGTCGGTGACGGTCATCGAGGTCCAGTTCGGGATGTCAAGCAGTCCCCTGGTCAGGCCGGGGTTGGGATTCGCTTTCCCGCCGAAGAATGCCGTCGTCGCCCGCACCGGGTCGAGAAGCTGCTCCGGTGTGCCCCAGCCCTGGCTGGAGCGCTGCTGGAAGAGACCCAGTGAGTCCCGGTCGCCGAACTGGACGTTGCGGAGACTGGATTCCTGCGCGGCTGCGGCAAGTGCCACGACGATGGCTTCGTCGCCGACACCGAGTGACCGAGCGGTGGTGATGATGATGCTGGCGTTCACCGCCATCTCGGCGCTGAGCGGGGTGACCACGTCGTTCGTGGCCTGCGGTGTCGGCGCGGGTGCCGGAGCCGGCGGAGAGACGGAACCGGATGCCGCGGGGGCCCCGGCGGGAAGGGCGAGGGACTGTCCCGGATAAATGATGCTCGCGGCGCCGAGGCCGTTCGCTGCGTAAATGGCAGCGACGCTGACTCCGTGGTCGGCGGCGATTCCGCTGACCGTGTCGCCTGCGACGACCGTGTAGCTCGACTGTGAGGATGGAGACTGCGGGGCTGGGGATTGCGGGGACGGAGCCGGCGTCGCGGCGGGGGTCGCTGTGGCTCCGGTCAGGTTCAGGACCTGGCCGGGAAAAATGAGGCTCGACCAGCTGAGCCCGTTGAGGGCCAGCAGGGATGCCGTCGCAAGGCCATACCTGGCCGCGATGGTGCTCACCGTGTCACCGGATGCCACCGTGTACTGGGCGGGCGGCGCCTGGACCGCTGCCGGTGCTGCCACCTGGGCCAGCGGCGCAGGGGCCGGCGTGCTGGACCGCGGCGTGGGGGAGTGCGGGGCGGCGGTGGCTTCGGTCGGCATCGTGAGGTGCATGCTTGCGGCCAGCGACCCCGTCAGCAGGATCGGCAAAGTGAGATTGCGTGCCCGTTGGCGCGCATCAGCCGCGGAGCGCGGCGTCGCAGTTCGTTGCGCCATGAAATGGCCCCCGTTCGTGTGTCAATCGACCCCAACAGTCCCACACGGGTGCGCCGAGAGTCAATCAATGTGGCCAATGGGGTTTGGCGTAACGCGCCTGAAACACAGAACCGGCTCCGCCGAACCGAGGCGACGTGTCACACTCGTACGGTGACAGATGCGTATGAAAACCGACAGTGGCTGACCATTCCCGACCTCGTCGAGAAACTCAACCTCACCCCGAGCAGGATCCGCCGGCTGATCGAGGAGCGACAGCTCCTCGCGATCAAGAGGAACGGTGTCCTCAGCGTTCCCGCCGATTTCCTCGGCGAGGAGAACCTCCCGCTCAGCGAGCTGAGGGGCACGCTCTTCGTCCTGGCCGACGCCCGATTCACGGACGACGAGGCCATGGAGTGGATGCTGAGCCCGGAGGAGAGCCTCGGCGCCGCCCCGATCGATGCCCTGCGCGCCGGCCGGAAGGCCGAAGTGCGCCGGATCGCCCAGGCTCTGGCCTGAGGAACGGCCCGGGTCAGTAGCTGCGGCGCGTCACCGCTTCGGCGAGTGACAGCAACCGTGCCGTCGCTTCGTCGCCGAGGTCGGCGCCGCGGAGGGCGGTCGTTGCGCTTTCGACGTGATGCGCGATCATGGACTCGACCTTGTCGACTGCGCCGGATTCCCGAATTGTCGCCTGAAGCGACGACACCTGGTCGGCGCTGAGATCGGGGTCACCCAGCAGTTCATCGAAGATGCGCCTCGCCGTCGGCTGGAGCGCCGTCCGGGCGAGAGCAACGAGCACGGTGCGCTTGCCCTCGAGCAGGTCGTCGCCACTCGGCTTGCCTGTGACGGCGGCATCCCCGAAAACACCGAGCAGATCGTCGCGCAGCTGGAAAGCGATGCCGAGGGGAAGCCCGAATGCGCGGAGCACCGACACCTGGTCGTCGCTCGCGCCGCCGAGCAGCGCGCCGATCACCAGCGGGCTTTCGACGCTGTACTTGGCCGACTTATAGGTGAGCACCTGCTCCGCCCGCAGGAGATGCTCGTCCTCGGCGCGCGAGCGCCAGGCTCGTTCCTCGAGGATGTCGAGGTACTGGCCGGCCGTGACCTCGGTGCGCATCCGGACGAACTCCGCGCGCGCAGCGAGCCGAAGCTCCGGGGCAAGCGCCGCCAGGCCTTCGTCGAGGAGCTCATCGCTCCAGCCGAGGAGAAGGTCGCCGAGGAGGATGGCAGCGGCCCGCCCATACGGGTCGCTGTTCCCGTCCCACCCTGAATCGCGGTGGAGAGACTCGAATCGCCGGTGCGCGGCAGGCGCGCCGCGGCGGGTGTCGGAGTTGTCGATGATGTCGTCGTGGATCAGTGCGGCGGCGTGGAAAATCTCCAGAGCGCCGGCGACCGAGACGACCGCGGCGAGGTCCTGGTCGGAGTCGGACTGCCCGTCCGAAACGCTGTTCCAGCCCCAGTAACAGAAGCTGGCCCGGAAGCGCTTGCCACCGCTGAGAAACTCCCGAGAGAAGGCGGAGAATGGCGCGAGATCCGCCCCGACCTGGGCGAGAATGGACTCACGCGACCCCAGGAAGATATCGATTCGGGACTGGACCAGATCGTGCAGGTTGGCAGTTTCACTCACACCGCTAGCCTAGTGATCTGAGCATTGCTAGAATCGGGTCCGATGGACCTGTGTCGCACCCGAGTTGGAGGGAACATCATGCCACTGTCTGAACAGGAGCAACGGCTTCTTGATGAGATGGAGCGCAACCTCTACCGGAACGACGCCGACTTCGTGTCGACCGTCGGAGATCGGCGGGGTCGCCCCACCTATCGAAGTATCGCGCTCGGAAGCGTTATTACGATCGTCGGTGCCGCTGCACTCGTGCTCGGTGTCGTCCTGCAGCAGCCGATCATCGGCATCCTCGGATTCGGAGTGATGCTCGCAGGCGTTCTCGTCGCCATCACGCCCGGCAAGGCCGGGGCTGAAGAGACTGGCGACCGCGGCGGATACGCTTCGGCTTCGACAAGCAACAAGACGAAGGGCTCGACCACGTTCATGGATCGCATGAACGATCGCTGGGACAAGCGCCAGGACGACCGCTAAGCGGTTCTCCACATTCCCCCCTGAACTGAGGGCCGACCGGAAGGTCGGCCCTTTTTTGTGCCCGTAAACGGCCTCGTCCGGGCTCATCAAGCCGCGCCGCGCTCCCTTTTCGCTGTCGCGCCCTCCAAATCCCTCCACTCCTTTACACCCCGGTTTGACGCGGACTGGGGGTCGGTTGAGGCTCCAATACCGGCTTTTTCGTAGATTTGTGGTGTGAAGTGGAGTAAAGTGGAGAACACCTGAGGTTGGCCGGAGCGAAAGGGGGCGCGTTGCGATGTTTCTTGGTACGTACGCCCCAAAGCTCGACGAGAAGGGCCGCATCATCCTCCCGGCGAAATTCCGCGACGAGCTTGCCGGGGGAGTGGTCATGACCCGCGGTCAGGAGCACTGCGTCTACGTGTTCAGTAACCGCGAGTTCGAGTCGCTTCACGAGAAGATCCGCCAGGCCCCCGTCACGAGCAAGCAGGCTCGCGACTACCTCCGTGTCTTCCTCTCCGGCGCCAGCGCCGAGACGCCCGACAAGCAGCACCGGGTCACCGTTCCCTCCACCCTCCGCAGCTATGCCGGCCTCAGCCGTGACCTCACCGTCATCGGCGCGGGGAGCCGCGCCGAGATCTGGGACACCGAAGCCTGGGAGGCCTACCTGGCCGAGCAGGAAGCCGTGTTCTCTGACACCGCCGAGGAGGTGATCCCCGGGCTCTTCTAGTCCCTGGACCCTGACTCCCAGCCGTTCACGCGCCCTGACACACTTCCCCGGTGGCAGGTCGGAATGGATGGGGATCAGGACCCAGGGCCCCTCCCGAAAGAATCATGGAACTCGACAACATCCACACCCCCGTTCTGCTCGAACGCTGCATCGAGTTGCTTGCCCCTGCGATCAGCAAGCCAGGCGCTGTGCTCGTCGACGCGACGCTCGGGATGGGCGGTCACGCCGAAGCGTTCCTCGAGCGCTTTCCTGAGCTGACGCTTGTCGGACTCGACCGCGACCTCGACGCGCTGGCGATCGCAGAGGAGCGCCTGAAGCGCTTCTCGGCCCGGTTTCATCCCGTGCACACCGTCTACGACGGCATCCGTCAGGCTCTCGACGGGCTCGGAATCGAGCACACCAGCGGAATCCTCTTCGATCTCGGCGTTTCCTCGCTCCAGCTCGACCGCGTCGAGAGGGGCTTCTCCTATTCCCAGGATGCCCCGCTCGACATGCGCATGGACGCCACCAGCGAACTCACCGCTGAACACATCCTCGCCACCTACCGGGAGGGTGACCTCCGCCGGATCTTCGAGGACTACGGCGAAGAGAAGCTCGCCGGCCGGTACGCACGGAAGATCGTCGAAGCGCGGGCCGTCACACCGATCACCCGTTCGGGCCAGCTGGTCCAGCTGCTGCAGGATGCCACCCCCGCCGCGCTGTCCCGCGCCGGCCACCCGGCGAAGCGGGTCTTCCAGGCCCTGCGCATCGAAGTGAACACCGAGCTGAGCGTGCTGCGGGCGGCCATTCCCGCTGCCCTCGACACCCTGCAGGTGGGCGGACGCATCGTCGTTCTCTCCTACCAGTCGCTTGAGGATCGCATCGTCAAGCGAGACTTCGCAGCGGCCGCATCGTCGACCTCGCCGGCCGACCTTCCGGTCGAACTCCCCGAACATTCCCCGCAATTCAAGCTTCTCGTCCGAGGTGCGGAACTCGCCACCGAGGCGGAAAAGGCAGAGAATCCGCGCGCCACCCCCGTCCGGCTGCGCGCGGCTGAACGACTGAAAATGAGGAACTCATGAGCGCCACCGCAGTCCGCCTGCCCCACGGGGCGTTCGCGCCCACTCCACAGACGACACCGAGGCCGGTTCGCGCCGTCCCGGCCGTGTCTCCCAGCCCGCGGCCGAAGCTGGCGTACGCCGTCGTCGCCATCGGCGGCGTTCTCGCCATGGTGGTCGCGCAGCTCCTCCTCAGCGTCGGACTCAGCCAGGGCGCCTACGAGATCTCGGCACTGCAGCAGCAGCAGACGACCCTCGGCTGGCAGCAGCAGTCGGCCTCAGACGACCTGCTCGAAGTCTCGTCTCCCCAGTACATCGCTGCCAACGCCCAGGCGCTCGGCATGGTCATCAACGGAACACCCGCCTACCTCCGGCTCTCCGACGGCGCCGTCGTCGGTGTACCGGCAGCGGCGGCCACGGAGACCGAGGTTCCGGTCGGCCCGTCGACACTGGTGGGCAACTCGCTGATCGCCGGTGTTCCCCTCGTGACCGTCCCGGGGGCGAGCGTCGACCCGAATGCGACCGGTACAGGCGTGGCAGACCCGGCCGCGCCGGTCGCGCCCGTATCGTTGGAAAACGGCATCCCCGCGCCACAGACCCGTTAGGCGCCGGACTACCGGATGCCACGGTTCAAAGGACGACGCGTGGTGAAACACTCCCTCTCGACACGACGACGGGTGGCTGTCGCGATCCTGTGCGTGGTCACGATCGTCGGAGCGTTCGTCGTGCGACTGGTCGACATCCAGGTCGTCAGGGCCGACCAGCTCGTCACCGCCTCGCTCGAGAAGACGTCCGGTGCGGGCACGCTCTACGCCCCCCGCGGGAACATCGTCGACACCAACGGCGTCCTGCTCGCGGGGAGCGTGACCCTGTTCGACGTGACGATTTCGCCGAAGGACGTCGACGACATCACCCGGACCGACGAGAACGGCGAGAGCGTCACCGTACCGGCAGCCGAGGCGCTTGCCGAGGTCGCCGCCGCCACCGGCAAGAAGCCGGAGGACCTGGAAAAGATCGTCGAGGACGCGCTGGCGAAGGACGCGTCGGCCAACTTCGCCATTCTCGCCCGGGGTGTCGACTACAGCACCTACCAGGCGCTCGTCGAGCTGAAGAAGCGCGGCACCTGGTGGATCTACACCCAGCAGACCTCCGGCCGCACATACCCGAACGGAGCCGTCGCCGGCGCGATCGTCGGCTACGTCGGAACTGACAACGCAGGGCTCGGCGGACTCGAACTCGCCCAGGACACCTGCCTGACCGGCAAGAACGGGCAGCAGGCGTTCCAGCGAAGCAAGGACAACGTCGCGCTTCCCGGGACGACCGTCGTCACCAAGGAGCCGGAACCGGGCGGCGAACTCCAGCTGACGATCGACAGCGATTTGAACTGGTACCTCCAACAGCTGGTGGCCTCGCAGGTTCTGGCCCAGGGTGCCAAATGGGGAACGATCACGGTGACCGAGGCGAAGACCGGCAAGATCCGGGCCATTGCCGAAGCTCCGTCGCTCGACCCGAACGACGTGTCGTCGACAGCATCGGAGGAACGACGGTCCCGCGTGTTCCAGGACCGCTTCGAGCCGGGTTCCGTCTTCAAACCGCTGACCGCGGCATCCCTCATCGACGCGGGGCTGGCAACGCCGGCCTCCCAGGTCGTCGCCGATTACCGGTACAAGCCAGAGAACGGGGCAAGCATCAAGGACGCCCTCCCGCACGAACGGCAGCACCTGACGCTCGCCGGCGTCCTCCAGACGTCGTCGAACACCGGCACCAGCCAGCTCGGCGAGAAGATGAGCCCGGAGGATCGCTACAACTACCTCGACGCGTTCGGGTTCGGGCACGCGAGCGGGCTGAACTTCCCCGGTGAGCAGAAGGGCGTTCTCCACCCCTGGCAGGAATGGGACAACCAGACCTACTACACCACCATGTTCGGCCAGGGAGTCGACGTCACCGGGATCGAACTGGCAAGCGCCTACCAGGCCCTCGCCAACCTGGGCGAGAAGCTGCCGCTGCAGCTGATCGAGGGATGCAGCTACCCCGATGGCACGGTGACACAGGTTCCGGAGCAGCCGAAAGCGGAGCGGGTGATCTCCGAAAAAGCAGCCCTCGAAACCCTCGGAATGATGGAGACCGTCGTCACCGAGGGATTCTGGTCCGAGTCCCTCGAGATCCCCGGTTACCGGGTCGCGGCGAAGTCCGGAACGGGCGAGCAGATCATCAACGGTATACTTCAAGACACGTTCTATTCATCGATGGCAGGCGCGGTTCCGGCCGACGACCCTGAATACGTGGTCACTGTCACCCTGAAGGATCCGCTCTACAAGCGGTCATCAGCGGCGGCAGCACCCGTGTTCAAAGAGGCGGTCCTCCAGGTGATCAAGAAGTACGGAATTCCACCGTCGACGACCCCCGGCGCGAGCTACCCGGGGACCTACTAACCCAAAGCGTGCGAGTTGATTCCCACTCGCACAGGCCGCACCGATTGCGCGTGCCGGAAAGACACATTTTTATGATTCGTTTGACGCTGTCCGAGATCGCAGACCGGCTTTCCGGCATCCTGCACCCCGCGGGGACGGATGCCACGGGCGAGACGTTCGTGGACGGCCCGGTCGAGACGGACTCGCGGGAGATCGTGCCAGGCGGCATCTTCGTCGCCAAGCGCGGAGACGACACCGACGGGCACCTGTTCGTGGGAGCGGCTGTCGAACGCGGGGCGGTCCTCGCCATCGTCGAGCACCCGGTCGATGCGGCCATCGCGCAGATCGTCGTCGCGGATGCCGTGACAGCGCTCGGTGAGCTCGCCCGGTTCGTTGTCGAGCGCGTTCGGGCGGGCGGCCTGACCGTGATCGGAATCACCGGGTCGAACGGCAAGACCACGACGAAGAACATGCTCGAGAGGATTTTGGCGGGCGAAGGCGAGACGGTCGCGCCGATCCGCTCGTTCAACAACGCGGTCGGCGCACCGACCACCATGCTCCGCACCACCGAATCGACCAGGTACCTGATCGTCGAGATGGGCGCCAGTGGCGTCGGCGACATTGCCAGGCTTGTGGCGATGGCCCGGCCGGACATCGGCGTGGTGCTCAAAGTCGGACTCGCGCACGCCGGCGGGTTCGGTGGCATCGACGCCACGCTCGCCGCGAAGACCGAAATGGTCACCGACTTGTCTCCGGACGGCGTCGCCGTCCTCAACGCCGACGACTCCCGGGTCGCATCCATGGCGGAACGGACGCCCGCCCGGGTGCTGCGCTTCGGCGAAGACTCGTCGGCGGACGTCCGGGCGAGCGGGATCTCAGGGTCACGCACCGGAACCACGTTCACGGCCCACGTCCCGGGCGAGGAGCCCGTGTCGATCACACTTCGGGTGCTCGGCGAGCACCACGTCTGGAACGCGCTGGCCGCACTGGCGGTCGCCCACACCGTCGGCGTTCCGCTGGCCCGGTCCGCCGCGGCCCTCGAGACCCTCACGCGGGCTGAACGCTGGCGGATGGAGGTGCTCGGCGGACGGGACGACGTCACCATCATCAACGATGCGTACAACGCGAGCCCCGATTCGATGTCTGCCGCGATCAAGACCCTCGCGCAGATCGCGGAACCCGGCAAGCGGACCATCGCGGTCCTCGGCGCGATGAGCGAACTCGGCGAGTACTCCGGCGAGGAGCACGATCGCATCGGCCTGCAACTCGTTCGCCTAAACATCTCACAGCTCGTGGTCGTGGGCCCCGAAGCCCGCAGGATGCACATCAGCGCCATCAACGAGGGCTCGTGGGATGGCGAGAGCGTGTACTTTGGCGATATGGATGCGGCCTACGAGTACCTCGCTGCAGAGATCACCCCGGGCGACACGGTTCTCGTGAAGTCCTCGAACTCTGCGAAATTGCGATTCCTGGGCGATCGATTAGGAGATCTGTACTCGTGGTAGCACTTCTCACGGCAGGCGCCCTGGCGATGGCGTTCTCGCTGTTCCTCACGCCCCTGTTCGTCAAACTGTTCAAGAAACTGGAGTGGGGCCAGTTCATCCGCGACGACGGACCGAAATCCCACCACGCCAAGCGCGGCACCGCCACAATGGGCGGTCTCGTCATTATCGCCGCCACGCTCTTCGGCTTCTTCACGGCCATGCTCATCACCGGGGACTCGATCAGCGTGTCCGCCCTGCTCGTGTTGTTCATGATGGTGGGCCTCGGCGCGGTCGGGTTCGTCGACGACTTCACCAAGACCCGCAAACAACGCAGCCTGGGCCTCGGCGGCTGGGCGAAGGTGTTCGGCCAGGTCCTCGTCGCGGTGACGTTCGGTATCCTCGCCATCAATTTTCCCAGCGCGGATGGCGTCACGCCGGCGTCGACAGCGATCTCGCTGACCCGCGACCTGCCGCTCGACCTCATGATTCTCGGGCCGGTCATCGGCGTCACCCTGTACCTGCTCTGGACCAGCTTCATCGTCACGGCGGCGTCCAACGGCGTGAACGTGACCGACGGCCTCGACGGCCTCGCCACCGGCGCGTCGATCCTCGCCATCGGCTCCTACGTCATCATCGGATTCTGGCAGTACAACCAGTCCTGTTTCGGTGCTGCCCTCGCCGACGACGTCGCCTACAAATGCTACGAAGTCCGCGACCCGCTGGCCCTCGCCATCGTCGCGTCGGCCATCTGCGGAGCGCTCATCGGGTTCCTCTGGTGGAACACGTCACCCGCGTCGATCTTCCTCGGCGACACGGGCTCCCTGGCCCTCGGCGGCGCGATCGCCGCGCTCGCGATCCTCACCCGGACCGAACTGCTCCTCCTCCTGATCGGTGGCCTCTTCGTCATCGAGACCGGCTCGGTCATCGTTCAGCGGGCATACTTCAAGGTGACCCGGGGCAAGCGGATCTTCAGGATGAGCCCGATCCATCACCACTTCGAACTCAAGGGCTGGGCCGAAGTGACCGTCGTCGTCCGGTTCTGGATCGTCGGTGGCCTGCTCGTCGCCGCCGGCGTCGGGACGTTCTACCTCGAGTGGATCCTGAGGTAACGGTGACGAACCGACTGGACACCCTGACCAGCTGGCACGCCGACTGGGCCGGCCTGCGCGTCGGCGTGCTCGGACTCGGCGTCACCGGATTCTCGGTCGCCGACACGCTCGCAGAACTGGGTGCCGACGTGCTCGTCGTCGCCTCGGCAGCGGGGGACGAACGCGCCGGCCTGATCGAGGTGATCGGCGCACGCCTCGTGACGAGCGACCTCGATGCGGCTCCCGCTGAGCTCGTCGCTCACCAACCGGAACTCCTCGTGGTCTCGCCCGGCTTCCCGCCGTCGCATCCCGTGCTCGTCTGGGCCGCCGAGGCCGGCATCCCGGTCTGGGGCGACATCGAGCTGGCCTGGCGTGTGCGTGACAAGGTGGGCACACCGGCCGAATGGATCCTCGTCACCGGCACCAACGGCAAGACCACAACCGTCCAGCTGACGGCGGCCATGCTCGCCGAGGCCGGACTCCGCGTCGCCCCGTGCGGGAACATCGGCGTCCCCGCCCTCGACGCCGTCCGCGATCCGCAGGGTTTCGACGTTCTCGTCGTCGAACTCTCCAGCTACCAGCTCCACTACCTCACCGGCCAGTCCGGCCCGGACAAGGTCACTCCGTATTCGAGCGTGTGCCTCAACATCGCCGACGACCATCTCGACTGGCACGGCTCCCTCGAGGCGTACATCGATGCGAAGACCGAGGTGTACTCGCGCACCCGCGTGGCCTGTGTCTACAACCGCTCTGACCTCGTCACCGAGAACATGGTCCGCCGGGCCGACGTCGCCGAAGGCGCACGTGCGATCGGGTTCGGACTCGGGGTTCCCGGACCGAGCGACCTGGGCATCGTCGACGGGATCCTCGTCGACCGCGCGTTCCTCGAGGACCGATTCACCTCAGCGCTCGAACTCACCACCGTCGACGACCTCGCGGCAGCGGGACTCTCGGCGCCGCACATCGTCGCGAACGTCCTGGCCGCCGCAGCGCTGGCCCGGTCGTTCGGCGTCCCGCCGGCGGTCATCCGGCAGGCGCTCCTCGGCTTCTCGCTCGACGCACACCGCATCCAGCACGTCCTCACCGCCGGCGGTGTCGGCTGGGTCAACGACTCCAAGGCGACGAATCCGCACGCGGCCGACGCCTCGCTGCGCTCATACCCGTCGGTCGTCTGGATCGTCGGGGGCCTGCTGAAGGGCGTCGACGTCGGAGATCTCGTGTCCAGGCACGCCGAGCGTCTCCGCGGCGCCGTGGTAATCGGGGTCGACCGCGTCGCGGTGCTCGCGGCATTCCAGCGACACGCGCCGAACGTCCCCGTGTTCGAGGTGACGGCGAACGACACTGGTGATGTCATGACCGAGGCCGTGGAGCTGGCGTCAGGGGTGGCAGCGTCGGGTGACGTCGTTCTCCTCGCCCCCGCCGCGGCATCCATGGACCAGTTCGCCAATTACGCCGAACGAGGACGTCAATTCAGTGAAGCTGTGAAGGAACGATGGGGAGGGTTGACCGATGAGCGCCCCGACGACCAGCCCACCGCGTAGCGACGACACAGCGGCATCAGCACGCATCCTGCTCGGGCGCACCCTCACGCCGCAGTCCCGGAATTTCCTGCTCGTGCTCGGCACGACCCTGTTCCTGGTGGGCGTCGGACTGGTGATGGTGTTGTCGTCCTCCTCCGTCGACTCGTTCCTCGACAACAAGGGTTTCTTCGGCGGCTTCTGGAAACAGGCCACATACGCTGTCCTCGGCATCCCTCTGATGCTCGTGATCAGCCGGATACCGGTCAGCTTCTGGAAACGCTGGGCCTGGCTCGTCCTTGCCGCCGGGCTTGTGCTCCAGATGCTCGTGTTCACCCCCCTCGGCTTCGACGGAGGCGGTAACCGCAACTGGATCGCGCTCGGTCCGATCAACGGCCAGCCCTCCGAACTGCTCAAGCTCGCCCTGGCGATCTGGCTCGGCGGCATCCTCTCGCGCAAGCTGGACCTCCTGGGCAACTGGAAGCACGCCCTGATCCCCGTGTTCCCGGTGGCAGCTCTCGCCCTCGGCCTGGTTCTGGCCGGCCAGGACCTCGGCACCGTTGTCATCATGGCCGGCCTCGTCATCGGGGCGCTGTTCTTCGCGAACGTCAAGCTCCGGTTCCTCGCCGTTCCTGTCGCCGCCGGACTGCTCCTGTTCGTCGTCATGGCGATCCTCAGCCCCAACCGCATGGCCCGGATCATGACCTTCCTCGACGACGAATGCCTCGACTACGAGAACCTGTGCTGGCAGCCGCTGCACGGTACCTGGGCCCTCGCCAACGGGGGAGTGTTCGGGCTGGGCCTCGGCAACTCGCGCGAGAAGTACTCATGGCTGCCCGCCGCGTCCAACGACTACATCTTCGCCATCATCGGCGAAGAACTGGGCCTCATCGGAGCGGTCGTCGTCCTCGTCATGTTCGTGCTGCTCGCCGTGGGGTTCGTGCGCATCATCCGCGGCAGCTCAGACCCCTTCGTCCGCATCACGACCGGCGCCATCATGGTCTGGATCATCGGCCAGGCATTCGTGAACATCGGGGTCGTCCTCCGCCTGCTCCCGGTGCTCGGCGTGCCCCTCCCATTCATCTCCGCAGGAGGAACCGCTCTGTTGACTTCACTCGCCGCCATCGGCATCATTCTCGCCTTTGCCAGGGAACAGGCGTCACCGCCGCGGCTCGCTGCAGAGGGGCGGTCCCGCTCGTGACCGCGTACCTGCTCGCCGGAGGAGGCACGGCCGGACACGTGAACCCGCTCCTGGCCGTCGCGGATGCCCTCACCGAGCGCGAACCGGATGCCGGTGTGTACGTCCTCGGGACGAAGGAAGGGCTGGAGGCGCGGCTGGTTCCCGACCGCGGATACGAACTGCTCACCATCGCGAAACTGCCGTTCCCGCGGCGGATCAACCGGAAAGCGCTGAGCTTCGGTCCGCGCTTCTCGGCGGCCGTCGCGAGCATCCAGGCCATGATCGCCGAACACAGGATCGATGTCGTCGTCGGCTTCGGCGGCTACGCTGCCGCTCCTGCCTACCTCGCGGCCCGCCGGGCGGGAATCCCGATCGTCGTCCACGAGGCCAACGCGAAACCCGGCCTCGCGAATCGGCTCGGCGCCCGCTTCACGCGCCACGTCGGTGTCGCGTTCCACGGCACGAAGCTGAGGAATTCCCGCTTCGTCGGGATGCCGCTGCGCCGGGAGATCGAACGGCTCGATCGTGACGCCGCCCGCAAAGCGGCCAGGGATTTCTTCGGGCTCGCCGTGGACCGTCCCACGCTCCTCGTGACCGGCGGGTCCCTCGGCGCGCGCCGGGTGAACGAGACCGTCTTCGCGGCGAGGCAGTCCGTCATCGACGCCGGGTACCAGATCCTCCACATCACCGGGAACAAGTCAGATCTCGAGGACCCAGGCACAGAGCACTACCACCTGGTGACCTATTGCGACCGGATGGACCTCGCCCTCGCCGTCGCGGACTTCGCGGTCTCCCGCGCCGGCGCTGCGACCGTGTCCGAACTCTCGGCCCTCGGCATCCCCGCCGCCTACGTGCCATACCCGGTAGGGAACGGCGAGCAGCGGTACAACGCCGCCGACGCCGTCCACGCCGGCGGCGCCGTGATCGTGCTCGACGCGCGTTTCACCCCGGAATGGATTTCGGAATCCCTCATTCCCCTGCTCACCGATCGGATGCGGGTACAGGACATGGCAGTGCAGTCACGGCTGATGGGGACCCTCGAAGGCTCGAGCCGGATGATCGACCTCATCCACGACGCGGTCGCGGGCCGCTGACGTCCAGCCCCATGAGTTATAACTGAATCTGCCCCAGAGCCACCGAACGAAAGAGAACACCAGCGTGATCAAACCCGACTTCACCACCGAGATCCCGGACGAGCTCGGAACTGTTCACTTCGTGGGGATCGGTGGATCAGGCATGAGCGGTATCGCCCGCCTCCTGCTCGCCGCCGGCCACACCGTCACCGGCTCGGATGTTCGGGATTCGTCCAACATCGCAGCCCTCCGGGAGCTGGGTGCAACGGTGGCCATCGGGCATGACGCCGCCAACGTCGGCGATGCTGACACCGTGGTCGTCACCAGCGCCCTGTGGCCCACCAACCCGGAATACGTCCTCGCCCAGCAGCGCGGCATCCCGATCCTCCACCGGTCGCAGGCCCTCGCCGCGCTGGTCAGCGGGCAGCGCCTCGTCGCCGTCGCCGGTGCGCACGGCAAGACCACGTCGACCGGCATGATCGTCACCGGCCTGCTCGGCCTGTCGGAGAGTCCCAGCTTCGTGAACGGTGGAGTGATCGAGTCCCTCGGTGTCTCCAGTGCCGCGGGAACCGGAGACCTGTTCGTGGTCGAAGCCGACGAATCCGACGGGTCGTTCCTGTACTACGACACATCCGTCGCACTCATCACCAACGTGGACGCCGACCACCTCGACCACTACGGCTCGCTCGAGGCGTTCGATGACGCCTTCGTGGCGTTCGCGCAGAAAGCATCCGAACTCGTCGTCATCTCCTCAGACGACCCCGGAGCGGTCCGGGTCACCGCGAAACTCGAGGGCAAGCGCGTCCTCACCTTCGGTGAAGCAGCCGACGCCGACGTGCGGGTGCACTCGATCAGCTCAGAGGGACCGGTCTCTTTCGTCGTGAGCTATGAGGGCCAGGACAACGGCGCCACCTTGCGTGTGCCCGGCAAACACAACGCCATCAACGCCGCGGGTGCTTTCGCCGTGCTCGTGGGGCTTGGTTTCGGCGCGTCCGAATCGCTCGCCGCCATCGCGGCGTTCGGCGGCACCGAACGCCGGTTCGAACTCCACGGTACCGTCGACGGAGTCAGCGTGTTCGACGATTACGCGCACCACCCCACCGAGGTCGCGGCCGCGCTGAGCGCGGCGCGGACCGTCGTCGGGGCCGGGCGCATCATCGCCGTGCACCAGCCTCACCTCTACAGCCGCACCCGGCTCATGGCGGGGGAGTTCGCGGCGACGCTGGAATCCCACGCCGACCAGACCGTCGTGCTCGACGTGTACGGCGCCCGCGAGGACCCGGAGCCCGGAGTGACCGGTGAACTCGTCACCGGCCGGTTCGAGGACCCGTCCCGGGTGGCGTTCATTCCGGACTGGCAGGAAGCCGCTGACTACGTCGCATCGATCGCGCGGCCCGGCGACTACGTCATCACGCTCGGCTGCGGCGACGTCTACCGCCTTGTGCCCCAGCTGCTCGGCTCGTTGACCGCAGCCAGGGGCTAGCCATGAAACGGCCCTCAGGGTTCACGCCCCAGCGACCGTCGACACCCGAGCCGAACCGGCCGGGTTCGGCGCGCCCGTCGGGCCCATCGGGCGATCCGTCGCCGGACGCGCGCCCTGCCGAGCCGATTCCACTGACCCCGTCCACCGACGACGTCCGGGTCGTTTCGCCGGCGAAGCCCCCAGGGCTTCGTGAGGCGCGCAGGCAGCGCAAGCGGGTCGAGCGCGCCGAGGTTCGACGGTTCACCGCACAGGCCCGACGTCGGCGCCGGACGTGGCTGTTCGTCCTCGGTGGGATCGCCGGCCTCGCGGCGCTGGCGTGTCTTCTCGCCTACACACCGATCCTCTCCGTCCGGACCATCCAGGTCGAAGGGGCAGAACGGGTCAACTCCGACGCCATCGTTGCCGACCTCGCCGGTGAGATGGGTTCGCCGTTCCCGATGGTCGACGAGCGGGCCATCAAGGCCGCCCTGGTCAGCTACCCGCTGATCGAGTCCTATGCGGTCGAGGCGCGTCCCCCCAGCACCCTCGTGATCCGGCTCGTCGAGCGCACGCCGGTTGGCGCACTCCAGACGGGGGAGGGTTTCCTCATCGTCGATGCCGCCGGTGTCGTGGTGGAGTCTCACGCAGAGAAACCCGAACAGTATCCGCTGATCGCGGTCGACGGGGGCATCGACGCCGAGGGCTTCGGGGCGGCGGCAGCCGTCCTTCGGGCGCTGCCCGGCGACCTGTTCGCGCGCGTCGACGCGGTCACGGCGACGACGAAGGACGACGTCCGGCTCACCCTTCGTGATTCCGAGGCGACCGTCGTCTGGGGAAGCGCCGAGGAGTCCGGCTTGAAGGCGTATACGCTCGCCGCGCTGATGAAGGCGCAACCCGAGGTCGACGAGTACGACGTCTCGTCACCGGATGTCGCCGTCGTCCGCTGACGGCCACGGCATAGAAATATCGTCCAGACTTCGCGACACGCGGGGTCTCCTCCCGCGTGTCCGGGTCGCGACGCCTAACGTCAGGTCTAAGAAATGCATACTGAGCATAACTTTAAGCCTTAACCTGAGGTTGAGGGTTTCTACCGGAGGCCGGACGTGACTACAAACCAGAACTACCTTGCCGTGATCAAGGTCGTCGGCATTGGCGGCGGCGGCGTCAATGCTGTCAATCGAATGATTGAACTCGGCCTTCGCGGCGTCGAGTTCATCGCCATCAACACCGACGCGCAGGCGCTGCTCATGAGCGACGCCGACGTCAAACTCGACGTCGGGCGGGAGATCACCCGTGGTCTCGGCGCCGGCGCCGATCCCGAGGTCGGCCGCCGCGCCGCCGAGGACCATGCTGAAGAGATCGAGGAAGCCCTCGCCGGGGCCGACATGGTCTTCGTCACTGCGGGGGAGGGTGGCGGAACCGGAACCGGAGGCGCCCCCGTCGTCGCCAGGATCGCCAAGTCGATCGGCGCCCTCACCATCGGTGTCGTCACCAAGCCGTTCGGCTTCGAAGGCCGCCGCCGCCAGGCCCAGGCCGAGCTCGGCGTCGCGAAGCTGAAGGAAGAAGTCGACACCCTCATCGTCGTTCCGAACGACCGGCTCCTCGAGATCAGCGACCGCGGCATCAGCATGCTCGAGGCGTTCTCGACCGCCGACCAGGTCCTCCTCGCCGGTGTGCAGGGAATCACCGACCTGATCACCACGCCGGGGCTCATCAACCTCGACTTCGCCGACGTCAAGAGCGTCATGCAGGGCGCAGGATCCGCCCTCATGGGGATCGGTTCGTCGCGCGGGGCCGACAGGGCCATCAAGGCGGCCGAACTCGCCGTCGCGTCGCCTCTGCTCGAGGCGTCGATCGAAGGAGCGCACGGTGTGCTGCTCTCGATCCAGGGCGGCTCCAACCTCGGCATCTTCGAGATCAACGACGCTGCACGGCTCGTGCAGGAAGCCGTGCACCCCGAAGCCAACATCATCTTCGGCGCCGTCATCGACGACACCCTGGGTGACGAGGTCCGGGTCACGGTCATCGCTGCGGGCTTCGACGGCGGCGAACCGCCGTCGCGCCAGGGTGAATCGGCACGCGATGCCGTGATCACCTCCGGTGGCGTGCAGACCAGCGCTCCGGCCGCCGTGGCCGCCGTGGGCGGCAGCGAGAAGGTCGCAAGCGGAACGGTCCTCACCGACACGTCGCCGTCGTGGAAGGTCACCGAACAGTCCCTCGCGACTCCGCCCGTGACGGCCGACCCGGCCTTCGCCGACGAGGACGAACTCGACATCCCCGACTTCCTCAAGTAACGGTGCCGAACGGCGACGACCAGGCGCTCGACCAGCTTTCGCTGGCCGAGCGCCTGGCGCGTGTGCGGGCAGGCATCGCGGATGCCGCCTCGACAGCCGGCCGGGCGGCATCCGACATCACAACCATCGTCGTGACCAAGTTCCAGCCCGTGCCGCTTCTTCGCGAGCTGTACGAGCTCGGGGTGCGGGACTTGGGGGAGAACCGCCACCAGGAGGCGTCGGCGAAGGCGCAGGAACTCACCGACCTCGACGACGTGACCTGGCACTTCGTCGGTCAGCTGCAGTCGAAGAAGGCGCGGCAGGTGGCGGGCTACGCCGACGTCGTGCACTCCATCGACCGGCCAGCCCTCGTGTCAGCGCTCAGCGCCGCACGCGAGACTCCGCTCGACTGTTTCGTGCAGGTGAACCTCACGACCGATCAGGCGCGCGGCGGCGTGGTCCCCGACGAGCTCGACCCCCTCGTCGAGCAGGTGCTGGCGACACCGTCGCTTCGGCTGCTCGGTGTGATGGCCGTCGCTCCGCTCGGTGAAGAGCCGCGGCAGGCTTTCGCGCGGCTTCGATCCCTCTCGGATCGGGTGGTCGCCCTGGCGCCGAACGCGAGCAGGATCTCAGCAGGAATGTCCCACGATTACCGCGAGGCGATCGCCGAAGGCGCGACACACCTTCGCATTGGGACTGCAATAACGGGTAACCGGCCTTCCCCCGGTTAATCTCATAGAAGTAGGAACCGCACAAACGGAGGTAGCGATGTCCAACCCGCTGAAGAAGACCATGGTCTACCTTGGCCTCGCAGACGATGATCTCGAGTACGAGGAAAACCAGACCGCTGCTCCCGCCGCGGCGCCTGCCGCGTCGAACACGCACAGCCAGTCGAACACCAACACGCCTGCCGCGGCACCGGTCCAGAACCGCGCCCCCGTGACCCCCCTGCGCCGGCCGACGGCCACCAAACAGGCCGCCCCCGTCGAGCTCAACGAGATCCTCACGGTGCACCCCAAGCAGTACCGCGACGCACAGGTCATCGCAGAGACGTTCCGTGACGGAGTTCCCGTCATCATCAACCTCTCGCAGATGAGCGAAGGCGACGCCAAGCGGCTCATCGACTTTGCCAGCGGCCTGTCGCAGGGTCTTTACGGCAAGATCGAACGCGTCACCAGCAAGGTGTTCCTGCTCTCACCCGCTCACGTCGCCGTGCTCGGCGATGCAGGCGGTGCTGTCGCTGATGCAGAGTCCACCTTCTTCGCTCAGCAATAATTGAGGGGTGGACTCCGTTCTTTCGCTTCTCCGAGGCATCCTTTACTTTGCCCTCCTGCTCTATTTCTTCGTCATGTGGGCGCGATTCGGCCTTGATCTGGTTCGCTCGTTCAAACCGAGATGGCGACCGACCGGCACCGGGCTGGTTGCTGCCGAACTCGTCTTCTCGCTGACGGATCCTCCGATCCGGTTCTTCCGCCGCATCCTGCCGCCGGTGCGGATCGGCGCCTTCGCCCTCGACTTCGGCTGGAGCATCACCATGCTCTGCGTCATCATCGCGATGACGCTGGTGAATCTCCTGCGTTGATCATCACGGCGGGGTATCCTGTTATCCACGTGCCCAACCTGTTACGCCCGCCAGCAGTCGCTGCTGGTGTTTGCTAGCGTAGGCACGTCCATTCGAGCTCAAACAAGTAAGAGGTGGGAAGCCATGGCGCTAACTCCGGAAGATGTAGTCAACAAGCAGTTCCAGCAGACCAAGTTCCGCGAGGGCTATGACCAGGACGAAGTCGATGACTTCCTGGACGAGGTGGTCGTCGAGCTCCGCCGCCTGCTGCAGGAGAACAACGAGCTGAAGGCACGTCTCGAGGGTTCGGACGCCGGCGAGACCCAGGCTCAGCCCGCCGCTGAGGCAGCGCCTGCCGCCGCTCCCGTGGTCGCAGCGCCCGCAGCGCCCGCTCCGACACCTGCCTCCGGGCAGGACGACTCAGAATCCTCCTCGAGCCTGCTTCAGCTGGCGCGCCGTCTTCACGACGAGCACGTCCGTGAAGGCGCCGAGAAGCGCGACTCCCTCGTCGCCGAAGGGCACGCCACCGCGGCGCGGGTCGTTGCCGAGGCCGAGGCCAAGCAGCGTGCGCAGATGAACATCCTCAACGAGGAGCGTTCAACCCTCGAGAAGAAGATCGACGAACTGCGTATCTTCGAGCGGGAGTACCGCCAGAAGCTCCGTGGCTACATCGAGAGCCAGCTCAAGGAGCTCGACGCCAACGGCGGCCCCAGCGCGCAGGGAACGGGCTCCGGCTACGTGACCAGCGAAAAGTCCAACGTCTAACTCTTGCCAGAAGAAACGGCCCAGCCGAAGAACACGCCGGCTGGGCCTCCCCGGATTCGGGCGCTCGTCGTTGTCGCGGTCCTCGCGGCAACGGCGCTCGCGCTCGACCAGTTCACCAAATACCTCGTCGTCTCCACCCTGCCGGAGGGCGAGCAGGTGAAGGTTCTTGGCGATCTGCTTCTCCTGCAGTTCGTCAAAAACCCCGGCGCGGCGTTCTCCCTCGCCGCAGGGAGCACCTGGATCTTTTCGATCCTCGCGGCCGTCGTGACCGTCGTCATCATCGCGTTCGCCCGACGCATCCGATCGATGGGGTGGGCCGTCGTCTTCGGGCTCCTTCTCGGGGGCGTGCTCGGCAACCTCACCGACCGGCTGTTCCGCGAACCCTCGTTCGGTCTCGGACACGTCATCGACTTCATCTCCACTCCGTGGATGATCCCCGCGATCTACAACATCGCCGACATCTGCATCGTCACGAGCATGGGCCTGTTCATTCTGCTCACGATCCGCGGCGTCAACCTCGACGGGACCCGGACGGTGTCGTCGAAGCACGCCAACACGGATGCCCCTGCGGTCGCGACGGATCCAGGCCCCGCAGCAGACACCGATCACCCGGCCGACGGCGCCGAGCCGCGCGTCGAACCGCACCGCTCGGACGCCTGATGGAAACGAGGAGCCTGCCCGTCCCCGACGGGCTCGACGGCGAACGTGTCGATGCCGGCCTCGCGAAGGTGCTCGGGTTCTCGCGGACCTTCGCCGCTGACGTCGCCGAGGCCGGTGGCGTGAGCGTCGACGGCCGCCCGGCAGGAAAGTCAGACCGGCTGCACGCCGGTGCCTGGCTCGAAGTCAGCTGGACCCCGCGGCAGGAGCCAGTTGTGGTGCCCGTGATCGTGAGCGACCTCACCGTCGTTCACGACGACGACGACATCATCGTCGTCAATAAACCCATCGGCGTCGCCGCGCACCCCTCGGTCGGCTGGACCGGCCCCACCGTCCTCGGCGCCCTCGCCGGGGCCGGCTACACCGTGTCGACCTCGGGGTCGGCCGAGCGCGCGGGAATCGTCCACCGGCTCGACGTCGGAACCACCGGACTCATGGTCGTCGCCAAGAGCGAACAGGCCTACACGCACCTCAAACGCGCTTTTCACGACCGTGAGGTCGACAAGGTGTACCACGCCGTCGTGCAGGGCCACCCGGATCCCCTCACCGGTACGATCGACGCGCCGATCGGGCGGCACCCGAAGCACGACTGGAAATTCGCCGTCACGGCCGATGGCAAGCCGTCGATCACGCACTACGAAACGGTCGAAGCCTTCCCGAGCGCGTCATTGCTCGAGATCCACCTCGAAAGCGGCAGGACCCACCAGATCCGCGTGCACATGGCAGCGCAGCGGCATCCCTGCGTCGGCGACCCGCTCTACGGCGCAGACCCCAGACTCTCGGCACGGCTCGGCCTCACCCGGCAATGGCTCCATGCCGCACAGCTGTCGTTCACGCACCCGGGGTCGGGGGAGTGGGTCACCTACGACGCGGCCTACCCCGCCGATCTGCAGCACGCCCTCGATGTCCTCCGTGAGGATTAGGCTGGATGTTCAGCCACCCAGTTCTCCGGAGAAGTCTTGCCCGCATCTGACGACTCATTCGTTCACCTTCACGTTCACAGCGAGTTCTCGATGCTCGACGGCGCCGCCCGCGTCAAACCCCTGATCGACGCCGCGGTATCCGAAGGGATGCCGGCGGTCGCGGTCACCGACCACGGCAACATGTTCGGCTCGTTCGACTTCTGGCGCACGGCAACCTCGGCCGGGATCAAACCGATCATCGGCACCGAGGCGTACATCACCCCGGGCACCCACCGCACCGACAAGACGCGGGTGAAGTGGGGAACCAGCGCGCAGAGCCGTGACGACGTCTCGGGCAGCGGCGCGTACACGCACATGACGCTCCTCTCCGAGACGACCGAGGGAATGCACAACCTGTTCCGGATGTCGTCGCTCGCGTCGATCGAGGGGTACTACTTCAAACCCCGCATGGACCGCGAACTGCTCTCCACCTACGCCAAGGGGATCATCGGAACGACCGGCTGTGCCGGTGGCGAGATCCAGACGCGGCTGCGGCTCGGACAGTACGACGAGGCGAAAGCGGCGGCCGCCGAGTTCCGCGACATCTTCGGCAAGGACAACTTCTTCTGCGAAGTCATGGACCACGGCATCGACGTCGAGCGTCGCACCATGACGGACCTGTTCCGTCTGGCCAAAGAGCTCGACCTGCCGCTCGTCGCCACCAACGACCTCCATTACACGCACGCCCACGACGCGAAGGCGCACGCGGCTCTGCTCTGCGTGCAGTCCGGGTCGACCCTCGATGACCCGAACCGGTTCAAGTTCGACGCCGACGAGTTCTACCTCAAGTCCGCACAGCAGATGCGCCAGATCTTCCGCGACCACCCGGACGCCTGCGACAACACGCTCGCGATCGCCGAACGCTGCAACGTGGAGTTCAACACGAGCGCCAGCTATATGCCGCGCTTCCCCGTGCCCGCCGGTGAGACCGAGGAGACCTGGTTCATCCAGGAGGTCGAACGGGGCCTCGTCTCGCGCTACCCGAACGGCATCCCTGACGACGTGCGCGCCCGCGCGAACTACGAGGCCGGCGTCATCGTGCAGATGGGTTTTCCCGGGTACTTCCTCGTCGTCTCCGACTTCATCAAGTGGTCGAAGGAGAACGGCATCCGGGTCGGTCCCGGCCGTGGCTCAGGAGCCGGATCGATGGTCGCGTACGCAATGAGGATCACCGATCTCGACCCGATCGTGCATGGTCTGATCTTCGAGCGGTTCCTCAACCCCGACCGTGTGTCGATGCCTGACTTCGACGTCGACTTCGACGATCGGCGACGGGGTGAAGTGATCAACTACGTCACCCGGAAATACGGCGATGAGCGCGTTGCCCAGATCGTGACCTACGGCACGATCAAGGCCAAGCAGGCGCTCAAGGACTCTTCCCGCGTGCTCGGGTTCCCCTTCGGCATGGGCGACAAGCTCACCAAGGCGATGCCGCCGCCCGTCATGGGCAAGGACGTCCCGCTGACCGGGATCTTCGACAAGACGCACCCTCGCTACAAGGAAGCCGTCGACATCCGGACGATCGTCGAGACGGATGCCGAAGCGAAAACCGTGTTCGACACCGCTCTCGGCATCGAGAACCTCAAGCGGCAATGGGGCGTGCACGCCGCCGGCGTGATCATGTCGAGCGATCCGCTGATCGACATCATCCCGATCATGAAGCGCGAGCAGGACGGCCAGATCGTCACGCAGTTCGACTACCCGGCGTGTGAGGCCCTCGGACTGATCAAGATGGACTTCCTCGGGCTGCGCAACCTCACCATCGTGAGCGACGCCCTCGACAACATCGAGTCGAACCGCGGCACCCGGATCGAACTCGAGGAACTCGCGCTCGACGATCCGGGTGCCTACGAACTCCTCGCCCGCGGTGACACCCTCGGGGTGTTCCAGCTCGACGGCGGGCCGATGCGCAGCCTCCTGCGGCTGATGAAGCCCGACAACTTCGAAGACATCTCCGCGGTCATCGCCCTGTACCGGCCCGGGCCGATGGGCGCCGACTCCCACACGAACTACGCCCTGCGCAAGAACGGCCTGCAGCCGATCACGCCGATCCACCCCGAACTCGAGGAACCCCTCCAGGAGATCCTCGGCGGTACCCACGGCCTGATCATCTATCAGGAGCAGGTGATGAGCGTCGCGCAGAAGCTGGCCGGCTTCTCGCTCGGCCAGGCAGACATCCTCCGCCGCGCCATGGGCAAGAAGAAGAAGTCGGAGCTCGACAAGCAGTTCGAGGGCTTCAGCGGCGGCATGCGCGAACGCGGCTACTCCGACGCCGCCATCAAGGCGGTCTGGGACATTCTGCTGCCGTTCTCGGACTACGCATTCAACAAGGCGCACTCCGCCGCGTACGGCGTCGTCTCCTACTGGACCGCCTTCCTCAAGGCCCACTACCCGGCCGAGTACATGGCCGCCCTGCTCACGAGCGTCGGCGACTCCAAAGACAAAGCAGCGATCTACCTCAACGAGTGCCGCCGGATGGGAATCCAGGTGCTCCCGCCCGACGTGAACGAGTCGATCGGGTTCTTCCGCGCCGTCGGCGAGGACATCCGATTCGGGCTCGGCGCGGTCCGCAACGTCGGATTCAACGTCGTCGAGGCGATTCGTGCGGCGCGGGAGTCGGAGGGCGAGTTCACCTCGTTCCACGACTTCCTCCGCAAAGTGCCGCTGCAGGTGGCCAACAAACGCACGATGGAATCCCTCATCAAGGCCGGCGCGTTCGACTCGCTCGGCGCCACCCGCCGGGGTCTCATCGAGATCCACGAGGATGCCGTCGATTCGGCGGTCAGCCTCAAGCGCAATGAGGCCAACGGACAGGTGGACCTGTTCGGCGGCATCTTCGACCTGGACGCGCCGGCCGAGTCCGCACCGGACCGCCCGGAGTGGTCGAAGAAAGACAAACTCGCCTTCGAACGCGAGATGCTCGGCCTGTACGTCTCTGACCACCCGCTTGCCGGACTCGAACTGCAGCTCGCGAAACACGCCACGACCACGATCACCGACCTGCTCACGTCGGAGCACACGCAGGACGGCGACACCGTGACCATCGCGGGCCTCACCACCAGCGTGCAGCACCGGGTGGCGAAAACCTCGGGCAACCAGTACGGCATGATCCAGGTCGAGGACTTCGGCGGTGAGATCACCGTCATGTTCATGGGTAAGGCCTACCAGGAGTTCGCCCCGACACTCATCAACGACTCCGTCGTCGTCGTGCGCGGCCGTGTGAGCATGCGAGACGACGGCATGAACCTGCACGCGTACAGTATCTTCTCGCCTGACGTGGAGCAGGGCGGCATCTCCGGCCCGCTGACCCTCACGATGCCAGACGCCCGTGCCACGACCGAACTCGTGACGCAACTCGGTGGCATCCTGACCCGCCACTCGGGCGACGCCGAAGTGCGGCTGAAGCTGGTGCGCGGCGACGTCGCACGCGTGTTCGAGATCCCGTACCCGGTCAAGGTGACCCCGGACCTGTTCGGCGAACTGAAGTCGCTCCTCGGCCCGAATTGCCTCGGTTGACACTACGCTCGAACCGGACGCATGCCCGTGGTGGCGACCGTCCGGACTGCCAGAAACGAAGGAATACCCCATGACCAACCCGAACACGCCGCAACACCCGGAAGGCACAGGGCCGGTCGCGGGGGAGCCCCAGCAGCAGCCACCCTTCGCGCCGCGGCCGCCCTACGGCGAGGCCGGTGGATATCCGCCGCAGCCGTACCCCGCTCCGCAGCCTTCCTATGCGCCACCGGGTGCGGCCCCGCAACCCGGTTACCAGCAGCCCGGCTACCAGCAACCCGGCTACCCGCAACCCGGCTACCCGCAACCCGGTTACGCGCAGCAGCCGTTCGCTCCGGCGTCCCCGCAGCAACCGGCACCCGCCGCATCACGGCCGGTTCGGCCGCCGCGCCCCAAGGTCGACCGCAACGGCGTGCCCTACGGCGTCGGACCGTTCACACTGCGTGAAGCGCTCTTCCTCGGGGCGGCCGCCCTCGTCCTGATCGCCTCCTTCCTGCCGTTCCTCGCGGGGGATTACGCGGATGTCTTCGGTTACGCGAGCGCCTGGTCTCCCGCGCCCTGGCTCGTCCTGCCCGCGGCGCTCCTCCTCGTTGCCGCCGCCGCGCTTGTCGTTGCCCGTCGGCTCGCCCGGACCCGGCGTCTTTCGGTGGGTTCGCTGTCTGTCGACCAGTTCGCGTCGGCGGCTTCCCTCGTCACCGCCGGCTTCTACCTCGGCGCCCTTTTCCTCATCCTGGGGTTCCCGGCCTGGTTCGGTGGCGGGTCGGACATCCTCGAACCAGGGGCAGGCGTGGTCGTCGGACTTCTGTTCTCCCTCCTCGCGGTGGTCGTCACGACCATCGCACCCTGGATCCCGTTGTTCAGTGCCGACTTCCTCGGCCGGCCCCCGGTCGACGCCCATCCCGTTGCGCGTCCTGCCAACGCGGTCCCGCGGCGCCCGCGCGCCGAGCGTCCCGCGGCAGCGCCGCAGCAGCCTGCGCCGTACCCCCGCGAGTCCGGCCTGTCTATGCCGAAGGCCGGACCGGGAGAGTTCGCCGCCTACCAGCGCAAGGGATCCCAGGCCGCCCCGCCTGTCGACGAGCCCGTCGCCCTGTTCCTCTCCTCCACCGGCGCGGTCGCCCCGGTGGGCGCTGCGGCCTACCCGCCGGAGCACACGTCCATCCCGGAGCAGGCGCCGGACACAGCCCCAGACGCGCGGCCGGTCGAGCCGACGCGGGCTCCCGGCCAGCAGGCCGTTGAGGGCCAGCAGGCGGTTGAGGACCAGCCTGCGGCTTCCGCTTCCGCTGGCGAGCGTCCCTCGGATGCCGAAGCGACGCGGGCACTGCCGATCGAGTCCGACGACGAACGAGAGGCACCCCCGGTCGCTGTCGAACCGGCATCCGTCGACCCGGTCGTTGCCACCGAGGTCCCCGCCGTCGACCCGCAGGGGGTCGCCGCGGTGCCGTTCGATAAATACCGGGACGACCACGACAGCGACAACGACCAGGACAGCGACGACGACCAGGACAGCGACGCCTCCGGGCCAGCGCCTGTCTCAGCGTTCAGCCATGTTTCGGCCCGCGCCGCAGCGGACGCGTCTGGCGCCGAGGCGTCCGACGACTCCGGTCCCATCGCTTCGGCGCCGACCGCGGTCTTCTCGACCCAGCCGTTCTGGGTCTACTCACCTGTGCCGCGTCCTGTCGTCGACGAGGTCTCCGGCGCGACGGTCTTCGAGATCGGCCCGACCGCGTGGGCACTCGCCATCGTCGATCGGGGGTCGGAGCTCGTCATGCGGCACGACGACGGGCGAATCGGCGTGCTGCGGAACATCGAAGGCATCACTCGGGGGTGAGGTCAGGCGATGTCGCCCGGACGAACGTACCGCCGCTCGTGGTAGATGAGTGGCTCGTCGTCCGGGCCGATCTCTCCGCCCTCGATCTGCACGACGACGACAGCGCTGTTGTGCACCGACAGCCGTTCGATGATTCTGCCGCTCATCCACGTCGTGACGCCGTCGAGAATCGGCAGGCCGTCAGCCCCCTCGTGCCAGTGGTTACCGATGAACCGGGCGGCGTGATCGCCGCTCATGATCTCTGCGAGCCCGCGGTTCCGTGCGCCGAGCATGTGGATGGCGACCCGTTCGGTCGAGGCGATCGCCGGCCACGAACTCGCGCTTCGCGCCATGTTGAACGTCGCAAGCGGTGGAACGGCGGCCAGCGACGCCAGAGACGTCGCCGTGAACGCGACGGGCACTCCCGCTGCGTCCCGTGCAGTGATCACCGCGACTCCGGCTGCGTGACGGCGGAAAGCAGCTTTGAAGGCGTCGAGGTCGGGTTGCATCGAATTCATCGCTGTGTGCTTTCTCTCAAGACGGATGCCGGCCGGGCCGTGCGCGCACCCGCCGGAGGAAGCATCCGGCCAGGGCGTGGCAGATAAGCTGGGATCGCCATGATCCAGACTCTCGACCTCCGCGGAATCAAGCCTACCCGCGCGCAACTGCTCTCTCTCATCCCACGACCGGTCGTCGACGTCTCCGTCGCGTCGGATGCCGCCAGCCGGCTGATCGACGAGGTGAGGGCGGACGGCGAACAGGCCCTCCAGCGTCACGCGGCCCAGTTCGACGGGGTGGACGGGGTGGCCATCCGAGTCGACCCTGCCGGTGTCAGCGCCGCGGTGGACGCACTGGACCCGGGTGTCCGCAGCGCCCTCGAGGCGGCTATCGAGCGGGTGCGCAGTGCAACCAGCGCCCAGGTCCCCGACCCGGTGACGACAACTCTCGCGCCCGGGGCCACCGTTCGCCAGCGGTGGCAACCGGTCGACCGGGTCGGACTCTACGTTCCGGGCGGCAAGGCCGTGTACCCGTCCAGTGTCGTCATGAACGTCGTCGCCGCGCAGGTCGCCGGAGTCGGTTCGATCGCCCTCGCGTCGCCGGCGCAGCGCGAGCACGGGGGAGCGGTACACCCCACCATCCTCGCCGCAGCCGGGCTCCTCGGCATCAACGAGATCTACGCGATGGGCGGCGCGAGCGCGATCGGCGCCCTCGCGTACGGCGTCCCGTCGCTCGGTCTCGACCCGGTCGACGTGGTCACGGGGCCAGGCAACATCTACGTCGCCGCCGCCAAACGGCTCGTCCGCGGCGTGGTCGGCATCGACTCCGAAGCCGGGACGACCGAAATCCTCGTGATCGCCGACAGTTCGGCAGACCCGCTGCTCGTCGCCGCGGACCTCGTCAGCCAGGCCGAGCACGACGAAGCGGCCGCGTCGCTCCTCGTCACCGACTCGCCCGAGCTGGCGGACGCGGTCGAAGCACACCTCGGCACGCTCGCGGGAACGACCGAGCACTCAGCCCGGGTCACCGAAGCGCTCGGCGGACCGCAGTCGGCGATCGTGCTCGTCGACAACCTCGACGAAGCCGCCCGGTTCAGCAACGCCTACGGGCCTGAGCACCTCGAGATCCAGACCGCGGACAACGAAGCCGTCCTCGGTGCCATCACGAGCGCCGGCGCGATCTTCCTCGGGGCACACTCGCCCGTCAGCCTCGGGGACTACCTCGCCGGCTCCAACCACGTCCTGCCCACCGGAGGTCAGTCGCGGTTCTCCTCCGGGCTCGGCGCGTACACCTTCCTGCGCCCGCAGCAGGTCATCGACTACGACCGGGCGGCCCTCGCCGAGGTGGCCGCGCAGGTGGTCGCGTTGTCGCGCGCTGAAGCACTCCCCGCGCACGGTGACGCCGTCACGGCGCGGTTCCCGACGGACTGAGCCGCCAGGTTCGCCGACTCCGAGTTGCCGGCGATCATGTTCACCCGGCCGGGGCACATCAGGTGCTGCCCGTCGTCTCGGCGCTCGCGCAGGCGATCCTGAGGTCGGACCTGCTCGTCGGCTCCGCTCTCGCGCGGGTGTTTTCGCCGGGAGCGGGCGCAACCGCGCCCGCGCGCGCCTGAAAGACCCGCGCAGGGTCTGGGGAGCGAGTCGTCGGAAGGACGGCCGTGGAGAACCCGTGGCACGGCATCCGTGGCTTGGATGACGTCCGGGTCCTCTCGGAAGGGCTTGCGCGGGTCTTTTTGCCCGGGCGCAGGCGCAATCGCACCTGCGCGCGACTGAAAGACCCGCGCGTGTGCAGGAGCGATCCAGCCGCAGCTTGCACCGCTCATCCGGTCGTCTTTCGGTGTGCGCAAAAGCACCGGGTCGCTGCCGTTCCGAGCCCCTCGCGCGACCGGAAGGGCGGATGCCTCGTGCATGGCTGCGGCACGGCATCCCGTGGTGCTGATCATGTCCACATACGACGGTGCGCGGGTGTTTTCGTCGGGCGCGGGCGCGATCGCACCCGCGCGCGACCGGGATACCCGCGCGGCGGATCCTGAGGCCGGCCGGCTCGTCGCTCCGCGCTCGCGCGGGTGTTTTCGTCGGGCGCGGGCGCGATCGCACCCGCGCGCGACCGGGATACCCGCGCGGCCGATCGTGAGGCCGGCCGGAACACCCGCGCCAAGCCTTGAACGCGCCCCGGTCGGCAGCCCGCGGCTTCCACCAGACCAGACCAGACCAGACCAGACCAGACCAGACCGCAGCCCTGCGCCCTCGGCTAGTCTTGATCCATGTTCTGCCCGTTCTGCCGTCACCCCGATTCCCGCGTCATCGACTCACGCACCAGCGATGATGGACTCTCCATCCGCCGGCGCCGGCAGTGCCCGTCGTGCGGTCGACGCTTCTCGACGACCGAGACCGCCAGCCTCAACGTGATCAAGCGCAGCGGAGTGGTCGAGCCGTTCAGCCGGGAGAAGGTCGTTTCGGGCGTGCGCAAGGCGTGCCAGGGCCGGCCGGTGACGGACTCCGACCTCGCTGTGCTCGCCCAGAAGGTCGAGGAGTCGATCCGGCAGACCGGCACCAGCCAGATCGACGCCAACGAGATCGGGCTCGCGATCCTCACGCCGCTCCGCGAGCTCGACGAGGTCGCCTACCTCCGGTTCGCCAGTGTCTACCAGGCGTTCGATTCACTCGAGGACTTCGAGGACGCGATCACCCTGCTTCGGAACGAGCACGAGACGACGGATGCTCCAAAGGAAGCCACGGCGGAGCCCGCGCAGGCGTGACACCGGCTGCAGGGTAACCTTGCAACGGCATGTATCGCATTCTCTTCACCTCCGTCCTGTCCAGGCTTGATCCTGAACGCGCCCACCACCTCGCCTTCGTTGCGATCCAGGCGTTGCCCGCACTCGGGCTCGCCCGGGTGGCCCGGCGCTTCACCCGGCCGCAGGCCGACCTCGGTGTCGACACCCTCGGTTTGCACTTCGACAGCCCATTCGGTGTCGCTGCCGGGTTCGACAAGGACGGCGACGCGGTGATCGGGCTCGGTGCCCTCGGCTTCGGCCACGTGGAGGTCGGAACCCTGACCGCGCACTCCCAGCCCGGGAACCCCAAGCCGCGGTTGTTCCGCCTCGTGCCCGACCGCGCCGTGATCAACCGGATGGGTTTCAACAACGGGGGAGCGGCATCCGCTGCGCGTCGCCTGGCCCGTATCCGGACCGTCCCCGGGCGCCCGGTCCTCGGGGTCAACATCGGCAAGAGCCGCGTCGTCGGCGTCGAAGCCGCCATCGCCGACTACCTCACCAGCACGCGGCTGCTCGCTCCCGTCGCCGACTACCTCGTCGTCAACGTCAGCTCGCCGAACACGCCGGGACTCCGCGGCCTGCAGGAACTCGACAAACTCGCACCGCTCCTCACCGCCGTCAAGCAGGCCGCCGGTGCCACACCACTCCTGGTGAAGATTGCGCCCGACCTCACTGACGACGAGGTTCGGCGGATCGCGGAACTCGCTGTCGAGGTCGGCCTGGACGGGATCATCGCGACGAACACCACGATCGCCCGAACCGGGCTGTCGACACCCGCTGCCGTCGTCGAAGCCGCGGGAGCGGGGGGACTCTCCGGAGCCCCGCTCGCGGCTCGGTCGCTCGAGGTGCTGCGGCTCATCCGCTCCGTCGTCCCGGCAGGGCTCTGCGTGATCTCGGTGGGCGGCGTGGAGACCGCAGAGGATGTCGCCGAACGGCTGGCGGCCGGTGCCACCCTCGTGCAGGGTTACACGGCGTTCCTCTACCAGGGACCACTCTGGGCGCGCCAGATCAACCGCGGTCTCAGCGAACGCCGAACCGCGGCCTGAGCCGGATCAGCCTCAGACGGGGCGCTGCCCGCGCTTGACCTGCGGCTTCGGCAGACGCAGCACACGCATCTGGAACGCGCGCATCGCCGCATACCAGCGCACACCGCGCTCGACCGAGTTCTCACCGAACTTCGCGGCGAGCTTCTTCTTGACCTGGAAGCCGAGCCAGATCGCGTCGAGCACGGCGATCGCGAAGAACACCCACAGCAGCAGCATCGCATAGACCTGAACCACCGCGGGGAAGAGGGTGAGGACGATCACGAGGAACATGACCGGGATCAGGAACTCACCGACGTTGAAGCGGGAGTCGACGACGTCGCGGACGAAGCGCTTCTGCACGCCGCGGTCACGCACCGGAAGGTAGCGTTCGTCGCCGGCGGCCAGGCCGAGACGGGCTTTCTCGCGGGACTCGGCCATCTTGGCCTTCGCTGCCTTCGCCGCTTCCTTGCGGTCGCCGGGCACCAGCGGGCGCTTATTGAGCGCTTCCCTCTCCTTGCGGGTCGGGGTGGGGCGGCCCTTGCCGCCGGCGAGACGGTCAGCCGTCTCCTGGGCGGTTTCGAGAACGGGCTCGGAAGACGAGTCTGGGGTGTGCTTGGTCACGATGAGTCCTTGCGCTGGATATCTCTTAAGATTACCTGCATGACCGATACCGCCGAGCACGTCCCTTCACTTTCTGCCGTCGACGAAGCGATCCGCGAGTCGGTCGCGACCGGGCTGCCGTCGACGATCGCCGACCTGTCGCGCCTGGTGCGGATCCCGAGTGTCTCCTGGGCTGCCTTCGATCCGGCCCACGTGCGGCAGAGCGCTGAGGCGGTCGCGGCCCTGGCGGAGGCGACCGGGGTCTTCGACAGCGTCGAGATCCGGCAGGCCCCGATCGGCGAAGGGACGGAACTCGGGCAACCCGCCGTGCTCGCCACCAGGAAGGCCAGGAACGGCCGGCCCACGGTGATGCTCTACGCGCACCACGACGTCCAGCCGCCCGGGAAGGACGAGGACTGGGACTCGAAGCCGTTCGAACCGACCGTGCGCGGCGACCGCATCTACGGGCGCGGCGCCGCCGACGACAAGGCGGGCGTGATGGCGCACATCGCATCGCTCCGCGCCCTCACCGACGCCGTCGGAGACGACTTCGACCTCGGCCTGGCGCTCTTCATCGAGGGCGAAGAGGAGTTCGGTTCCCGCTCGTTCGCCAATTTCCTCTCCGCCAACCGTGAGGCGCTCTCAGCGGATGCCATCATCGTCGCGGATTCGAATAACTGGGACGAGAAGACGCCGGCGCTCACCATCGCCCTGCGCGGCAACGTCACGTTCCGCCTCACCATCCGAACCCTCGAGCACGCCTCGCATTCCGGGATGTTCGGGGGAGCGGTCCCGGATGCCATGCTCGCCGGCATCCGACTCCTGGCCACCTTCTGGGACGACGCCGGCTCGGTCGCCGTCGACGGCCTCACCCGGCACGAGGGGGAGACCCCGGAGTACTCCGAGGAGCAGCTCCGCGCAGAAGCCGGACTGCTGCCGGGGACCAGGCCGATCGGCACCGGCCCGATCCTCAGCCGGATCTGGTCGCAGCCGTCGATCACCGTCACCGGCATCGACGCCCCCACCGTCGCGAACGCATCCAACACCCTGTCCCCGTCCATCTCCGTCAAGATCAGCGCGCGGGTCGCCCCCGGCCAGAGCGCCAGGGATGCCGCCGACGCGATCGAGCGTCATCTCACGGCGAACGCGCCGTTCGGGGCGACGATCGAAATCGACGACCTCGACGTCGGCGACCCGTTCCTCGTCGACACCAGTGGATATGCGGTCGGCGAGGCGAAACGCGCGATGGCGGATGCCTGGGGCGTCGAACCTGTCGAGCTCGGCGTCGGCGGGTCGATTCCGTTCATCGCCGACCTGGTGCGCGAGTTCCCGAAAGCGGAGATCCTCGTCACCGGGGTGGAGGACCCGCACTCCCGGGCGCACAGCCCGAACGAATCCCTGCACCTCGGGGTGTTCTCCCGCTCGATCCTCGCTGAGGCGCTGCTGCTCGGTCGCCTGAACGCGAACGAGCGCTGAGGCCGCATTCGCCTGGCCGGGAATTCCCACAGGACTCGCCCGGTTGAGATGCGTAGAATGAATCCGGAATTCGCAATACCTGCGAGCACGACCTACCAAGGAGAGTCATGAGCGACACGACGCTGACATCCGCCCCGCCCGCTCACGGCGTCGGGCTGAGCGACACGGCAGCAGCCAAGGTGAAGAGCCTGCTCGAGCAGGAAGGTCGCGACGACCTCCGACTCCGGGTCGCTGTGCAGCCCGGCGGCTGCTCCGGCCTCATCTACCAGCTGTACTTCGACGAGCGTGTCCTCGACGGAGACGCCACTGTCGACTTCAACGGCGTCGAGGTCATCGTCGACAAGATGAGCGTTCCGTACCTCGACGGCGCCTCGATCGACTTCGAAGACACCATCCAGAAGCAGGGTTTCACGATCGACAACCCCAACGCAGGCGGCAGTTGCGCCTGCGGAGACAGCTTCCACTAGGCGGATATTCAGGTTTTCGTGCAGGGGACGCGCCGGGAACGGTGCGTCCCCTGCACCGTTTAACCCGGGCGGAGCCGCTGGAATCCGGGCGACGGGCCCGAAATGGTCCAGAGCCGCGCGTGGGATCGGGCTAGACTGATGGCTGAAATAACACTGTCATCGAAAGGTCCCAGGTGCGCTCGAATCGTCGACTCCGATGGGCTGCTATACCGGTTGCTCTCACGCTTGCCGTGGTTCTGGCCGGCTGTACCCAGGCCGAACTGCACGGCTATCTCCCAGGTTTTGTGGAGGGCGAACCGCCCGTCACCAACCACACCGAGCGGGTAGCCGGTCTGTGGGTCACCTCGTGGATCATCCTCCTCCTCGTGGGTCTGCTCACCTGGGGGCTCATCATCTGGGCCATCGTGGTCTACCGCCGCAGGAAGGGCCAGACCGGCCTGCCGGTCCAGATGCGCTACAACATGCCGATCGAGATCTTCTACACGATCGTGCCGCTCATCCTCGTCCTCGGGTTCTTCGCCTTCACGGCGCGGGACCAGGCTGCCATTGAGACGCAGCACGACGACCCCGACGTGGAGATCTCGGTCTTCGCGAAGCAGTGGGCCTGGGACTTCATCTACGAAGAAGCAGTGAACGGCGAAGACGTCTGGTCCGCCGGCGTCCAGGGTGAGCAGGAAGAAGGCGCCGAACGCGGCACCATCGACCAGGAGAAGCTCCCGACCCTGTACCTGCCGGTCGGCGCGGACGTCACCATCGCTCTCGAATCGCGCGACGTCATCCACTCGTTCTGGGTCATCGACTTCCTCTACAAGAAGGACATGTTCCCCGGAAAAACCAACTACATGTCGTTCACTCCTGAACGTGAGGGAACCTACGCCGGAAAGTGCGCCGAGCTCTGTGGCGAATACCACTCGCTCATGCTCTTCAACGTCGAGGTCGTCTCGCAGGCCGAGTACGACGACTACCTGCAGTCGCTTGCCGACAAGGACCAGATCGGCGAATTCGACGAAGAGTTCTCTCGCAACACCAACTTGCCAGGGACCGATGCCGTCGAGCGCGCCGAGGAAGAAGGTAACTAGCCATGGCTACGACACTCGAGATTCCGGCCGGGCAGGCCCGTGTTCTCAACAAGAACACCGTCGAGCGCAAGGGCAACGTCCTCGTCAGCTGGATCACCTCCACTGACCACAAGACGATCGGGTACATGTACCTGATCGCCTCGTTCCTGTTCTTCCTCATCGGCGGCGTGATGGCGCTGATCATCCGGGCGCAGCTGTTCGAGCCGGGTCTCAGCATCCTGGAGACGAAGGAACAGTACAACCAGCTGTTCACCATGCACGGCACGATCATGCTGCTCATGTTCGCGACGCCGCTGTTCGCCGGTTTCGCCAACGCGCTCATGCCGCTGCAGATTGGTGCCCCTGACGTCGCTTTCCCGCGGCTCAACGCGTTCGCGTTCTGGCTGTTCCTGTTCGGCAGCCTGCTGGCCGTCGGTGGCTTCCTCACCCCGCAGGGTGCGGCATCCTTCGGCTGGTTCGCCTACGCGCCGTTGTCGAGCACGACGTTCTCGCCGGGTATCGGCGGAAACCTCTGGGTGCTCGGTCTTGCACTCTCCGGCTTCGGAACGATCCTCGGTGGCGTGAACTTCATCACGACGATCATCACGATGCGCGCACCCGGCATGACCATGTTCCGGATGCCGATTTTCACCTGGAACACCCTCGTCACGTCGCTCCTCGTCCTGATGGCCTTCCCGGTCCTCGCGGCCGCGCTCTTCGCGCTCGGCGCCGACCGGGTGTTCGGCGCCCACATCTACGACGCCGAGAACGGCGGAGTGATCCTCTGGCAGCACCTGTTCTGGTTCTTCGGCCACCCCGAGGTGTACATCATCGCGCTGCCGTTCTTCGGCATCGTGAGCGAGGTCTTCCCCGTCTTCAGCCGCAAACCGATCTTCGGGTACAAGACGCTGGTCTATGCGACGATCTCGATCGCGGCACTGTCTGTCACCGTGTGGGCGCACCACATGTACGTCACCGGGTCCGTCCTGCTGCCGTTCTTCGCCCTCATGACGATGCTCATCGCTGTTCCGACCGGTGTGAAGATCTTCAACTGGGTCGGCACGATGTGGCGCGGATCGGTGACCTTCGAGACCCCGATGCTCTGGGCGATCGGCTTCCTGATCACCTTCACGTTCGGTGGCCTCACCGGTGTGATCCTGGCCTCCCCGCCGCTCGACTTCCACGTGTCCGACACCTACTTCGTTGTGGCGCACTTCCACTACGTCGTGTTCGGTACCGTCGTCTTCGCCATGTTCAGCGGGTTCTACTTCTGGTGGCCCAAGTGGACCGGCAAGATGCTCAACGAGCGGCTCGGCTACTGGCACTTCTGGTTGCTCTTCATCGGGTTCCACACGACGTTCCTCATCCAGCACTGGCTCGGCGTCGTCGGTATGCCCCGGCGGTACGCGACGTACTCACCTGAGGACGGGTTCACCTGGATGAACCAGCTGTCCTCGGTCGGGTCGATGATCCTCGCGCTGTCGATGCTGCCGTTCTTCCTGAACGTCTACGTCACCGCACGCAAGGCGCCGAAGGTCACCGTCAACGACCCGTGGGGTTACGGCGGATCGCTCGAGTGGGCGACCTCCTGCCCGCCGCCCCGCCACAACTTCACGTCGATTCCGCGCATTCGTTCCGAGCGCCCGGCCTTCGACCTGAACCACCCCGAAGCCGGCATCCCCGTCGGTATCGGACCGGCGAAGGATGCCCCGGATGCCCCAACGTACGACCGCGCGGAAGGTGAAGTGAAGTAATGAAAGCGAACGTCAACCTCTTCTGGATCCTTGCCGTCTTCTTCGGCCTTGCCGACGTGCTGTACATCGTCTGGAGCCTGACGGACACCCGCGAGATCGAGGAGGTCGGAGCCGTCGCCCTGGGGCTGTCGGCGATCCTGTCGCTGTTCCTCGGTTTCTACCTCAACCGGGTGCACCGCCACCAGGGCGGCGAACTGCCCGAAGACATCCTCAGCGCGAACATCGATGACGGTGACCCTGAACTCGGGCACTTCAGCCCGTGGAGCTGGTGGCCGATCATCATGGCCGGCGGTGGGGCGCTCATGATGCTTGGACTCTCCGTCGGATTCTGGATGTCCTTCATTGCCGCACCGCTCCTGCTCGTCGCCGTGATCGGCTGGACGTACGAGTATTACCGGGGCTACCACGCCCACTGACAACCTCAGATCGACGAACGGCCAGGCGCTTCAGCGCCTGGCCGTTTGCCGGTTCGTTGCCCCCGCGCAAGGCCGGCGGGGGAGCCGCCACCGGGCCGCGCTGCCCCGTCTCATAATCAGGAGATCTCGACCGACACGCCGCCGGGCGGGTGCGACACGCCGGACCCCAGGCAGGATCTCCTACTGTGGCCGAAGCCGCAGGGTGAGATGTGGCCGGAGCCTGAAGGTGAGAACCGTGACGGGTGCCGTTACGACGTGAGGAGCAGCGGAAAGTCTGTCTTCCTCCGTTGAGCGCCGCGTCGGACCCGAGTGCTGGGGGAGCCACCGGGCGGCCCGCGCTGCCCCACCTCATAATCAGGAGATTTCGACCGACACGCCGCCGGGCGGGTGTGACACGCCGGACCTCAGGCAGGATCTCCTACTGTGACCGTCGGCGCAGCGTAAGAACGGTGACGGATGCCGTGATCCGGTCGGGCGCCGGAACGCTGCTGTCGTCGGCAGTGAGACCGTGGTGGGCGGAGGGGCCCATGCCGATCAGCAGTCCGAGGGCGTCGTCGTCGAGCGTCATGGAGAACTCGACCTCGGTGCGCGCCTCTTCGTCGAACCAGGGTTCCGCTGCCAGGGCCAGCTCGTCCGCCTTACCCTCGGGCACGTCGAGCGCGAGCCCGGCGGCGCGCGCCTCACGGAGATGGTTCCCCGTGGGAACGACGGCGACGAGGCATCCGTCCGTGTGGAGCACACGGGCGAACTCGGGCAGGTTCCTCGGGGCGAAGACGCTGAGCAGGACGTCGCGCGACGCGTCGGCGAGGGGGAGCGGCTGCCAGACGTCGAGAACCACGCCCACAGCACCGGAAACCCCGTTCACGGCGGCGCGGACGGCGGCAGGCGACAGATCCGCGGCGAGGATGTCCTCGGCCGCCAGGGCGGCGCTGGCAGCCTCGAGATAGTAACCGGTGCCGCATCCGATCTCAGCGATCCGGCCGGGCGGGCTGGAGACGGCCGCAGCACAGGCCGCGGCGACGGCATCAGCGATCGGCCGGTATGCCCCGGTGGCGAAGAACCGCGCCCGGGCGGCCAGCATCTCTGCGCTGTCGCCGACCACTCGGGTCCGGGGAGGCAGCAGGGACACGTAGCCGCGTTTGTTCACGTCGACCCGGTGCCCGTTGTCGCAGCCGAGGACGAGCGCGCCGGCGGGGGAGAGCGGCAGCGAGCCGGATCCGGCGGAGAAACAGAACGGGCAGCGAAGCCCCCCTGCCAAACGGTGGAGGGTCAACGCTGCCCGATCGATAGTGAGTCGTCCTAGTGGTGGTTGTTGTGCGAGGACTCCAGCTCGCCCCGGGTAATCGGGTCGATGCGGTCTTCGAAGAACCACCGGGAGAGTCCCGCGCGTGCCCGCTGGGCCACCGTGATGCGTCCGCGCGAGTCCGGGCGGATCATCAGCGGCTGGTACGACTCGTGGCTGACGAGCTTCCAGCGCTCGAAGTCATCGACGGGCTCGTGCACCTCGATGTACTCGCCACCGGGGAGGCGGACGATACGGCCAGACTCGTACCCGTGGAGGGCGATGGAGCGGTCTTTCTTCTGCAGCGCCAGGCAGGTCCGCTTGGCGATGAAGTAGGCGATCACCGGTCCGACGAAGAGAAGCACCTGGAGAGTGTGGATGACACCTTCCATGGTGACCTTGAAGTGCGTCGCAATGATGTCGGAGCTCGCTGCCGCCCAGAGGCAGGCGTAGAAGGTGACACCGGCTGCGCCGATCGCCGTGCGGGTGGCGGCGTTGCGGGGACGGTCGAGGATGTGGTGCTCGCGCTTGTCACCGGTGATCCACGCCTCGATGAAGGGGTAGAACAACACGATCATGATGAACAGCCCGACAACGGTGAGCGGAACCAGGATCCCGAACGAGAAGGTGTGGTCGAAGAGGACGATGTCCCAGTTCGACGGCGCCAGCCGGAGGATGCCGTCGGCGAAGCCGATGTACCAGTCAGGCTGGGTGCCGGCAGAGACCGGGGACGGGTCGTACGGGCCGTAGTTCCAGATCGGGTTGATCGTGAACAGCGAAGCGATGAGCATCACGATGCCGAAGACGATGAAGAAGAACCCACCGGCCTTCGACGCGTACACGGGCATGATCGGGTAACCGACGACGTTCTCCGGCGTGCGTCCAGGACCTGAGTACTGGGTGTGCTTGTGCACCACGACGAAGAGGAGGTGGAGGGCGATGAGCACGAGGATGATCGCCGGCAGCAACAGGATGTGCAGCGAGTACAGCCGGCCGACGATGTCGGTGCCCGGGAACTCGCCGCCGAACAGCAGGAACGACGTCCAGGTTCCGATGAGCGGGATGCCCTTCACCATGCCGTCGATGATGCGGAGTCCGTTTCCGGAGAGCAGGTCGTCAGGCAGCGAGTAGCCGGTGAATCCCTCGGCCATGGCCAGGATGAAGAGGATGAATCCGATCACCCAGTTCAGCTCGCGTGGCTTGCGGAACGCGCCGGTGAAGAAGATCCGGAGCATGTGCAGGCCGATCGACGCCACGAACAGCAGTGCCGCCCAGTGGTGAACCTGGCGCATGAGAAGGCCGCCGCGGATGTCGAAAGAGATGTCGAGCGTGGACGCCATGGCCGCGGACATCTCGATGCCCTTGAGCGGCACATAGGAGCCCTCGTAGTGGACCTCGGCCATCGACGCCTCGAAGAAGAACGTCAGGAATGTGCCGGACAGCAGGATGATGACGAAGCTGTACAGCGCCACCTCGCCGAGCATGAACGACCAGTGGTCAGGGAAGATCTTTCGACCGAGCTCCTTGACGATGATCGAGACGCTCGTCCGCTCGTCGATGTAGTTCGAGGCCGCTGCCGTGAAGCCACCGGACTTCTTGACCGGTGTCGGTGTCGTGGGTTCGGCCGGAGCCGTGACGGTGTTCAATGACGCTCCCAGAAACTCGGGCCCACAGGTTCGCGGAAATCGCTCTGCGCGATGAGGTAGCCCTCGTCATCGATAGCGATCGGAAGCTGCGGAAGGGGACGTGCCGCGGGTCCGAAGATCACGGCGCAGTGGTTGGTGACGTCGAACTGCGACTGGTGGCACGGGCAGAGCAGGTGGTGAGTCTGCTGCTCGTACAGGGCTACGGGGCAGCCGACGTGGGTGCACACCTTGGAGTATGCGACGATTCCGTCGTACGACCAGTCCTTCTTGTCCTCGTCTTCGACGAGGTCTTCGGGCTTCAGGCGCATGAGCAGGACGATGGCCTTGGCCTTCTCTTCGAGGTAGCCCTCGCTGTGGCCGACTTCGGCCAGCTTCTCGGGGATCACGTGGAAGACGGAGCCGATGGTGACGTCGGATGCCTTGATCGGCAGACCGGAGGGGTCACGGGCGAGTTTGTCGCCGGCTTCCCACATCGTGTGCTTCAGAAGGTCGACCGGGTTCTGGTTCTCGGGGGCGAGACCGCGGAACAGGACGACGGCAGGCAGAGGGAACGCAATGAGAGCACCGATGAGGCTGTTGCGGATCAGGGAGCGACGGCCGAACCCGGAGTCCTGGTTCATCTCGTCGAAGATCTCGACTGCCCGCGCCCGGGTCTCTTCGCTGCCCCGCACGGGGTGGCGAAGGTCGATGCCTTCCTCAGCCGCCATGAGGGACTTGCCCCAGTGCACGGCTCCTATACCGAGCGCGAGCAGCGCCAGCGTCAGGCCGAGACCGATGAAGAGGTTGTTGAGCCGGACGGATGCGATGTCCTCTGGCACGATCGGGAACGCCATGTACGCCGCAATGGCCAGCACGCTGCCGACGATGGAGAGGTAGAAGAGCGTGTAAACGGTGCGCTCGGCGCTCTTCTCCTTCTGCGGGTCCAGGTCGGTGACCCGGTGACGGTGAGGGGGGAAACCCGGGTTCTGAACCGCGTCCCTGGTCACAATCGCCGTGCCGACGGCGTGTTCTGTGCCGTGGCCGGTGCTCGACGAGTCGGCAGCGGCGATGTCCGTGCCGCTGTTATCGTCCTGTGCCATGTTGCTCCTTAGTGATTCTGCGCATTGTCCGAAAGCCTGGTGCCTAGTTCGACCGTGCGGCGATCCACACGGTCATCGCGACGATGCTTCCGAGGCCGAAGATCCAGAGAAAGAGTCCCTCGGCCACGGGGCCGAGTGAACCGAGCTGGTTTCCGCCCGGGGAGGGGTTCTCTTCCATGAACTTGAGTGCCGAGATGACATCCCGCTTGTCTTCAGGGGTGAGGTTCGTGTCGTTGAAGACCGGCATGTTCTGCGGTCCGGTGACCATGGCTTCGTAGATGTGCTCGGGCTCGACACCGGTCAGGCCCGGTGCGTACTTGCCTTCGGTGAGTGCTCCACCGGCTCCGGCGACGTTGTGGCACATGGCGCAGTTGATGCGGAACAGTTCGGCGCCGTTGGCGACGTCGCCTTCGCCGTCGAGCAGGGACTCGTCCGGAATGGCCGGGCCGGGTGCGGTCGATGCGACGTACTGGGCAAGGGAGAGGACCTGGTCTTCGGTGAACTGGACCGGCTTCTGCGGGGCCTGCGGCCCGTGCGCCTGCATCGGCATCCGCCCGGTGCCCACCTGGAAGTCCACAGCTGCCGCGCCGACGCCGATGAGGCTCGGCGCGTTCTCGGTTCCTTCGAGCGCGAGGCCGTGGCAGGAGGCGCAGTTGGCCTGGAAGAGCTTTTCTCCGTCTTCGACGCTGGCAGCGCTGACGGCGGCCGGGGTCTCGGCGCTGGCGGTGCTCGTCGAGAAGGCAGCGTAGGCGCCACCGGTGAAGAGGAGGCCGACGGCGAGGAGCGAGATCGTGGCGAGCGGGCTACGGCGACCTTGCTTCCGGCTCATGGACGCGGAACGTGATGTTGTCCTGGGCATTGCTGTGCTGTCTCCGATTGCTATTGAAGTACGTAGATGACGAAGAAGAGGCCGATCCAGACGACATCGACGAAGTGCCAGTAGTAGGAGACGACGATGGCGCTTGTCGCTTCCTTGTGGCCGAACGACTTGACGGCGTATGCGCGACCGATCACAAGGAGGAAAGCGATGAGACCTCCGGTGACGTGGAGCCCGTGGAATCCGGTGGTGAAGTAGAACGCCGAGCCGTAGGCGTTGGACGAGAGAGAGACGCCCTCGCTCACCAGCGTGGCGTACTCGAAGATCTGGCCGGCGACGAAGATCGCACCGAGGGCGTAGGTGAGGAAGAACCACTCGACCATGCCCCACTGGCTGGGCTTCCAGCCCACCGATCGGGGCTGCATCCGCTCCGCGGCGAACACTCCGAACTGGCAGGTGAACGATGAGGCCACCAGGATGATCGTGTTGACCGTCGAGAACGGAATGTTCAGCAGGGCGGTCTCGCTGGCCCACAGGTCCGGGGCTACCGAACGGAGGGTGAAATAGATCGCGAAAAGCCCCGCGAAGAACATGACCTCACTGCCGAGCCACACGATGGTGCCCACAGCGACAGTGTTTGGCCTGTTGATCTTCGGGGCTCTCGCCGCATAGTTCAATGAAGTGCTCGTCACCTCTCCATTATGGCCGATATCCCGGCGGGTTTTTCGCATTCACAGCTCCTCCGGCAAGTCTCGGAGGTTCAGGAACCCTCAGCGGCGCCCGGGAATCAGCCGTGAATTCGCCCCGGGCGCCTCGGTCGATAACATTTGAGTCATGTCTGACTCCCCAAGCTGGCCCTATGTCCTCACCACGCTCCTCAATGGCGACGACCTGAGCGTGGCAGAGGCCACCTGGGCGATGGAACAGGTCATCAGCGGGGAGGCCACCCCGGCACAGATCGCCGGGTTCCTCGTCGCCCTGCGTGCGAAGGGCGAGTCGGTGAACGAGATCGTCGGATTCCGCGACGCCATCCTCGACAAATCCGTCGCACTCCCGGTCGATTCGATGGCGCTGGACATCGTCGGCACCGGGGGAGACCGGTTCGGGACTGTCAACATCTCCACGATGGCATGCATCGTCGTTGCTGCGAGCGGTGTTCCGGTCATCAAGCATGGCAACAAAGCGGTGAGCTCGACCTCCGGCGCCAGCGATGTGCTGTCGGCGCTGGGACTCGACCTGGCGCTCTCACCCGACGCCGTGGCATCCGCCCTCACCGAAACCGGCATCACCTTCGCGTTCGCCTCTGCCTTCCACCCGGGATTCCGGCACGCCGCCCCGGTGCGCGCCGACCTCGGGGTGCCGACGGTCTTCAACTACCTCGGCCCGCTGTGCAACCCGGCCAGGCCGGAGGCATCGGCGGTCGGTGTCGCCCAGCTGGACCGCGTGCCCCTGTTCGTCGGCGTGTTCCAGACGCGCGGCGCGACGGCGCTCGTCTTCCGCGGTGACGACGGGCTCGACGAGCTCACCACCACCGGGCACTCCCACATCTGGGAGATCAGCCGCGGGCTGGTCACCGAGCACGACCTCGACCCGAGAGACCTGGGGATCTCGCGGTCCACGATGAGTGACCTCATCGGCGGGGACCCCCAGCACAACGCCGACGTCGTCCGCCGTGTCCTGGCGGGGGAGCAGGGCCCGGTGAGAGACATCGTCCTGCTCAACGCCGCCGCAGGCCTCGTCGCCTATCGCCTCGCCGAGGACCCCTCGCAGATGCAGCTCGGCATTCTCGAGCGTTTCGCCGCACAACTGGAGGTCGCCCGCGAGTCGATCGATTCCGGGCGCGCGGCAGCGAAACTCGACGAGTGGGTGCGCGCCACCCGCGGTCGGTCCCCGCAGGCCTGAACCCCTTACGCCCGCGCGACGCGGCCGCTAGGTTGAGTGCACGCTGCCCCAGCCGGCAGCAGGTTCCGGTTCGCCAGCAGAGGAGATCTTCATGAAGAAACTCATCAATGACCCGAAGAACGTTGTCACCGAAGCGGTCGAGGGATTCGCCTCAGCCCATGCCGATATCGTCAGGGCATCCACGGAGCCGGTCTTCCTCGTCCGGGCGGATGCACCATCGGACAAGGTCGGGATCGTCTCCGGCGGGGGCAGCGGGCATGAACCCCTCCACGGTGGGTTCGTCGGCTATGGAATGCTCGATGCGGCAGTCCCAGGCGCGGTCTTCACCTCGCCGACCCCCGACCCGATCGTCGCTGCGACAGCGGCTGTGGATGGCGGCAAGGGGGTGCTGCACATCGTCAAGAACTACACCGGAGACGTCCTCAACTTCGAGACCGCCGCCGACCTCGCCGCCGCCGACGGGGTCGAGGTGCGCAGCGTGATCGTCAACGACGACGTCGCGGTCCAGGACTCGCTGTATACCGCGGGGCGCAGGGGAGTGGCAGGAACGGTCCTCGTCGAGAAGATCGCCGGCGCGGCCGCCCAGCGGGGCGACTCCCTGGATCAGGTCACCGCCGTCGCCGAGAAGGTCATCGCCCAGGTTCGGTCGATGGGAGTCGCGTTGACACCCTGCGTCGTCCCGCACGCCGGTGAGCCCAGCTTCGCGCTCGAGGACGATGAGATCGAGATCGGAATCGGGATCCACGGGGAGCCGGGCCGCGAGAAGATCAAACTTCAGCCGGCCGACGCGATCGTCGACCGTCTTCTCGGGCCGATCCTCGACGACATCCCCTTCGTGTCGGGCGATCAGGTCCTCCTGCTGGTGAACGGCATGGGTGGTACGCCGCAGATCGAGCTCTACATCGCCTACCGCCGTGCGGCGCAGGTGCTCGCGGAGCGGGGGATCGAGGTCGTCCGCTCGCTCGTGGGCAACTACACGACGTCGTTGGAGATGCAGGGCATGTCGCTGTCCGTCCTCAAGCTCGACGACGAGCTCACCGGGCTGTGGGATGCGCCGGTCCAGACCGCGGCTCTCCGTTGGGGACGCTGAATACCGTGATCGAAATACGACGAGAGGAAGCTTCATGAGCCTGGGTACCGCGTGGGTGATCGATTGGGTCAGGGCGAGCGCCGCCGTCATCGCGGAGAACCGGGTGGAGTTGATCACCCTTGACCGGGAGATCGGCGACGGTGACCACGGTGAGAACATGGACCGTGGGTTCTCCGCAGTGCTCCCCAAGCTCGACGACGTCGCCGACGACGCCCTCCCGGCTGATGTGCTCAAAATCGTCGCGACGACCCTCATCTCGACCGTCGGCGGGGCATCCGGTCCGCTGTACGGGACCGCGTACCTCAAGGCTGCCGGAGCCGTCGCCGGCCTGTCCGAGCTCGACGGCACCGCCGTTGCTGCCCTCCTCCGCGCAGCCCGGGACGGCATCGTCCTGCGCGGCAAGGCCCAGACCGGGGACAAGACGATGATCGACGCCTGGACCCCGGCCGTCGACGCCGCCGATGCCGCCCTGGCGACCGGAGCGAGCGAGCCCGAGATCCTGGAGTCCGCGGCGGTGGCTGCCGCTGCGGGAGCGGAATCGACGGAGCCGCTCGTCGCCCGCAAGGGACGGGCAAGCTACCTGGGCGAACGAGCGATCGGACATCGGGATCCGGGGGCGCAGTCGACCTTGCTGCTGCTGCGCGCCGCTGCGGATGCCGCCACACCGGCAACAGCATGACGGTGGGCCTCGTGTTCGTGTCGCACAGCGCACGGATTGCCGATGGTCTCGTCGAGCTCGCTCGCCAGATGGCACCGGATGTTCCGCTCCTCGCGGCCGGCGGCACCGACGACGGCGGAATCGGAACGAGCTTCGACCTCGTCACTGCTGCCATCGGGGAGGCGGACTCCGGCGACGGGGCGGTCATCCTGTGCGACCTGGGGTCCGCGATCCTCACCGCTGAGACAGCCCTGGACTTTCTCGACGACGAGCAGCGATCCCGCGTGCTCATCGTCGACGCTCCGCTCGTGGAGGGCGGCGTGGCGGCGGCTGTCGCAGCCCAGACCGGCGAAGACCGCGACGGGGTCGCGGCTGCGGCACGGACGGCGACCGGCTCGCCCCCCGCGCCCGAACAGCCCTCGGTCGGTCGGGAGGGCTATTCCCGGATTGTCACCGTGATCAACCGGGACGGCCTCCACGCGCGCCCGGCGGCGGATTTCGTCAAGCTCGCCAGCACGTTCTCCGCCCGCGTCACCGTGAACGGGAAGGATGCGAAAAGCCTGCTGGCGATCATGGCGCTCGGACTCGTCCGGGGCCGCGACGCGGAGATCGCCACCGCTGACCCGAACGGCAGGGCTGCGGTCGACGCCCTCGCTGACCTGGTCGCCTCCGGCTTCGGCGAAGACTGATCCCTGCACCGCCTGGCTGCGCGTTGACTCGCCATAGCAGTCCCGTGCTGTTTCGTCAAATCAGCGCTACCATGTCGACATGGTCCGATCAAAGAAGACGGAGACCACGGACGGCCGGCTGGTTCGCTCGGCCGCGTGGATCGACCGAAAACTCATGCCGGTCTTCGGCCCTCCGCCGATTACCGAAGGCACCGATGACGCCTCCGCCACCAACGGTCCCACCTGCCCGGTGTGCGGTCATCCGATGGGGGAGCACACCATCGACCATTCGACACGCAACGCCGTCCTCGAGTGCCCTGCGCCCATCGATCACAGTCTGGAGCACCCGAACCACTCGCCGTTGGACGAATTCGGGATGCCGTTGCGCGGCCCGCGACGCACCGCCAAGAATCCTTGATGACGCGCCAGCCGACCCTGTCACCCGCTGAAACCTCGGACGAGTTGCGGGGGAGTGGCTTTCGGCACGAGAACGAATGCCTCACGGCATCCTTCTCGACGCCCGACTTCTCCACGGGCGCGCGACTGGTGGCGGAGGTGGCCGACATCGCCAACGAGCTGAACCACCACCCGGACGTCACGCTGGGCTGGGGATCTGTGGGATTCTCGCTGACGTCGCACGACGAGGGAGGGGTTACCCACCGCGACCTGACCCTGGCACGACGGATCGCCGCGGCCGCCGCTGCCCTCGGGATCGAGCAGGCTCCCGACGCTGAGACCACCGACGGAGAGGACGATTGACGAGGATCGGCCCGAAACGGGGCGTGCGGCGATGAGGGTCGTCGTGGCCGGCGCGACTGGGGTGCTCGGGATTCCGATCGTCGAGCGCCTCCTTGCCGCGGGCCACACGGTGCACGGCATCACGCGTTCGACGGACGGCGTCGAGCGACTGACACAGCTCGGTGCCCGTGCCATGATCGCTGACATCCTCGACCGCGACGAACTCCTGCACGTGGCCAGGGGCGCCGAGGCCGATGCGGTTCTCCACGAGGCGACCTCGCTGAAGAAGCCACCGGTCGGGCACGCCGGCATGGCGGCAACGAACGACCTTCGGATCCAGGGAACAGCGAATCTGCTGGACCTGGCCCGCGAGGTGGGTGCCACGCGATTCGTGACCCAGTCGATCGTGTTCGGATACGGCTACTCCGACCACGGCGACCAGGTCCTCACCGAGGATTCACCGTTCGGGCGCACGGACGGCAGCCCGTTCGACCCCCATATCGCCGCGATGGCCTCGACCGAACGCCAGGCGTTCCAGGCCGACGGCGTGGAGGGGATCGCCCTCCGTTACGGTCTGCTCTACGGGGACGATGTCGACACGGTCGTCCGGATGCTGCGCCGGCGATCGCTCCCGGTCGCCCGGAACGGCGGCAGGCTCGCGTTCGTGCACCACCAGGACGCCGCCGCCGCAACGGTGGTCGCCCTCGAACACGCCCGCGGAGGGGAGGCGTACAACATTGTCGACGACACTCCTGCAACCTTCCGTGAGCTCATCACCGGGGTCGCCGAAGCCAGGCATGCCCCGAAACCCCTGGTCGTTCCGGGCTGGCTGCTCAAGCGGGTGGCGCCGTACGGCGGGGTGGTGCTCAACGATGTGTCCATGCTGGTGTCCAATGCCAAGGCGAAGCGGGAACTCGGCTGGTCGCCGCGCTACCCGTCGTACCGCGACGGGCTTCGGACTGCGTCGGCGCAGCAAACCTGACCACGCGCCAACTCACGCACGTCGGGCGGCTTCACACGATACGCCGCGTGTTTCCGCCCGGAACGCGTGATGTCGGTGGCGTGCCCGTTGTGTCCGGGGAGCGGCTTCGGGAGCGGCCGGGGAGCGTGGTTTCCGGAGCAGGAATCGGTTTGTTGACATAATGTGCATTATCGGCATTCCAGGAAAGTGGGGGCAGGCTGCGGAGGTCGAAGGATCCGCCCCTTCCGAGAATGGCGCGCCGGCTCCACGCCCCGAACCCTCGTCGCCGCCCCCAACGAAGATCGGCACGGGCTGGCCGGTCGGCGCCGCTGTGCCTGGGCGGCGCCGCGGCCTCGTCAGCGGGCCCGCACGACGCCTGACGTTCGAGGTGAGCCAGCGGCATCCCCGGACCGGACCAGTCGCGCTTTTACTTGACATAATGCGCGGACGTTGGTGAAACTGACTCCCCCGAAAACCCCATTACCACCGGGACCGCCCCGCACCTGCACCCCAATTCGGGGTAAGTGCTGCCGTGTTAGCGTGGCGCGCGCCCATCCCGGGTACGGCCTCGCTCCCGAAAGCGTCGACGTGTCAACACCGGGATTCTGCGCGCCTTGATTACCGACCCCTATAGGAGATATTAAATGGCAAACGCAAAACACGTGGCAGCAGTTCTTGGCCTGGTGCCTTTTGTGATCGGTCTCGGCGCTGCGCCGGCCTTCGCTGAGGGCAACGGCTCCGCTCGGGGTTCGATCTCTATCGAGAACCAGGAACTCACCGACGCCGAGACATCAAATGAAGTCAAGGTGGGCTGCGACTTCCGCGTCGACTTCTTCGGTTTCGACACAGCGACGGTGCCGGTCAGCTTCACCGCAATGCAGCCTTCTGGCAATGGCGAAGTACTCGAACAGCGGACGGTTACGCTCGAGGACGCCGACCCTGACGGCGGAAACGACTTCAGCGGGTCCCTCTACGTCGACCTGACCGAAGATCTCAAGAACATCGAACCGGCCGTAGCACAGGACTACGACTACAAGGTGCGCGTCGAAGCGACTGTCAAGCAGACGGCGGGCGCCGAGATAACGAAGAAATCGATGCTCTTCATCGTGTGCGCTCCCGAAGGTGAAACGCCTCCGCCGGTCGTCACTGAGCCCGTCGTGACTGAGCCGGTCGTGACTGAACCGGTCGTGACTGAGCCGGTCGTGACTGAGCCCGTCGTGACTGAACCGGTCGTGACTGAGCCCGTCGTGACTGAACCCGTCGTGACTGAACCGGCCGTGACTGAACCGGCCGTGACGCCCGCGCCGGCCCCTGCCCCGGTGGAGGCAACGTCCACTGTGGAAACCCCTGAGGTTCCAGAAGATGCAGTGCGCGTTGAGAAAGTGTCCGCTCTCGCTGAGACGGGAACATCGCCGTGGTTGGCCATCGTCGCCGCAGCGTTGATGATGGCGGCGGGCCTGGTGCTTCGGCGCTTCTCCGTGAGGACCTCCGCGTAGCCGGCAGTCGTTACCGGTTCGTAGGACAGGAAGGCCACCGGATTCCGGTGGCCTTCCCGTCTTTCGGGAGGAATGAAGGGAGTCTGCAGGTCAGCGGCCGACGTACGAGGCCAGGTGCTTGCCCGTCAGGGTTGACCGTGCCGCCACCAGGTCGGCGGGCGTTCCTTCGAAGACGACCCGGCCACCGTCGTGGCCGGCTCCCGGTCCGAGGTCGATGATCCAGTCGGCGTGGGCCATGACCGCCTGATGGTGTTCGACGACGAGCACCGACTTCCCCGAGTCGACGAGCCGGTCGAGCAGTCTGAGCAGATTTTCGACATCCGCGAGGTGGAGCCCCGTGGTCGGCTCGTCGAGCACGTAGATGCCGCCCTTTTCAGCCATCTGCGTGGCCAGCTTGAGCCGCTGCCGCTCACCACCGGACAGTGTCGTGAGCGGCTGACCGAGGCTAAGGTAGCCGAGTCCCACATCGGCGAGCCGGTCCAGGATCGCGTGGGCGGCCGGTGTGCGTGCCTCCCCCGCGCCGAAGAACTCCTCGGCCTCGGTCACCGACATGGCGAGGACCTCGCTGATGTCGCGTCCGCCGAGTTTGTACTCGAGCACTTCGGCCTGGAACCGCTTGCCGTCGCACACCTCACACGGCGACTCGACGGTGGCCATCACGCCGAGGTCGGTGTAGATCACCCCGGCGCCGTTGCAGACCGGGCACGCGCCCTCGGAGTTTGAGCTGAACAGCGCCGGCTTCACACCGTTGGCCTTCGCGAACGCCTTCCGGATCGGTTCCAGCATCCCCGTGTACGTCGCGGGGTTGCTGCGCCGGGAGCCGCGGATGGCTCCCTGGTCGATCGACACCACGCCGGCACCGGGCGGAATCGACCCGTGCACGAGCGAACTCTTGCCGGATCCGGCGACACCGGTGATCACCACGAGCACGCCGAGCGGGATGTCGACATCCACGTTCTGCAGGTTGTGTTTCGTCGCCCCGCGGATCTCGAGTGCGCCCTTCGGCGGGCGAACCGTGTCTTTGAGGGCGACCCGGTCGTGCAGGTGGCGACCGGTGAGCGTGTCGCTCGTCCGCAGTTCGTCGAGTGTTCCTTCGAAGCAGATCGAACCGCCCGCCGTGCCTGCGCCGGGGCCGAGGTCGACGATGTGGTCACCGATGGCGATCATCTCGGGCTTGTGCTCGACGACGAGCACCGTGTTCCCTTTGTCGCGGAGCTGCAGCAGCAGCGTGTTCATGCGTTCGATGTCGTGCGGGTGCAGGCCGATGGTGGGCTCGTCGAAGACATAGGTGACGTCGGTGAGCGACGACCCGAGGTGCCGGATCATCTTCGTGCGCTGCGCTTCACCACCGGACAGGGTTCCCGCAGGCCGGTCGAGGGACAGGTAACCGAGCCCGATCTCGACGAAGGAGTCGAGCGTGTCACCCAGGGCGGCCAGCAACGGCGCTACCGACGGTTCATGGAGCTCCCGAACCCACGACGCCAGGTCGCTGATCTGCATGGCACACACATCCGCGATGTTGAGCCCGGCAACCCGCGACGACCGGGCACCCTCGTTGAGACGGGTTCCCCCGCAGTCGGGACAGGTCGTGAAGGTGACTGCGCGGTCGACGAAGGCGCGGATGTGCGGCTGCATCGCCTCACGGTCCTTCGACAGGAACGATTTCTGGACCTTGGGGACCAGCCCCTCGTAGGTCATGTTCATCGACTGAAGCTGCACCTTCGTCGGTTCCTTGTACAGGAAGTCGTTGAGTTCCTTCTTGGTGTAGTCCCGGATCGGCTTCTTCGGGTCGACGAAACCGGATTCGGCGAAGATCCGCACCATCCACCCGTCCTGGCTGTAGCCGGGGATGGTGAGTGCACCCTCAGCCAGTGACTTGGAGTCATCGTAAAGCTGGGTCAGGTCGATGTCGTTCACCGTGCCCATGCCCTCGCAGCGGGGGCACATCCCGCCGGTGATCTCAAAGCTGCGGCGTTCCTTCACCGTCTTCCCGCCACGCTCGATCGACACGGCACCCGCTCCGCTGATCGACGCGACATTGAAGGAGAAAGCCTGGGGCGAGCCGATGTGGGGCTGGCCGAGCCGGCTGAACACGATGCGCAGCATCGCGTTGACATCGGTCGCGGTGCCGACCGTCGAGCGGGAATTGGCGCCCATCCGTTCCTGGTCCACGATGATCGCGGTCGTCAGCCCCTCGAGCACGTCGACGTCCGGCCGTGCCAGCGACGGCATGAAACCCTGCAGGAACGCGCTGTAGGTTTCGTTGATCATCCGTTGTGACTCTGCCGCGATGGTGCCGAACACCAGCGAACTCTTGCCCGAACCGGATACGCCGGTGAACACGGTCAGGCGGCGCTTCGGGATCTCGAGACTGATGTCCTTGAGATTGTTCACCCGTGCGCCCTGCACCCGGATCCGATCGTGACTGTCGGCGCCGTGGGTGGTGCGGGCTTCGGTGTCGGTGCTCGTGATGGTGCTCATCGTTTCTCTCCTGTGGGGGCGGATGCTTCTGCCTGAGATGGTGTCGCTGGGCTCGGTCGGACCGGTTCGAGCTTAGCGATGCCGGTCACACGGATCAGCGTCCATGGTCGTCAGACCAGATGCGGTGCAGCGGTCGCTGCTTCCCGTGTCCTGGTCGGCCTCGTCACCTGTTTCGCCACGCACGGCGGCATGCCGGCCAGCGAGTTCGCCGCATCGCGCCGGTAGAGGCTGGGCGGGACCCCGACGAGTTCGCTGAACCTGCTGCTGAACGACCCCAGCGATGAACAGCCGACGGCGAAGCAGACCTCTGTCACGCTGAGGTCGCCCCGTCGCAGAAGCTCCATCGCGCGTTCGATGCGCCGCGTCATCAGGTACGCATAGGGCGACTCGCCGTAGGCAAGCCGGAACTGGCGGCTGAGGTGCCCGGCAGACATGTTCGCGCCGCGGGCAAGGGCCTCGACGTCAAGCGGCTCGGCGTACTCCCTGTCGATCCTGTCGCGAACCCGGCGCAGAATCGCAAGGTCGTGGAGGTGCTGGGTCGTGGCGCTCTGGCTGGTCACGTACAGGATCGTGCCACCTCGCACCGGAGTTGTCCACCGGTGCGGGCGGTTCGGGTGGGGAGCCCTACTCGGAGCCGAAGTCCGCGGTGTCCCCGACGTAGCGGGTGTTCTCTGCCGGGATCGGTTCCACGGCTGCGAGAGCGATCTCCGCGGCGAACTCCCCCACGTTGTAGAGCTTGCCAGCGGCATCCTTGCGGGCGCTGATCGCCCCGGGGTTCGCGCGCTCGAGCAGCGTCGCGGTGATGGTGCCCTCGATCATGTCGCCCGAGACGACGACGAAGTCGATCCCCTTGCCGGCGAGTTCCGGGATGCGGGCGCGGAGGGCGTCCTCGCCGGCGCGTTTCGACTGCGCAACCGGCTCGTACTCGGGCATCGTCGGCGTCGTGCGAATGAAGTGGGCCTGGTGGCTCGTGACGAAGACGACTCGCGACCCGTCGCCGAGCAGCGGCAGCGCCGCGTCGAGCACGTTCACCTGGGCGTCCCGGTTGAGTTGCATGGCGTAGTCGGCGGCCATGCCGCTCTCCATGCCGCCCGACGCGTTGAGGACGAGCACGTCGAGGTGCCCGTACTTCTCGGCGACCGTGTCGAACATCGCCTGGACGGATGCCGGGTCGGTCAGGTCTGCGCCCACCGTGATCGCCGTTCCGCCTGCCGCCCGGATCTGGTCGGCGAGCTTGACGGCGCGCGCCTCCTTGTTGCGGAAGTTGATGACGACGTTCGCGCCTGCCTCGGCGAAGTAGCGGACGGTGTCAGCCCCGATGCCCCGTGACGACCCGGTGACGAGGATGTTCTTGCCCGCGAGTGAACCTGCGGAGAGAGGGTTGGACATGGGAACTCCTTCAAAACGGTGGCGGTGCGCGACGGCGGCAATCCCAGCCTCCGAGACTACCAAGAACTCGCCGCGGTCAGCGGCCTACCTGCTAGATTCAGCAGTAACACTGGCCTCACAGGTGACGGCCGGAAGGGCGAGTCATGGACTGGATCGAACAGTACACATGGGTGATCTGGCTGGTCCTGATTCTTCTGTTCATCACCATCGAGATGCTCAGCCTCGAATTCACCTTCCTCATGCTGGCGATCGGCAGCGTCGTCGGACTTCTGTCCGGCCTGCTCGGAGTTCCATGGTGGGCGCAGTTCCTGATCGGCGCCGCGGCATCCGTTCTGTTCCTGCTCGTCGTCCGCCCCCCGCTTCTTCGCGCGCTGCGGAAAGGCGAAGACCCGGCGAAAAGCAACGTCGACGCCCTGCTGGGGTCGCGCGGCCAGGTCGTGCAGACCGTCTCCGGTCACGGCGGCCAGGTCAAGCTTTCGAACGGCGAGTTGTGGACCGCTGTCGTCCCCACGGACTCCCCCGCGAGAAGCCTGGAACCGGGCACCGCCATCCGTGTCCTCGCGATCGAAGGAGCGACCGCCGTGGTCGTGCCGAATGAAAGGAAGCTCCAGTGACTCCGGCTGAACTCGTCGGAACGACCGTCGGATGGATCATCGCGATCGTCGTTCTCATCTTCATCCTGGTGGTGCTGTTCCGGGCCATCCGGATCATCCCCCAGGCCACGGCGGGCGTCGTGGAGCGCCTCGGCCGGTATCACAAGACTCTGCAGCCGGGGCTGAACATCCTCGTCCCGTTCATCGACCGGGTGCGCCCGCTGATCGACATGCGCGAGCAGGTCGTCTCGTTCCCGCCACAGCCGGTGATCACCGAGGACAACCTCGTCGTGTCGATCGACACCGTCGTCTACTTCCAGGTGACGGATGCCCGCGCCGCCACCTACGAGATCGCCAACTACCTCGGCGCCGTCGAGCAGCTCACCACGACCACCCTTCGTAACGTCGTCGGTGGACTCAACCTCGAAGAAGCTCTCACGAGCCGTGACAACATCAACGGGCAGCTCCGGGTCGTCCTCGACGAGGCGACAGGCAAATGGGGCATCCGGGTGGGCCGCGTCGAACTGAAGGCGATCGACCCGCCCCTGTCGATCCAGGATTCGATGGAGAAGCAGATGCGGGCCGAACGCGACCGTCGCGCCCTGATCCTCACTGCGGAGGGAACGAAACAGTCGGCGATCCTCACCGCCGAGGGCGCCCGCCAGGCGGCCATCCTCAGCGCGGAAGGCGACGCGAGGGCTGCCGTCCTTCGCGCGCAGGGTGAAGCCCAGGCGATCGCCACGGTCTTCGACGCCATCCACCGTGGGGACCCCGACCCGAGACTGCTGGCCTACCAGTACCTGCAGACCCTGCCCAAACTGGCCGACGGGTCAGCGAACAAACTGTGGATCATCCCGTCCGAACTGACCGAGGCCCTCAAAGGGCTCGGCAAGGCGTTCATCCCCGGACCCGGCGACGACAAACCGTACACCCCGACCGCGCCCACCCCCGACATTCCGTCGAGCATCTTCCCGCCGGACACCCCACCGGCGTCCCCTCCCCCGGCGTCTCCGCTCCCGCCGGTCTCCGGTTAGGAATGGCCGGCGAGAACGCGGCCTCGCGGTACTTCGACCCGCCCGGTCCGCGCATTCTCGCGCACCGCGGACTTGCCCTCGCCGTGCCGGAGAACACGATCGCCGCGTTCCAGGCGGCGGTGGACGTCGGCGCCGTATACCTCGAAACGGATGCTCACGCCACCGCTGACGGCGTCGCTGTTCTCGTTCACGACCCGGAGATCGTGGCGGACGGGGTGTCGCATCCGGTGCGCAATCTCACGTTGAGCCAGCTGCGCCAGCTCGACCTCGGTGGTGGGCACCGCGTGCCTACACTCGCCGGCGCACTCGTCACGTTCCCCAACGCCCGCTTCAACATCGACGTCAAGGCTGAGCAGGCCGCGGGACCCGTTGTGCGCGCGATCCTGGCCGAACGCGCCGTCGACCGGGTCCTTCTCACCTCCTTCGACGAGGCACGGCGAACGCGCGCCATCGATTCCCTCCCGGGAGTCGCCTCATCCGCGTCATCCGAGCGGTTCGCCCGCGCTTTCGTCGGCGCCCGCGTCGGGTCGGTGACGCTCGTGCGTTCCGCGCTCGGAGGCATCCGCTGTGTCCAGATCCCCGAGAAACACCGGAACCTGCGCCTGGTCACCGGCCGCTCGGTCCGGGCGTTCCACCGCGCCGGCGTCGAGGTCCACGTGTGGACGGTGAACGAGCCGGATGACATGCACCGCCTCCTCGACCTCGGCGTCGATGGCCTCATCACCGACCGCGCCGACGTGGCCCTTCCCCTCGTCGCCGACCGGGCCATCCGAGGCCGAGTCTGAGTGCAGGCTGCGAGAAATCTCCCAAAGACAATGCATTGCCCAGCTTGGGGGTCTATAACTGGACCTAGCGAGCGAGAGGGGACCATAAGATGGCAGATCGTAGTTTGCGCGGAATGCGCCTCGGCGCCCAGAGCCTTCAGAGCGAAGACGGCGTCGTATTTTCGGAACGAGCACGGTCGGTGTACCTGTGCCCGGAGTGTAACCACGAGACCGCGCTGATGTTCGCGGCCGACGCGGAAGCCCCGGACACCTGGGAATGCCGGCACTGCAGCGGCGAAGCGGTGCTGATGGTCGGTTCAGAACCGGTCGTCATCGACCGCTCAGATCAGAAGCAGGCCCGCACCCACTGGGACATGCTCCTTGAACGGCGCAGTCGGGACGAACTCGAGGAACTTCTCGAGGAGCGCCTGACGTTCCTGCGCGCACGTCGCGGCCAGCACAAGGTCGGAGCCTAAACACCGTCCACCATCCGGGCGTCAGCATTACGCTGGCGCCCGTTTTTCGTGCCGACAAGCAGGGCGACGATGAGCGCGCCGAGCCCGAAGAAGGACACCAGGGTTTCGATCTGGCCGCCGGCGACCATCGCCGGGGTCTTTCCCGAGACCAGCGGAACGTCGAACACCATGTGCCCGGGCTCGTACGCGGGGATCTCGGTGAGGGTGGCTCCGTCCGGGCCGATCATCTGGCTGGTGCCGACCGTCGACACGTTCACGACGCTCCGGGAGGCTTCGATCGCGCGGAGCCGGGCGATCGCCAGCTGCTGCTGGTTCTCGTCGGTCCGACCGAAGTCGGCGTTGTTGGTCTGGGCGATGATCACCTGGGCTCCCCGATCGACCGCCTCACGGGTCAGGGCGTCGTCGACGATGTCGAAGCAGATGGAGATCCCGGCGATCACGCCGTCGACGTCGAACACGTTGTCGCGGGTACCCGGCGTGTACTCCCGGCCGATCAGCCCGATCAGATCAGGCGCGAACGGTTCCCAGACCGCGCGGTCGGGCACGTATTCACCGAACGGGACAGGGTGACGTTTGTCGTAGTAGTCGACAGCGCCCTCACCCGCCTTCCAGAGCAGCGACGTGTTGTAGTAGCGCCCGTCCCGCTCCATGATCGTTCCGGCGATGATCGGGGCACCGGCCCGGGCACTGAGGTAGTCCAGGACGGATGCCGCCTGCGGCACGGTCACCGGGTCGAGGTCGGTGCCGTTCTCGGGCCAGACGATCATGTCGACCGGCGTGCCGATGAGGGGAAGGGTCGCGGAGGCCTGGGCGGAGAGAATGTCACCCGGTTCGCGCTCGTCGAAGTATCCGGCCTTGCCGTTGCCCTGCACGGCGGCGATGGCGGACGTGCCCTGCAGGAGAACCGGCCAGGCGGGCAGCGCAAGCACGACGGCGACGGCGGCTGCGGGGGCGAGAAGGCGCAGCGAGGGAATCGATACGTTGGGCTCGCGAAGGAACTGGAGCAGGAAGGCGACGAGCCAGACGACGATGAAGCTCAGCCCGCTGATGCCGATCCACGCGACCAGCGGGGCGAACGGGCTCTCCGACTGGCTGAGCGCAACCCTCCCCCACGCGAAGCCGCCGTACGGCCAGGTGCTGACGAGGGCTTCCCGGGCCGTCCACAGCCCGGCGACCACGAGCGGCAGCAGGCCCACCCGGCCGAGGGGCGTCGAGAAGACCTGCGGTATCCAGCGGAACGCGAGGGTGATCAGGAGTGCGCCGAGGGCGAAGAAGATCGACTCCAGCACCGACAGGGCGATCCAGGGAACCGGGCCGAGGTACAACGACACCCACGACACGTGGACCAGGTAGAACGACACGCCGGCGACGAACCCGGTGAGCAGCGCACCCCAGGCGCTGCGGCCGATCAGGACGATGAGGATCAGGCCGACGCCGACGAACGCGAGCGGCCAGATCCCCTTGTCCGGGAACCCGGCGTCGAGGACCGGTCCTGACGCCGCGGCAAGAACGACGGCGGCGGCGAGGGGTACGGGCGGGCGCGTCGGGGCTGTCACTCTTCCAGCCTATGGTGCCCAACCGGGCTCGGATCACACGGCGCTGTAGGCCACGATTCCCCGTCGGATCGCTTCGAGTGCTTTGCGCGCGTTGCGCCCGACGCCGCCGTCGGCGACGACCGAGAGCTGGTCGAGCAGGTCGATGGTCTGTTTCGTCCAGCGGACGAAGTCCCCAGCCGCCATGTCGGCCTCGGTCAGCACGACGTCGAGGCCCGAGCCGCGCGCCCACTTGTGCATGGCAACACACAGGCCGGTGGCGAGCGGTTCGCTGCCCGGGAGGCGGTTCTCCTGTTCGGTGTCGTCGAGCCGCGCCCAGAGGTCCTGTGTCTTGTCGAGCGCCACCCGGAATGCTCCCCGCGGCAGGAACCGGTCCGCCATCATTCCCTCGTCACGACGCGGTTCGAAGACGATGCAGCAGGCCATGGCCGCGAGGCTCGCCGGGTCGAGGTCGTTCCACACGCCCCGCCGCAGGGCTTCGGCCACGAGGAGGTCCCGTTCGCCGTAGATGCGCTTGAGGGTGCGGCCGGCTGCGCTCAGTTCGACCTCTCCTCCTTCGGCGGGAAGAAGGTACTCGTATTCGAGCAGAACGTCGGTCACCCGGTCGAAGATCTTGGCGACGGCGCCCGTCCGGGTCGAGATCTGCCTGCTGAGCTGGTCGGTCTGCCGTTTCAGGGTGAACCAGCGCTCAGCCCACCTCGCGTGCTGCTCCCTCTCGGCGCAGCCATGGCAGGGATGCGCCCGCATGCGCTTGCGCAGCGCGACGAGCTGGCGCTGGCGGCGATCGTTCTGCGACCGTGACTGGTGTTCTGGCGAGGTGTTCTTGCGTTCGAGGTCGGTGAGCTCCCGGCGGATTCCCGCATACTCGGTGAAGTCGCCGAGGTGGCAGGCCATGGCTTCGCGGTACTTCGACAGCGAGCCCTCCTGCTCCCGCACCTTGCGGGCCATCCCGACCACCGCACGGTCGGCCTGGAACTGGGCGAACGACGACTCGAGGATTTCGCGCGTGCGTTCCCGGCCGAACTGGTCGATGAGGTTCACGGCCATGTTGTAGGTGGGCTTGAAACTCGAGTTGAGCGGGTAGCTGCGCCGGGAGGCCAGCGATGCCACCGACTGTGGGTGCAGGCCTTCCTGCCAGGCGATGACCGCGTGCCCTTCCACGTCGATTCCGCGGCGGCCGGCGCGGCCGGTCAGCTGGGTGTACTCCCCCGGCGTGATGGGTACACGCGCTTCGCCGTTGAATTTCTCGAGTTTCTCGAGCACGACCGTGCGCGCCGGCATGTTGATGCCGAGGGCAAGCGTCTCGGTCGCGAACACAGCCTTCACCAGCTTGCGGCGGAACAGTTCCTCCACCACCTCCTTGAACGCAGGCAGCATGCCGGCGTGGTGGGCTGCGATGCCCCGCTCGAGCCCGTCGAGCCACTCCCAGTAGCCGAGCACGCCGAGGTCCTCGTCCTGCAGCGCAGAGCAGCGCTCCTCCACGATCTCGCGGATCTCGTCGCGTTCATGCGCATCGGTGAGACGGATGCCTGAGCGCAGCACCTGGGTGACGGCCTGGTCACAGCCCACCCGGCTGAAGATGAAGAAAATCGCCGGGAGCAGGTGGTGTTCATCGAGCAGCTCGACGACCTGGCCACGGTCGACGCGCTGCCCGGTGCGCTGGCCGCGTTTGGCGTTGTACCGGCTGACGTCGTTGTACTGTTTCGTGTTCAGCGACCGGCCGCCGAACTGCGCCATCCGCACCAGTTCGGGGTTGACGGAGGATGTCTCGGCGAGGCTCGGCGCCGCGAACAGGTCGATCAGTTTACCGCGCATGAGCACGTGCTGGTCGAGGGGCACCGGTCGCTCCTCCGAGACGATGACCTCCGTGTGGCCGCGGACGGCCTGAAGCCAGTCCCCGAACTCTTCGGCGTTCGACACGGTCGCGCTCAGCGACACCATCCTCACGTCCTGCGGGAGGTGGATGATCACCTCTTCCCATACCGCACCGCGGAACCGGTCCGCCAGGTAATGCACCTCGTCCATGACCACGTAGGCCAGGTCGGTGAGCAGGTCGGAGTCGGCGTAGAGCATGTTCCGGAGGACCTCGGTGGTCATCACCACAATGCGCGCCCGGGCATTGATGTTGGTGTCTCCGGTGAGCAGGCCGACGGATCCGGCGCCGTATTCGGCGACGAGTTCGTTGAACTTCTGGTTACTCAGCGCTTTCATCGGCGCCGTGTAGAAGACCTTCGACCGGGTACGCTGCATTGCCGCATAGATGGCGAACTCCGCGATGATCGTTTTGCCCGCACCGGTCGGGGCAGCGACGAGCACACTGTTGCCTGCTTCGACGCTCGCGCAGGCTTCGATCTGGAACGGGTCGAGGTCGAATCGCTGCCGCGCCCGGAAGGCATCGAGAAGCGGGGTTTTTCGTTGGGCGGCCGCGTAGCGCTCGGCTGGGGAAAGGTTGACGGTCACAGGGCCAATTCTGCCTCGAAGGCGAGCTGCCGTCTGGCGGCGCGACGGTCATGCAGGAAAGCGACTCCATAGGCGGCGAAGTACAGCAGGATCATCGGGATGGCCAGGATGAACATCGAGACGACGTCGGCGGCCGGGGTCGCGATGGCGCAGAACAGCGCGATCACGAGGATCGCCACCCGCCAGGACTTGATGATGGTCGCCGCGCTCAGGACACCGACGAAGTTGAGGAGCACCAGGAACACAGGAACGACGAAGGCGATGCCCACGGCGAGGACGAGTTTGAGCACGAAGTCGAAGTAGATTCCCGCATTGAAGAAGTTGGAGGCGTCCGCCGGGGTGAAACCGACCATCAGCTCGACGATGTGCGGCATGACGAACCAGCCGGCGGCGCACCCGGCGAGGAACAGCGGAACAGCGCTCAGCAGAAAACCCAGGGCGTACCCGATCTCCTTGCGCGTGAGCCCGGGCACGAGGAAAGCCCAGATCTGGTAGAGCCAGATCGGGCTGGAGACGACGATCCCGATCGTGAAGGCGACCTTCATCCGGAGGTCGAATGCGCCGGTGACATTGTCGAAGTTCAGCAGCGCCTGGCCGCGGTCGACGGCGATCTCCGTGATCGGGGTCGCCATGGCTGTGATGGCGAAGTCGGAGATGACAAAGCCGCCGATCATCGCTACGACGATACCGATGGCACTGATGAAGAGGCGCTTGCGAAGCTCGACCAGGTGCTCACCGAGCGACATCCGGCCGTCAGCGTTCCTGCCCCGTTTGATGCGGGCGGCCATGAACCCTACGGTTTCGTCTGGGATCCGGGAGCGCCCGTACCGGGGTTCACGATGGTCGGATCCGCGGGAGCCTGCGTTGCCGTGGGCGACACCGGCGGAACCGTGGTGTCAGCGGCGTTGAGGTCGGTGGTGTCCTTGTCGGTCTTGATCTCGCTCTTGAAGATCTTCATCGACTGGCCGACGCTCTTTGCCAGGGCGGGGAGCTTGGGAGCACCGAACAGAAGAAGCACGAGGAACACAATGACGAGCAGGTGCCACCCGCTGAACGCGTTGCCGAAGATTCCCATGATGTGTCCTTTGATCCTGTCTGTGTCCGCGCAAGTTTACCGCGCTGAACCCGGAATCTGCCTGAGTGGGCGTTACCGGTTCGTCCGCTCAGCGTAGCGGTCGAGAGCTGCCTGGGCCCAGTCGGCCACGCGGGCCCGAGCCGTGTCCGGACCGATCACCGTGACGACGCCGGAGAGACCGGCGATGAGCCGTTTGAGCCCGTGGTCGTGTGCCACGTGGAGTGTCACCCGTGACCGGCCGTTCCTGCCCGGGACCGGGGCATCCGTGGTGAGGTAGTCGGCGATCATGCCGATGGCATCGTCGGGGAGCTCGACGACGACGGCGAGGTCGGTGTCCGAGCTTTCGAACAGGCTCTCCGACAGGGCGACGTCGTGAGCGTGGTGACTGATCGGCTCATCGGTCGCGTCGAGGTTGCTCATGCGGTCGAGCCGGAAGGTCCTCACCGCCTGTCGGAGATGGTCCCAGCCGCGCAGGTACCAGTCCTGGTCGAGTGACTGGATGCGCAGGGGGTCCACCCGACGTTTCTCGGCTTCGCCCCGCGAGTTGAGGTAGTCGAATTCGATCTGGTGCCCGGCAGCGACGGAGTCGCGGATGAGCGCCAGGGTGGCGTCGACCTGGCTGGAACCGACGGCGACCTCGGACGGTCGGCCGCTCGAACCGAGGGCGAGCTTCGACATCAGGGTCCCGAGGACGTCCCGGTCGGCCTGCTCGGGCAGCGATGACAGGTACTGCAATCCCGCGAGAAGGGCGGCAGCCTCGCGGGCCGAGAACCGGGGAGAGTCGTCGATGGCCACGAGGTGGGTGATGACGATTTCGTCCTTCTCCTCGAACAGGTCCCAGTCGATGTCGAACAGGTCCTCGTGCTGGTAGGAGCTCGTCTCCCCCGGCACGCCGGAAACGGCGATGAGGCGCACCGACTCGCGGATCTGCTCCTCGTCCACGCCGAAGTGCCGGGCGGCATCCGCCACGCTGACGTGGCCGTGGTCCATGAGATAGGGCACCAGGGCCAGAAGAAAGGCGAGTTTGTCTCGTGCGTGCAGTGCGGGTTTAGCCACGGTTGCCCCCTGTTCCGGATCCGCCGCGGTGGGTCCTGACCGTTTTGACATGGCGGGCGACGACGGCGTCGACGAGACGCTGAGGCGATTCGACGAGGACCTCGGGGCCATACGCGGCGAGTTCGTCGGCGAGCACGTCCACGTCGGTGTAGTGCAGTTCGAGGGTTCCGTCGTCGACGGCGGATGCCCGCTTCGACAGCCGCGTGGCGGCATCCGTCCTCGGCTCCACCCGGATCACGGCGCGCTGCGACTCCCACAGGGCGTCGAGGGCGGCCAGTGAGCGTTCAGCGTGTCCGCCGCCTTCGGGCGGCGTCCACGTGCGGTGAACCTGCTGCACCGGTCCGACGATCCGGGAGAGCAGGAATGTCCGCCCGTCTCCGACATCGAGGTCATGGGCGGAGAGGTGCCACCGGCCGTGGTGCTGCACCAGGGCGAGCGGGGCGACCGTGCGGGTCTTCGCCGTCGACTCCCCCGGTTTCAGGTACGGAAAGGTGACGACGCTGTGGCGTTCGAGTGCCTGCCGGAGCGGCTCGAACGAGCTCTCCCGGATCCGGACGCGGGGTGCGTAGCCGATGACCGGTTCGTCGGATTCGATGCCGAGTGAACGGAGTTTGAGGATGGCCCGGCGGGACTCCGCTGACAGGGAACCCTGCCGCCAGACCGACGCAGCGAGGGAGAGCATGGCGATCTCGGCCGGCGAGAAGGTGAGTTCCTTGGGCAGGTCGTACTGACCCTTCGGGATGCGGTACCGGGTGAGCTGGTTGTTCCCCGGGTCTCCCGGCGCTTCGACGGTCTCCAGGGGGATGCCAAGCTCGCGGATGTCGTCCTTGTCGCGCTCGAACTGGCGCTCCAGGTTGGCATTGCTGCCCGCGCTGGAGAACCGCTGCCGGTATCCCTGCACCGTCGAGAGGATCTCGGACTTGGTCAGGCCCTGTTCGGTGGCGAGCAGGGCGAGCACGAGGCTGAAGAGTCGTTCTTCGACGGCGACGCGCGACCCCGCGGCTTCGGTGGGTTCCGGCATGACATCACACTCCTTGCGGCGGGCGGTGCCCGGCCTGTTGGGTCAGGGCAGTGCGCCGAGGATGTCGACGACGAACACGAGTGTCGAGTCCGCCGGGATGGCCGCGTTGGCCTGGTCGCCGTAGCCGAGCTCAGGCGGAATCACGGCGAGGACCTGCGATCCGACCTTCTTGCCCACGAGCGCCGTGCCCAGGCCGGGGATGATCCCATCGGAGGTGAAGACCGCCGGTGAACCGGTCTGCCAGGACGAGTCGAAGATCGTCTTTTCAGTCCAGAGCGCACCGGTGTAGTGGACGACCATTTCGGTGTCCTCGGCGATCACCTCGCCGTCACCCTCCTTGAGCACAGCGACCTTGAGTTCGCTCGGCGGGTCGGAGCTGGGGATGGTCAGACCCGGGGTGCCGTCTTCCGCGGTGACCACCGACGGGAACCCGGGTTCGAGCACGGGCCGGTCGGCGCCGTCCGCCTTCGCGAGGAAGACGTCGAAGACGTCGGCGACGATGACCGCGGTCTGGTCGCCTTCAGGAACCGTCATGGCGATCCGAGTTCCGGGGGTGGCGCAGGTCAGGGCCGACACGATGCCCGGGTGGAGCTGCGCCGGAAAATAGACTTCGGGCTCGGCGTACGCGCTCTGCTCGATCGGCTGACCGGTCGCGCCGTCGTAGAGGCCGAGGCTCATCCTGACGCTCTGGTCGCCGGTGAAGACGTGGTCCTCATCGTCGCCCTCGATGACGACGGTGCGTTCCGCCTGCTTTGCCTTCAGCGGCGTCCGCATGCTGACCGTCGGTGTCTCACCGAACGAGCCGGACACGTCGATCAGTTTCGACGCGGCGCCGTTCGGCGCCGACGGCTCGCAGGAATCCGCCGCAGACGGCGCGGCGCAGCCGGTGAGGGTGGCCATCAACAGGCCGGCGGACAGGAGCAGTGCTGGTGCCTTGCGCACGTGATCTCTCTTCGATGCTGGAGGGCGGATGCGAGTGGGTCGCGTGGCCATTTTAGTGGCTGGGGGTTTCGTCGGGTTCCGGGGGGCTGTCGGCGTCGCCCGCGGGCTCGCCGAACGACCGCGAGCGGCTGAGCTGCGCGGAATTGTTGGCGGTGCGGACGCGCTTGCGAAGGATCTTGGCGCTGACGTTCCGTTCGCCGAGGGCGCCTGGGGTCCACAGTTCCACATCGTCGTCGCTGAAGTCGGACTTACTCGGCCGACGCTTGAGCTCGGGCAGGATGGCGCCGTCGGCCAGCCGCCTGGCGGTGATCAGGAAGCCGGTGTGGCCGATCATGCGGTGATCGGGCCGCACGGCGAGGCCTTCGACGTGCCAGCCGCGGACGATCGTCTCGTTCGACTCCGGGTTGGTGAACTGGCCGGTGCCGCGGATGGCCTCGGCCACGCGCGAGAGCTGGGTCACCGTGGCGACGTAACAGAGGAGCACGCCGCCCGGTTTCATCGCGGTCGCGCACGCGTCGATGTTCTCCCACGGGGCGAGCATGTCGAGGACGACGCGGTCGACGGATGCCGGTTCGACCGTGTTCGGGAGGGAATCCGAGAGATCCCCCACCGAGACGCGCCAGTTGTCGGGGTCGTAGCCGAAGAAGGTGGCGACGTTCCCGCGGGCCACATCAGCGAACTCGTCGCGACGCTCGAACGATTCGAGCCGGCCGGTCGGGCCGATCGCGCGGAGCAGCCAGAGCGACAGGGCACCGGATCCGACACCGGCCTCGACGACCGTTGCGCCGGGAAAGATGTCGGCCTGGCCGACGATCTGGGCGGCATCCTTCGGGTAGATGATGGCGGCGCCGCGCGGCATCGACATGACGAAGTCGACCAGCAGCGGGCGGAGGGCCAGGTACTCGATGCCGTCGCTCGTGGTGATGACGGAGCCGTCGGGGAGGCCGATGATGCTGTCGTGGCCGACGATCCCGCGGTGGGTGTGGAATTCCTTGCCGTGCTCGAGCGTGATCGTGTTGCGCTTGCCCTTCGGGCCGGTGAGTTGCACACGGTCGCCGACCCGGAACGGCCCGGCGTTCTGCGGGCGTTCGTCGAGGGGACGCTCGGCGCTGGGTTCTGCGGTCATCGTGGGATTCCTTCGCTGCGTGAAGCGGCGAAGAGTGCCGTCACGTCTGTGATTGTTCTGCCGGCCAGGGTGGGCCAGATGGTGTGGGGGCCGTCGGGGATCGTCACCGCGTGCGGCACGGCGATCGAGACGGCGCCGGAGGCGACGGCGGATGCCAGGCCGGCGCGGGAGTCCTCGATGGCCACGCAGTCGAGGATCGAGACCCCGAGAAGCGACGCGGCGCGCAGGTACGGCTCGGGGTGGGGTTTCGGGTACTCGACCTCGTCGCCGGGAACGAGGACGTCGAACGCCGGAAAGTCGAGGTGCGAGAGCACCTGCTCCGCCATCGCCCGGATCGACATGGTCACGAGCGCGGTCTTCACACCGCGGTCTCGAAGCTCCTTGAGCAGTTCCCTGGCGCCGGGTCGGAAGGGGACCCCGTCCTTCGCGAGCCGGTCCCGCACTCGGCCGGTGAGGTGCTGCACGATGTCGTCTTCAGGCAGGTCGACACCGTGGGACTGGAGGATCCGAGCGGACTCCCACAACCCGGAACCGACGAGCGTCATGGCGTCCTCGTAGGTCCAGGTGTGGCCGAAGGATTCGACCAGATCCGTCTCCGCGGTGATCCAGTACGGTTCGGTATCGACGAGTGTGCCGTCCATGTCCCAGAGGACGGCGGCGGGAAGCTGTGTAGTCACGGGTTTCAATGCTACCCGGGAACGGACTGCGCCTATTCTTGGAAGATGCCCGTGACATCTCGCGGGCGCATCCACGGAATGGGGAACTCTTGCTCAAGGGTCGACTACTTGTTGTCGCGTTCGAAGGCTGGAACGACGCCGGCGAAGCGGCGACGGGCGCCGTCCGGGTGCTCCAGGAACAGCTCGACGTGGCGCCGCTGCTCGAACTGGACCCCGAATTGTACTACGACTACCAGTTCAACCGCCCCGTGATCGGCATCGACGACGACGCCAGACGTCGCCTCAGTTGGCCGACGACAACCCTGTACGGTCCGTCAGCCCCGCTGGTTCCGGTTGAACCTCTCGCGGACGACGCGAACCTGAACGTCTCCGGTGACAACGGCGGCAACATCTACCTCCTGGTCGGTGTGGAGCCCTCCCGCAGCTGGAAGGCGTTCACGGCCGAGATCGTCGACGCCGCCCTCGCGGCAGACATCTCCGCCGTCGTCTTCCTCGGAGCGATGCTGGCCGATGTACCCCACACCAGACCCATCTCGATCTTCACGTCGAGCGAGAACCCCGAGGTGCGGGCGGAGTTGCAGGTCGAACGGAGCGTGTACGAAGGGCCGGTGGGTATCCTCAGCGTCGTGGCCGAGGCAGCTGAGGACGCCGGCATCCCGACCCTCGCGATCTGGGCATCCGTGCCTCACTACGTCCACAACGCACCGTCGCCGAAGGCGGTGCTCGCCCTCATCGACAAGCTCGAGGAGATCGTCGACGTCGTGATTCCCCGCGGCGACCTGGTCGAGGAGGCCGCCGAGTGGGAGCAGGGCATCGACGCGCTCGCGAGCGAGGACGAAGACATGGCGGCGTACATCCGCCAGCTCGAGCAGGCGCGAGACACCGTCGAATCGCCGGAGGCCAGCGGTGAAGCGATCGCGAAAGAGTTCGAACGTTACCTGCGGCGGTCGGCGGACGGCAAGGGCGACGGGCGCAACGAGCCCCCGACTCCCCGCTGAAGCCGTCCTCGTTAGAGGGCGACCCCGAGCAGCGCCGAAATCGCGCGCCGCAACAGAGCCGGGTCGTCGACGCCGAGAGCCACGGCGGAGTCGATCTGGGCAAGGGCCTTCGGCGTGTTCAGGTCGACACGGAGCGACTCGCGCACGGTAGCCAGGACCTCCAGCGCGGGCAGGTCGCCCGTTCCGGTGTCTCCGGAGAGGCGGGAACACCAGGTGGCGAGCCGGTCCTGGGCGGTCTCGAGGGCGCTGTCTGTCCACTCCCAGTCCGAGCGGTAGTGGTGCGCGAGCAGAGTCAGCCGGATCGCGCGCGCGTCGACGCCCGCTGCCAGCAGCTTCGACACGAGGACCAGGTTGCCGAGCGACTTCGACATCTTCTCGCCCTGGTAGGCGACCATCCCGGTGTGGCTGTACACCTTCGCGAGCGGATGCCCGCTCAACGCGGCAGCGTGGCCTGCGCTCATTTCATGGTGCGGGAACACGAGATCTGAGCCGCCGCCCTGCACGGTGAAGTCACGGCCGAGTTCCATCAGGGCGATCACGGAGCATTCGATGTGCCAGCCCGGCCGGCCGGCGCCGACGGCGCTTGCCCAGGACGGCTCACCGTCACGGGCCGCACGCCAGAGCAACGGGTCGAGGACATCGCGTTTTCCGTCGCGGTCGGGGTCTCCCCCGCGTTCCCGGAAGAGCTCCTCCATGACCGCGGAATCCAGGTTGCTGATGTTCCCGAGGGCCCAGAGGTCGTCGTCGGCGGCGAGGGCGCAGTCGAAGTAGATGTCGGATCCCGCGGAGCTGTCGGGCGTCGGCACTTCGTACGCCACCCCGGCGGCGACGAGGCGGCGCACGGCGTCGGCGATCTCGTCGAGTACTTCGGTCACGGCGACGTAGTCCTCGGGCGGGAGGATGCTCAGCGCTTCCATGTCGCGGCGGAACAGGTCCACCTGGCTCGCGGCGAGGTCCTGCCAGTCCACCCCGGTGGCGGCAGCCCGTTCCAGGAGCGGGTCGTCGATGTCGGTGACGTTCTGGGCGAAGTGCACTTCGAGACCGGCGTCGAGCCACACCCGCTGCAGGGTGTCGTAGGCGAGGTACGTCGCAGCATGGCCCATGTGGGTGGCGTCGTACGGGGTGATGCCACAGACGTAGATCCGTGCGGTGTCGCCGGTGTGCGCCTCCACAAGCCCACGCGTCGCCGTGTCATAGAGGCACGGCGCCGAGGAAAGGCCGGGAAGGGTCGGGATCTCAGGTCTGTTCCATGCCTTCACCGTCCCAGCCTAATCCGGTCGGCGGGGGCCGAAAGACGCGCCGCTGGTCAGACACCCGACGGTGAGATACCGAAAAGAGCTCGCTGGGCGGCCGAGACGGCCGATCAGCGAGCCCTTTCTGGTGTCTCGCGGGTTACACGGCGTCGAGCACTCCGGTACCGAGCAGGGCGAACAGCACGAGGCCGAGTGCGATCCGGTAGGCCACGAACGGCATGAAGCTGCGCTTCGAGATGTAGCTCATGAAGAACTTGATCACGACAAGGGCCACGACGAACGCGACGGCGGTCGCGACGAGGGTCTCGAGCGGGCCGTAGATCTCCGGTTTGCAGTCGGTGGCGCCGGGCAGGCACGGGTCGGCGATGGACTTGAAAATCTGGAAGAACCCGCTGCCGACCACCGCGGGAATGGCGAGGAGGAACGCGTAGCGCGCGGCTGAAGCGCGGTCGTAGCCGAGGAACAAGCCGGCGGTGATGGTGCCGCCTGAACGGGAGACACCGGGGATCAGGGCGAGCGCCTGGGCGAAGCCGAAGATGATTCCGTCACGGTAGCCAAGGTTCTCGAGTTTGAGGTTCTTGCGGCCGATCCAGTCGGCAACGCCGAGGAGGATGCCGAAACCGATGAGCATCGACGCGGTGAACCACAGCGACCGGAGCGTCGTCTCGATCTGGTCCTGGAAGAGCAGACCGAGCACGACGATCGGCAGTGAGCCGAGGATGATCAGCCAGCCCATTCGCGCATCAGGGTCGTTGCGCGGAATCTTGCCGACCAGTGCCTTGCACCAGGCGCCGATGATGCGGGTGATGTCACCCCAGAACAGGATGATGACGGCGAGTTCGGTGCCGATCTGGGTGATGGCGGTGAACCGCGCGCCCGGGTCTTCGCCGGTGCCGAGGAACTCCCCGACGATGCGCAGATGGGCGCTCGACGATACCGGGAGGAATTCGGTCAGGCCCTGTACAAGGCCAAGGATGATCGCGTTGAGAAAGTCCACGGGTGAAGAATGTCCTGCCGTTGAAGGGTTAGTAGCTGCGGAGGAGATCCGTTAGAACCCGCCTGCCAAAGACTAATGCGTCGAGCGGGACCCGTTCGTCGACGCCGTGGAACATCGCCGGGAAGTCGAGGTCCTCAGGCAGCCGCAGGGGCGCGAAACCGTAGCCGGTGATGCCGAGCTTCGACAGCGCCTTGTTGTCGGTTCCTGCCGGCAGCAGGTACGGCAGGACGTCCGCGCCCGGGTCGTGGGCGGCGAGGGTCCCGCGGATGGCGTCGATGAGCGGTCCGGAGAACTCGTTCTCGAGGCCGACGTCGCGGTGCATCACCTCGATTTCGACGTCGGGCCCGACGAGTTCCTGCACGGCGGCGAGGACGGCATCCTCTTCACCCGGAAGCGTGCGGATGTCGACGAGCGCCTCCGCCGTGTCAGGCACGACGTTGTGTTTGTACCCGGCGGTCAGCACCGTCGGGTTGGTGGTCGTGCGGAGCGACGCCTGGATGAACCCGGATGCCGTACCGGTCGCGAGGGCGAGTTCGTCCGGTCCGAGCGCTTGCGGTTCGACGCCGAGGATGCGCGCCACCTCCCCCAGCAGCGCCGTGGTGGTCGCGGTGAGCCGGATCGGCCAGTCCTGCCTGCCGACGGCGGCCACGGCCTCGGCGAGCCGGGTGATGGCATTCTCCGGGACGACGCGGGAGCCGTGCGCGGCAGGGCCGCGGGCGATGAGCTTGACCCAGAGGAGCGTCTTCTCACCGGTCTGCACGAGGTAGGCCCGTTTGCCGTCGATCGAGATCGAATACCCGCCGACTTCGCTGATCGCTTCGGTCGCCCCGGCGAACAGTTCGGGGCGGGTGTCGACGAGGTAGTGCGAACCGTACACGCCGCCGTTCTCCTCGTCGGCGAAGAACGCGAGGATGAGGTCGCGTGCGGGCCGCTCCCCCGCCCGCAGCAACTCGGCGACGGCGGTGAGGATCATCGCATTCATGTTCTTCATGTCGACGGCGCCGCGGCCCCAGAGCATCCCGTCCTTGATCTCCCCTGCGAACGGGTCGACGCTCCAGTTCGCGGGGTCGGCGGGGACGACGTCGAGGTGGCCGTGCACGACGAGGGCCCCGAGCGAGCTGTCCCGCCCGGCGACCCGGGCGATCACGCTGGTGCGTCCGGGTTCCGAGTCGAACAGCTCCGGTTCCAGTCCGAGTTCGCGGAGGTAGTTCGCGACGTACTCGGCCGCCGCCGTCTCGCCCTTGGAGCGTCCTTCACCGTAATTGGTGGTGTCGATGCGGATGAGGTCGCGGGCCACGCTCACCGTCTCATCGAGTTCGGCGGGAGTTTCGGACGGGCTGGAGGCGGCGGAAAGCATGCCCCCACGCTACCGTCCGAGTGGTTTGTCCCACGTGCAAACACCGACCGAAAACCGTGCTAAAGTTTTACCTCGGCGCCGGTAATACTGCGGTGCCGAACACATGCGCGGGTGGCGGAAATGGCAGACGCGCTAGCTTGAGGTGCTAGTGCCCTTACGGGCGTGGGGGTTCAAGTCCCCCTTCGCGCACACTGTGTTGAGACAGTAGAAGAGCCGGACCAGAAATGGTCCGGCTCTTCGCTGTTAACCGGCGTTCAGGGGCACACCGGCGCTGGCAGGTCGATGCGCCCGGCTGTCGCCGACTTCGGGTAGATGCGTGTGATCGACAACACAGCATCCACATCTCCCTCGTTGCTGACGTAGTGGGGCCCGACCTCCGTGAACGCCTCATTGACGGTGAATTCTTCCCCCTCACCACAGCCGGTCTGGCGAATGACTGTCCCGGATTTCACCACGACGATGACGATCCCGGGGTGGGCGTGCCAGCCGGAGAAGCTCCCAGGCGGGTAGGTGAGTTCGAAGGTTGTGACTGATGTTTCGGTCTTCGTCTTCAGCTCGACTTTGTCCTGCGAAACCTTGTGTGGCCCACTGCTCGTTCCGTCGAGCGTTCCCGTCACCGGAGGTGTCCGGGTGAGACCGGGCGACTCGGGGGTGGCCACGGCCCCTGACGCGAGACCGACGGTGCAGAGGAGGGCGGCCAGTCCCGCCGCCACGGCGAACTTCTGTGTTCTCTTCATGTGTTTTACCTGCGCTTATGAATTGAGCGAAGGACGACGGGGTCGTCCGTCCTGGCTGAGAGCAGCCGGGGTGTTCGGGCGTCCCGAGGTGGGCATCTCCCGGGTCGGTCCAGCCCTGGGGCGGGGCGGCGCGGCGATTTCACGCACATTGTGGTCCGCCCGGTTCACACTGTCAACCGGGCCGAGGCAGCGGGTCAGCGCCGGCCGCTCATCTTCTTCCGCAGCCATTCGATCCGGGATTGCAACTGGGTGACGCTCGCCTGTTGTACGGCAGGCCCGCCGCACATCCGCCGCAGCTCCGCGTGCACGAGACCGTGCGGCTGGCCGACGGTTTTGGCGTACAGCCCGACGAGGCTGTTGAGCAGGCTCCGTTGTTCCTTGAGCGTGCGATACAGCGGCGGCGGAACATCCGTCGACGGCTCGGCGGGGGCCTGCTGGGCTTTCGTCGACGAGCGCTTCGCCTGGCGCGCCTGGCGCTGGGTCAGCAGTTCGTGCACCTGCTCGGGTTCGAGCAGCCCGGGCAGCCCGATGAAGTCCAGTTCCTCTTCGGTGCCCGGTTCGGCCCACTGGCCGAATTCGTCGCCGTCGTAGACGACCCGGTCGAAGGTGGCCGACGATGACATCGCCTCGTATTTGACGTCGTCGCCGAGGGCATCCGACCCCTTCGACTCACGGTTCGCCTCGGCGACCATCGCGTCCTCGGGGTTCCACAGGTCGCCTTCGCCGCTGCCGTCGCTCTTGCGGTCGAGCGCGTGGTCGCGCTCCAGTTCGAGCTGGGTGGCGAGGTTCATCAGGTTCGGAACGTCGGGGAGAAAAACGGATGCCGTCTCGCCGCGGCGCCGGGCCCGCACGAACCGGCCGATCGCCTGGGCGAAGAACAGCGGTGTCGACGCGCTCGTCGCGTACACGCCGACGGCGAGGCGGGGTACGTCGACGCCCTCGGAGACCATCCGGACGGCGACCATCCAGCGGCTGGTGCCGCTCGAGAACTCGTCGATCCGGTCGCTGGACTCCTTCTCATCGGAGAGCACAACGGTGGGGCTTTCGCCGGTGATGTTGGTGAGGATGGCTGCGTAGGCGCGCGCGGAGGTCTGGTCGGTCGCGATGACGAGCCCGCCGGCATCCGGGATGCCGTGGCGCACCTCGCTGAGCCTCCGGTCGGCCGCCTGCAGCACCTGGGGAATCCACTCCCCCGCCGGGTCCAGCGCCGTGCGCCAGGCCTGCGAGGTGATGTCCTTGGTGTTGCCCTCGCCGAGCCGGGCTTCCATTTCATCGCCGGCGTTGGTGCGCCAGCGCATGTGACCGGCGTAGACCATGAACATCACGGGGCGCACGACGCCGTCGGCGAGGGCACGCCCGTAGCCGTAGTTGTAATCGGTCAGCGAGGTGCGGATGCCCTGCGCATCGGGCAGGTAGGTCACGAACGGGATCGGGGCGGTGTCGGAGCGGAACGGCGTCCCGGTCAGCGACAGGCGCCGGGTGGCCGGGTCGAAGGCCTCACGGATGGCGTCGCCCCAGCTCAGGGCGTCCCCGCCGTGGTGCACCTCGTCGAGGATGACGAGGGTCTTCGACGACGCGGTGATGTCCCGGTGCAACGCAGCCCGGACGGCGACCTGCGCGTAAGTGACGACGACCCCGTGGTAGTGCCTCCCGTACCGCCCGGCGGCGTTCGTAAAGGTGGGGTCCAGCCGGATGCCTGCGCGGTGTGCGGCATCCGCCCACTGCCGTTTGAGGTGCTCGGTCGGTGCGACGACGGTGATGCGGTCGACGGTCCGGCGGGCGAGCAGTTCGGCGGCGAGCCGGAGGGCGAACGTGGTCTTCCCCGCGCCCGGTGTCGCCGCGGCCAGGAAGTCCTTCGGCTCGGTGGCGAAGTAGGTGGTGATCGCCTCTTCCTGCCACGCGCGCAACTTTGAGACGGTGCCCCAGGCGGCTCGTTCGGGGAATGCGGGCGAGAGATGCTCGGCGGCGGAGGTTCCGATTCGGAGTCCTGTTGCGGCATCCATGGTCGCCGTCTCCCCCGAAGAAATCTCTGTGCTCACTTGACGGTAACCTACCCTTTTTGCCTCCGACGGGCGAACCGAGGGGGGTGCCCTGGCGTGGCGGCCGGGGGTAGCATCACCCGGATGGGAGGGAGAACGCGTGAACGACACCAGGGACGACAAAGGACAGAACTTCACGTACCTCGAAGGCGTCGGCGACAGGTTCAGGCCGCGACCGCACCCGTGGTCGCGCTATGTGGCCGTCGGCGACTCGTTCACCGAGGGAATCGGTGACCCGGAGCCCAGCCTGCCCGGCGGCCACCGGGGATGGGCGGACCGGGTCGCTGAGGTCCTCGCACAGGGGGTCGAGGACTTCGCCTACGCGAACCTCGCCGTCCGCGGCAAACTCATCGCGCAGATCGTCGCCGAACAGGTCGAGCCGGCACTCGACCTGCACCCCGACCTGATCTCGATCTCCGCTGGCGGGAACGACATGATCCGCCCGGGATCCGATCCCGACCTGACGGCTGCTCGGATGGAGGAGGGGGTCCGCCGGTTGCGGCGGGACAACGCCACGGTCGTCATGTTCACCGCCGTGGACGTGGGCTTCTCGCCCGTCTTCCGTGGGATTCGGGGCAAGGTGGCCATTTACAACGAGAACCTCCGTGCGGTCGCCGCGAAGTACGACTGCATCGTGGCCGACCTGTGGTCGCTGACCGACGTGCAGGACACCCGCATGTGGTCACCGGACCGACTGCACCTCAACGCCCTCGGGTACCACACCGTCGCCCGGATGGTGCTTGACGCGCTCGCGGTCGAGAACGACCTCCAACCGCTCAAGCCCGAACCGATGCCGTTGTCGACGTGGCGCCAGGCGCGGACGTCCGACCTTGCCTGGGCCCGGGAGTACCTCGTTCCCTGGGTGATCCGTCGCATCCGCCACCAGTCGTCAGGGGACTTCGTCACCGCCAAACGGCCGATCGCCGAACGGTACACCCGCTCAGAGGAGTGAGGGCGGGCGTTCGGCGCTCGAGAATGGGAACCGTCAGCCCACGGGGACGAACCGCGCCGACTCACGGCCGTGCATGCGGGCGATCCTGTAGTAGTCCTGCGGGGTGAAACCGGTGAACGCCTTGAACGTCCGGATGACGTGGGACTGGTCGTAGTACCCGGTCGCCGCGGCCAGGTCTGCCCACGGCACGTCCTCGCCGAGCGGCAGTTCGTCGATCAGCCGGTGGAACCGCACGACGGTCGCGTAAGACTTGGGGGTGACGCCGGTCGCCCGGCGGAAACGGTCGATGAGGCTCTTGTGCGACAGGCCGCACTCGGACGCGAGCGACGCGACGGAGCGCGACGGCTGCTCGTTGAGCGCGGCGACGGCGTGTCGGACGACGGGATCAGGCGCCTCGTCGCGCAGCGACAGCACCAGGGCGGCGTCGAGGGCGTCGAGCATCTTCTGCCGATCGAGAAGGCCGCCCGCGGCCGTATCGAGATCCGGCGCCAGGGCTGCCTCGCGAAACGTCGCCAGCGCAGGCAGGTCGACGGTCACGACCCGACCCGTGATGGCCGAGGGTTCCAGACCGAGCCGGCCCACGGCATCCGGGTCGAGAACGGCGCCGAGGTTGAACAACCGGCTCGGGTTCTCGCTCAGCGTGAAATGCGACTGCAGGCCGCTGCAGAACACGCCCGTCAGCGGCCCGGCCGTTCTCCCCGTCAGCGGGTCGGTGGCGCGGTACGGTCCCGACAGGTTGACGATCAGGTGCACGAACGGCATCGGGAAGATGCGTTCGAGCCGATGCTGCGCCGGCCCGCGCACGAGCCAGAGGGAGCGCACCACTCCGGCGAGTGCGGCGCTCGGTTCGCTCTGCAGATAGTCCATCGGGTTTCCCTCGTGCGGGTAAAGAATATCCAATCCGGGCAGGCGCCGGCTCTCGTAGTCTCCATCCGAGGAAAGGAGGCATCATGCCTCAAGCGTTTTCTGACACGAAGACCATACTGGCGTCACCATCCGAGGTCTGGGCGACCCTCACCGACTGGTCGACGGCATCCGAGTGGATGCCGGGAGTGAGCGACATGCGCGCCGCCGGCGACATCGGCGTCGGTACCGAGCTCACCTTCTCGGCCCGCGGCAAAGACCGCTCGTCCACCGTGACGGCACTGGAACCCGGCCGCCGCATCACCATGTCGAGTTCGGCGCCGGGAGTGCTCGCCGACTACACCTACTCGCTCGAACCAGCGGGTGATGCCACGACCGTGTCCCTCGTCGCCGACGTCGACACCCGCGGACCGATGAAACTGCTGGGAAAGGTGATCCGCTCGGCGATCGCGAAAGAGGACGGGGTGCAGCTCGCCCGGTTGAAATCCCTCATCGAATCGCGCTGAGCCCGGTCCCGGTCAGCCGAACGCGTTGGCCAGTTTCCAGCCGAGGTCTGCTCCGTCGAGTTCCTCCTCGAGGACGAGAGGCACGACGATGGTCTCGCCGTCGTGTTCGAAGGTGACGGAACCGACTTCGCTGCCGTCCTCACCGAATTCGAGGTCGGATGCCGTCGCAGCCACCGTCACCGGCGCATCCTGCCAGACCAGCACACTCGCCGATTCAGACGCGACGATGTCGGAACTGGCGCCCCACGGTGCGGTGTAGCTGCCATACATGTCGCCGGCTTCGACGAGCTGCACCTCGGTGAACCCGGCTGTCGCGCTGTCGATCAGGGAGGCGACCGCCTGGTTGAGCTGGCGATGGTTGGGGGCGCCGAGGATGACCCCGACGAAGGTGAGCGATTCGCTCCCCACGGTCGCCTCGGCTGCGAAGAGCAGGCAGGCTCCGGCGGCATCGGTGGTTCCGGTCTTGAGCCCGATCACTCCGTGGCTGCCGAGCAGCTTGTTGGTGTTCTGCACCGTGCCGATCACCGGGAGTTCGGCGGATTCCTCCCGGACGATCTCCGACAGCACGGGGTGGGCGAGGGCCAGTTCGCCGATGGCCACGAGGTCGGCGGCGGTGGACGTGCTCTTGCTGCTGAGCCCGCTGGAGTCCGCGAGGCGGGTACCGGCGAGGTCGTGCGCCGCCAGCCAGTCGCTCGCCGCAGACAGGAACGCCGGCATCGACCCGAACGCCCAGTTCGCGAGCGTGATGCTGTAGTTGTTCGCCGACGGCAGCATCATCGCCTGGAGCAGCTGGCGTTCGGTGAAGACCGAACCGGGCACGACCGGCGACGCTGAGCCTCCTTCGGCGATCGTCTGGGCGTAAATGCGGGCGTCTGCCTGGGTGAGGGTCAGCTCAGGGCCGTCCTCCCCCGCCGCCAGCGGCATCCTGTCGAGTACGACAAGGGCGGTCACGGTCTTGGTGATGCTCGCCATCGGAGTGGATTCCTGCGTGCCGAGGCTGCCGAGGATTCCGTCGATGCCCACGGCGCCGATCGCGCCGACGCCGTAGTCGGGCCACACCAGCGGTGTCGCCGGCTGGCTGATCTCCGCCGCGGGCTCCAGGTCGGCCGCGTTGGCGGGGATGGGACGGAGTGTGGCAAGGGACACGTAGCCGATGAGGAGAAGCACCACGGCGAGGAGGCTGAAGACCGTCACTCGCCTGCGCCGGTACATCCGCTCGTGTGAGGGATGGCGGAAGTCTGTCACCGCACAATCCTACCCGGCGGGGTTGGCCGCCGGCGGGCGCAGCGCCCAGAGCGCGACAGCGCTGGCGGATGCCACGTTGAGCGAGTCGACGCCGTGGAGCATCGGGATCATCACTGTCGAGTCGGCCGCGTCGAGGGCCTGCCTGCTGAGCCCGTCGCCCTCCGTGCCGAGGGTCAGGGCGACCCGCTCCGGCGGGTGCGCGGCGAACGCGTCGAGCGAGACGGCCCGGTCATCGAGGGCGAGGGCGGCGACGTGGAACCCGGCGGCGTCGAGGAGTCGACGTGCCTCCGGCCACTCGGGCATGCGCGTCCACGGCACCTGCAGCACGGTGCCCATGCTGACCCGGACACTCCGGCGGTAGAGCGGGTCGGCACAGCGGGGGGTGATGAGGACGGCGTCGGCACCGAGCCCGGCCACCGAGCGGAAGATCGCGCCGACGTTGGTGTGGTCGACGATGTCCTCGAGAATCACGACACGCGTGGCATCCGTCAGCAGGTCCTCCATGCGGGGCAGTTCCGGCCGGTGCATGGCAGCGAGGGCGCCGCGGTGCATGTGGTAGCCGGTCAGGGTTTCGAGCACGTCCGAGGAGCCGACGTACACCGGAATGTCGGGGAACTGTTCGAGCAATGGTGCGACGTCGGGCAGCCACTGTTCCTGCAGCAGCACTGAGCGGGGCCGGTGCCCTGCGGCGATCGCCCGCGCGATCACCTTGTGCGACTCGGCGATGTACAGCCCGCCCTCCGGCTCCGACACCCGGCGGAGCGCCACGTCGGTGAGCCGGGCGTAGTCGGAGAGGCCGTCGACGTCGAGGGTGGAGATGGGCACGATCTGCACGGGAGTTCCTTCGGGTGGTGGGTTAGTCTCAATGAAGGCCCCGCCCCGCCGACCGAAACAATCCCGACATCTGAATTGTTTATGCTCGGAGCAGGCGCGGTTTCGGAGGCAACATGACCATGATTACCGGTTCGACGCCGGAGCTGGACGAACGCGGACTCGATGCAGCCTACGCCGTCCTCTCCAAAGGCACCTTTGCCGTTCTCACCGGGGCGGGCGTCAGCACCGACTCCGGTATCCCCGACTACCGGGGCGCGGGCGCCCCGAAGCGGACCCCGATGACGGTGTCGCAGTTCCTCCTCAACGATGCCTCGCGCAAGCGGTACTGGGCTGGCAGCCACCTGGGCTGGGCGATGTTCGACGCCGCCCAGCCGAATGCGGGGCACCGGATGCTCGCCACCCTCGAGCAGGCGGGTCTCGTCACCGGCGTGGTCACCCAGAACGTGGACGGACTCCATGTCCGTGCGGGGTCGCGGCGGGTCGTCGACCTGCACGGTTCGATGGACCGGGTGCACTGCCTCGACTGCGGCCAGACGTTCGCCCGGTCGAGCATCGCTGCTCGGATCGACCGGGAGAACCCGTGGCTGTCGAAACCGGATGCCGTCACCCTCAACCCGGACGGCGACGCCGAGATCGCCCACGTCGAGAACTTCGTCGCGCCGGACTGCTCGATCTGCGGCGGCCCGCTGAAACCGGACGTCGTCTTCTTCGGCGAGTTCGTGCCGACCGACAAGTTCTCCGAAGCCAGGGACCTCGTCGCCAAAGCCGACGCGCTGGTGATCGCCGGATCCTCGCTCGTCGTGAATTCCGGCATCCGCCTGCTCGAACACGCGCGCCGAAGCAAACGCCCGATCGTGATCATCAACCGCGGCGAGACGAAGGGCGATGCGAAAGCCACCGTGAAGCTCGACTCGGGGGCGTCTGAGACCCTCGCGGCGCTGGCCGAGAGACTGCTCGACTGAGGACCCCCTCGTTCCGGCGCGTCAGGTTGCGGCGAGGATCCGGGATTCGAGCCCGGGGTCGAGGCCGACCGCCGGACGGTCGGGGCGCTGCGGCGGCACGCCGCCCATGCTCGTGAGCCACCGAGGGCATCCAGTCCGCCCGGAGTGGAGCGGTCGCCGGTCAGAGCGGTCACGCGTCCGTCGACGGGGCGGGTGCCGCGGTTGAGCGTGGTGACGTTCCAGCCTCTCGCCAACCCGTCGGCCGCGAGCGCTGGTCCGACGAAGCCTCTGCCGCCGAGTACGAGGAGGTCTATCCCCTCATCCCAGTGGATGGCGCCTGCGCCTGTAAAGCGACTTCTCCGGCAGCGTAATGGGTGCGACGGGTGGATCCCCACCGGCTCGGCATAAGGAGAAAGGCCCGAGGTAAGGATGCTGTGCGCGTGCGGTCCTTATCCGGCGCTCTTTTCCTTCTCCCGTGCTGATGTGTAGGCGGCTGCCGTCCGCGCAGGAGAACGCGCGGCTGCAGACGAGCTCGCGGGTCCATCGACTCGGCACAAGGAAAAAGCCCCGAGAAAAGGACGCTGTGCGCCTGTGGTCCTTATCCGGCGCTCTTGTCCTTATGCCGTGCTGATAGGTACCGCGGCCGCGCAACCGGCGCGGCGGCATCCGAAGGGCTCAGGAGGCGGCGGCATCCCGACGGGCTCGCACCGCGGCATACGCGTCGTCGATGACGGCGTCCAGTTGCGCGGCCGACTCCCGCCAGACCGCAGGCGACACGCTCGCGGCATCCTCGGTGTGCAGGGTGACGACCGGCTGGTCGGCGGCGCTGTTTCCGAGCAGGACCCGCTGCTGTGCGGGAGACACCCCGAGGATCACGTCGGCGGACCTGATCATCCAGCGGCGGATCAGACGGGACCGCCACGGCCACGTCCGCAGCCGGTGCAGGAGACCGTCGTCCGCTCGCGGATGCGGCGTGCCGCCCCCGACGAGGAGCGCGAACCGACGGCCGAAACCCGTCCAGCCGGGCGCCGGTGTGAACACCACGTCTGCCCCGACGCTGTTGAGCTTCTTGCCGGTGAGGACCTCTGCGGGGCTGTACGGCGACGGCAGCAGTTCCCAGGGAAGGGCGGGGAGCAGGGTGAGGGCCGTGGACGGCCCCACGATCATCACGAATGAGCGACGTTCCGCAAGGGCGTGGACGATGCCCCGCGACATCCGGCTGAGCTGGTCGTCGGGGTCCTCGGTCACCCAACGGCAGTCGACGAAAAGCTTCACGCCGGGACCTCCAGGAACGACCGGATGAGCCCGGCCGCCTGCTCGGGGACCTCGTAGTGGATGAGGTGACCGACACTCGGGAGGATCTCGAGCGAGGCATCGGGGAACCGTTCGACGAGGACGTGCTGCGCGGCGATCGGGGTGATGTCGTCCTGGTCGGCTGCGATCAGGAGCGTGCGGTCGACGATGTCCGCGGCGAATTCGCTGACGTCGTTGCCGACGGATGCCTGGAACGCTTCGAGGACGACGGCCCGGTTGCCGAACGCGCTGAAGTAGAGGTCGTGCTGGTTGTGGATCCAGCGGCGGAGGCCCTTGTCCCTCGTCTTCGCCATGGTCTCGCTCATCACCCGAACGATGGCCCGGTTGCGCAGCAGGGCGAACCCGAGCCGCTCGGGCAGCCAGGCTGCCAGCTGGTAGTAGAAGACGGCAAGCCGGGTGAGGATGCCGCGTGGCCCGGCAAGTGCCGGCGCAGCGATCGGGTTGACGAGGATCACCCGGGGGGCACGCAGCGGCGTGCGCGCCAGCGCGGCCGACACGACGATCGAGCCGAAGGAATGGCCGAGGACCACCGGAGGCTCGGGCAGGTCGACGGCGGAGACGAAGTCGTTCAGCCAGGCGGCGTACCCGTCGATGTCATGGACGGCCTTCATCGGCTCCGACTCGCCGAAACCCGGGATGTCGGGACTGAGGATATGGAAGCCCTCGAGGTGGGCGACCACCGGCTCGAGGCCGTGGTGGTCGCCGCGGAATCCGTGCACCATGACGATCGTCGGGTGGTCCCCCGGCGAACCGTACTCCCAGTAGGTGGTGAGGCTTTCGCCGGTGCGGACGGACCGTCGGGAAACAGGGATGCGACCCAGTCGCGCGGAGTAGGGGGAACGATCAGTCATGGGGAATCCCAGTTTAGGCTTTTCGCTCCCGGGCACCGTACGACCCTCCCCATAGACTCGTACCCACGACCGCGGGGACTCACACCTCGCGCCCCAGAGACTCGGAATCGGTACCCCGTGACATTCACCGCCCCCATCCAGCTTCCCGGCCTCGCCCGCGACCCCCTGTGGTATCGCCGGGCCATTTTCTACGAGGTCATGGTGCGGTCGTACGTCGACAGCAACGGAGACGGAGCCGGGGACCTCCAGGGTCTCACGACCCGGCTGGACTACCTGCAGTGGCTCGGCGTCGACGCGCTCTGGCTCCCGCCGTTCTTCACCTCGCCGTTGCGCGACGGTGGCTATGACGTCTCCGACTATCGGGCGATTCTTCCGGAGTTCGGCACCATCGATGAGTTCAAGGACCTGGTGACGAAGGCGCACGAGCGCAACATGCGCATCATCATCGACATGCCGCTCAACCACACCTCCGACCAGCACGAATGGTTCCGCGAATCCCGCGAAGACCCGGACGGACCGTACGGAGATTTCTACGTCTGGAGCGACACCGACGAGAAGTATCCAGACATCCGCATCATCTTCACCGACACAGAGGATTCCAACTGGGCGTTCGATCCTGAACGGCGTCAGTTCTTCTTCCACCGGTTCTTCTCCCACCAGCCGGACCTCAACTATGAGAACCCGGCCGTCCATGACGCCATGTTCGACATCGTCCGGTTCTGGCTCGACATGGGTGTTGACGGTTTCCGGTTGGATGCCATCCCCTACCTTTACGAGTCCGACGGCGGCAATGGTGAGGGCGAACCTCAGACGCACGCGTTCATCAAGAAGCTTCGCGCGATGGTCGACCTGGAGTACCCCGGCCGGGTGATGATCGCCGAGGCCAACCAGTGGCCCCGCGAAGTGGCGGCGTTCTTCGGTACCGACGAGGAGCCCGAATGCCACATGGCCTTCGACTTCCCCGTGATGCCGCGAATCTTCTACTCGCTGCGGTCGCAGCAGGCAGAGGAACTCGTGCGTGTGCTCTCCGAGGCCACCGACGTTCCGGACTGGGCGGGCTGGGCGGTGTTCCTCCGCAACCATGACGAACTCACCCTCGAGATGGTCAGCGAGGAGTACCGGCAGGCGATGTACGGCTGGTACGCGTACGACCCGCGGATGCGGGCGAACATCGGCATCCGCCGCCGGCTCGCTCCCCTGCTCGACAACTCACGCGCCGAACTCGAGCTCGCTCACGCGCTCCTGTTCTCCCTGCCGGGGAGCCCGTTCATCTACTACGGCGACGAAATCGGCATGGGCGACAACATCTGGCTCGCCGACCGGGACTCGTCGCGGACCCCGATGCAATGGACGCCTGACCGCAACGCCGGGTTCTCCTCGGCCGACCCGGGCAAGCTCTACCTCCCGGTCGTCCAGTCCCTCGTCTTCAACTACACCCTCGTGAACGTTGAATCCCAGCTGGCCCAGTCACGGTCGCTGCTGCACTGGGTGCGCAACGTCATCCACGTCCGCAAGGGTCACCCGGCGTTCGGTCTCGGCTCCGTCGAGGTGGTGTCGAACAATCATGAATCCGTCCTCAGCTTCGTTCGCAGCTACTCGGGAACAGGCGGACACGTCGGAGGACATATCGGCGACGAGAAGGAAGATATTCTCTGCGTCTTCAGTTTTTCCCACCACCCGATCGCGACGAAGATCATCGCGCCTGAACTCGCCGGCTGCCGGCTGTTCGACCTGTTCGGCGGCGGGGAGTTCCCGCCGTTCGACGAAAACGGCGAGGTGACGCTCACCATCGCCACACAGAGTTTCTACTGGCTGCACATCGCCCGCCCGACCGACTCCCCCTTCTCGCAGCGGCGTCACGCGTGACCGACGACGTGTCGGTGGTGCGCCCTAACGTGAGCCCGGTGCAGACAACAGCAGTAACACCCTGGTCCGAGTCGCTGGCGGTCTTCGACCTGGAGACGACAGGCATCGACGTGATCACCAGCCGCATCGTGAGTGCGAACGTGGGACTGCTGAACAACCAGGGCGACGTCGTGCGCCGGCGGGACTGGCTCGCCGACCCGGGAGTCGCGATCCCCGAGCAGGCGACGGCCGTGCACGGGATCAGCACGGAACGCGCGCAGGCCGAAGGCCGCCCGGCGCCGATCGTCGTCTCGGAGATCGTGGCCGAGCTCCGCGGTTACTTCGAGGCCGGCATCCCCGTGGTCATCTACAACGCCCCCTACGACCTCTCCCTGCTGTTCCACGAGGCCGTGAGGCACCACGTCGCGCCGCTCGTCGACCCGACACCGGTGATCGACCCGCTCGTTCTCGACAAGGCCATGGACCGGTACCGCAAGGGCAAGCGCACCCTCCAGGCTGCCGCGCTGCACTACGGCGTCGAGCTCACTGACGCGCACGATGCGGGCGCCGACGCGATAGCCGCCGGCCGGGTGGCGCTGGCCATCGCCCGGACGCACGGGAACTCACTCGCCGTCGACGCGCTCGAGCTGCACCGGCTGCAGGCCGGCTGGTGCCAGGACCAGGCCGACAGCTTTCAGGATTACATGCGCCGCACTCGCGACGCGACCTTCGTGGCATCCACCGGCTGGCCCGTCCGCTGAGCGCATTCCCCCGGCCATGACCGAAGCCCGTCACCCGTGAGGGCGGCGGGCTTCTGCGTTGGAGTGCGGGCAACAAAAAACCCGCGACCGTGTGGTCGCGGGTTTTTTACAGTTACAGCGAACGCTGCGCGTTCGGGTCTCAGTGATCTCGGCTGCCCGGCCAAGCGTGGCCGGTCGCTCGATCCGCTCCGACTCGAACGCTGCGCGTTCGGGTCTACGCGCCGAAGCCCTTGAAGCGCTTGTTGAACTTCTCGACGCGTCCGGCGGAGTCCATGATGCGCTGCTTGCCCGTGTAGAACGGGTGCGACTCGGAGGAGATCTCAACGTCGATGACGGGGTAGACGTTGCCGTCCTCCCATTCCATGGTCTTCGAGCTTCCTACGGTCGAACGCGTGAGGAACACGGCGCCTGAGGCGAGGTCGCGGAAAACAACCGGCTTGTAGTCGGGGTGGATGTCAGTCTTCATGAGGACTTCCTTGTGAGTTGAGAGGAGATTGTGTTTCAGTCCCGCCCGCACGGACTGCGCGGCAAGAAAGCTTGTGGTCATCGGACCAGCTACCTACTTTATCAGATGCCGGGCGTCACCGGGCACGGGCGTTGTAGCGCCCGTCGGTCTCGGTCAGCTCGATCGGAAGGCCGAAGGTCGTGGTGAGGGATTCGCTCGTGAGCGCCTCGGCGATCGGGCCGGATGCCACGATCTTGCCGTCGTCGAGGAGCAGGGCGTGGGTGAACCCGACCGGCACCTCCTCGACGTGGTGGGTGACCATGACGATGGCCGGAGATTCTTCAGACTGGGCATAACCGCCGAGCAGCTTGACGAGTTCTTCGCGTGCGCCGAGATCGAGGCTGGCGGCCGGCTCGTCGAGGAGAAGCAGCTCGGGGTCGGTCATCACGGAACGGGCGATCTGCACCCGCTTCTGCTCGCCGTCGCTGAGGGTTCCGAAGCGTCGCTCGGCGAGGTCGTCGAGATGCCACTCGGCGAGAACGCGCTTCGCGCGCTTCTCGTCGATGTCTTCGTAGTCCTCGTTCCAGCGCCCGGTGACCGAGTAGGCGGCGGTCATGACGACATTGAGGACGGTCTCGTCGAAAGGCACCCGGCGGGCCATCGCCGTCGACGCGATTCCGATGCGCGGGCGCAATTCGAAGACGTCGACCTTGCCGAGTTCGGCGTCGAGGATCTCGACGGAACCCGAACTCGGGTGCATGAGCGTCGACGCGAGCTGCAGGATGGTGGTCTTCCCCGCCCCGTTCGGGCCGAGGACCACCCAGCGCTGGTCCCCTTCGACGGTCCAGGACACGGAATCCACGATCGCGCGGCCGTTGCGCACAACGGACACGTCACTCAACTGCAAAACGCTCGACATGTCGTCTAGCCTATCCGTCTGATCCGCCCGGCCGTGCCGAGGCTCGCCCGTCAGGGGGCGAGAACCGAGCGGTACAACGCGATGGTCTCGCGGCCGATCCGATCCCAGCTGAATTCCCGTTCGGCCCGCACGCGGCCCGCCTCACCCATCGCCCGGGCGGCGTCGGGATCCGACACCACGGCGGTGAGGGCGGCAGCAAGGTCCGCAACGAACCGGTCGGGGTCGACCGGCGTGCCGGTGCCGTCGGTGACCTGCTCGATGGGAACCAGACGGCCGGTGACACCGTCGTCGACGACTTCGGGGATGCCGCCGGTCGCGGTACCGACGACGGCCGCACCACAGGCCATGGCCTCAAGGTTGACGATGCCGAGGGGTTCATACACCGACGGGCAGACAAAGGTCGTGGCGGCGGTGAGCACGGCGCAGAGTTCGTTCCGGGGCAGCAGCCGGTCGATCCAGACCACGCCTGACCGGGTCTTCGCCAGTTCACGCACGCCGGCCTCGACCTCCGCAAGGATTTCGGGCGTGTCGGGGGCGCCGGCGCAGAGCACGAGCTGCACGTCGGCCGGCAGTAGGGCGGCCGCGCGGAGCAGGTACGGCAGGCCCTTCTGCCGGGTGATCCGGCCGACGAAGACGATGCTCGGGCGAGTCGGGTCGATCCCGAGCGACCGCACGAGTTCGTCGTCGTGCACGGGCTGCCAGGCGGCAAGGTCGATGCCGTTGTAGATGGTGTGCACGCGGGACTCGTCGAGGGCCGGGTAGCTGCGGAGGATGTCGCGCCGCATGCCATTGCTCACCGCGATGACGGCATCCGCTGCCTCGAACGCGGTCTTCTCGATCCAGCTCGACACGCGGTATCCGCCCCCGAGCTGCTCTGCCTTCCACGGCCGAAGCGGCTCGAGGCTGTGCGCCGACACGATGTGCGGGATGCCGTGGAGCATCTTCGCGAGGTGCCCGGCGCCGTTCGCGTACCAGGTGTGCGAGTGCACGAGGTCGGCCCCCGCGGCATCCTGAGCCATGAGCAGGTCGGTGCCGAGGGTCGTGAGGGCCCCGTTCGCGCCGGCCAGTTCGGCGGGGACTCGGTAGGCGAAGGTGTCCGCCTCGCTGCGGTCGTCGCCGAAGCAGCGCACGGTGACGTCGATCTCCCCCCGCATGGCTGAGACGAGCTCGGCGACGTGCACACCGGCTCCTCCATAGATTTCTGGTGGGTATTCCCGGGTGAGAAGATCAACTCGCATGACTCGAACGCTAGTACAGGTATGGGGTTGCCTCTAGTGTTGGGGCATGGTCGCAACGAAGAAGATCTTTGGCATAGTCCTCGCCGGTGGCGAAGGGAAGCGTCTGATGCCCCTCACGGCGGACCGGGCCAAGCCCGCAGTTCCGTTCGCCGGGCAGTACCGGCTCATCGACTTCGCCCTGTCGAACCTCATCAATTCGGGCTTCACCCAGATCGTCGTGCTGACCCAATACAAGTCGCACAGCCTCGACCGGCACGTGTCGCAGACCTGGCGGCTGTCGGGTCTCCTCAACTCGTATGTCGCGTCGGTCCCCGCGCAGCAGCGGCTCGGAAAACGCTGGTTCTCCGGCTCAGCCGACGCGATCCTGCAGAGCCTCAACCTCATCCGCGACGAGAAGCCTGACATCGTCGTCGTCGTCGGTGCCGACCACGTCTACCGGATGGACTTCCGTGACATGGTCCAGGCCCACATCGACTCGGGTCGGGGCGCAACCGTCGCGGCGATCCGCCAGCCGATCGAACTCAGCGACCAGTTCGGCGTGATCCAGCTCGACAAGAACGATCCGACGAAGATCTCCGAGTTCCTCGAGAAACCGATCAACGCCGAAGGGCTCGCCGACGCGCCGCATGAGGTGCTCGCTTCGATGGGCAACTACGTCTTCAACACCGACGCGCTCATCGACGCCGTCACCCGCGACGGCGAGCGGACGGACTCGAACCACGACATGGGCGGAGACATCGTCCCCGACTTCGTGGCCCGCGGAGACGCCGGCGTCTTCGATCTCAAGAACAACACGGTGCCGGGGTCGACCGACCGCGACCGGTACTACTGGCGCGACGTGGGAACGATCGACTCGTTCTTCGAGGCGCACCAGGACCTCATCTCGACCCTGCCGATCTTCAACCTCTACAACAGCGAATGGCCGATCTTCAGCCAGCAGCTCAACTCTCCCCCGGCGAAGTTCGTGCGTGACGCGAAGGGCAACCTGGGCCAGGTCATCGATTCGATCGTCTCGCTCGGTTCGCTGATCTCGGGGGCGCACATCGAACGCAGCGTGCTCGGATCCTGGTCGAACATCGAATCCGGTGCCCAGGTCGTCGATTCGGTGCTGTTCGACCGTGTCGTCGTCGGACCGGACGCCACGGTGAAGCGCTCGATCCTCGACAAGGATGTCGTCGTCGAGGAAGGCGCCGCCCTCGGGGTGGACCACGACCGTGACCGGGCGCGAGGGTTCACCGTGACCGATTCAGGACTCACCGTGGTGGGCAAGGGAGTGCGCGTTTCTCGATGAGTTCCACCCTTCCGCCGGCGCCCCAGGCGCCGGCCCGGTTCCTTGTCGTGCTCGACGCCGACTCCACCCTGATCGAGAATGAGGTCATCGAACTCCTCGCCGAGGAGGCGGGCTCCCTCGACCTCGTCGCCGATGTGACCGAACGGGCCATGCGCGGCGAACTGGACTTCGCCGAAAGCCTCCGCGGCCGCGTGGCCACCCTCGCCGGGCTCCCCGACACCGTCTTCGAGACCGTCTCCTCCCGGATCCGGCCCACCCGCGGCGTTCACGAACTGATCGCAGGCATCCAGGCGGCCGGCGGACGGGTCGGGGTCGTGTCCGGTGGATTCCACGAACTCCTCGACCCCCTCGCGGCGATCCTCGGACTCGACGTCTGGCGGGCCAACCGGCTCGAGATCACCGACAGCGAGCTGACCGGGCGCGTCGACGGGCCGATCGTGGATGCGGGCGCGAAGGCATCCGCTCTGCTCGAGTGGGCAGCGGATGCCGGGGTGCCGCCTTCGAGGACGATCGCGATCGGCGACGGCGCGAACGACCTGCTGATGATGGGTGTCGCCGGGCTGAGCGTCGCGTTCAACGCGAAACCCGCGGTCCGTGAGCGGGCCGACGTGGTCCTCGACCGCGTCGACCTCGCCGACGTCCTGCCCCTGCTCGGGCTGCGCGGCTGAGCCGGCGCCATCGAACTGACCCCTGTCCATGACGGATGGTTTGGGTGGGCGTCGGCGTGGCGGGGCTTCTGCTGCGGCGTGTCTCGAATCGGTCCGCCTGAACCGGATGCTGCGTCGCGAGTGCGCCCAGCCCCACCCCGGCGTGTGGGCAAACGGATGCGCGTGGCCGGGCGGCCGGCGGCATCCGGTCGCTTCACGAGTGTTCAGACGGATGGTTTCGGTGGGCGTCGGCGTGGCGGGGCTTCTGCGGCGGCGTGTCGCGAATCGGTCCGCGTGAACCGGATGCTGCGTCGCGGGTGCGCCCAGCCCCACACCGATGCGAGCCGGCGTCAGTGGCCCATGCCGAGGCCGCCGTCGACCGGGATGACCGCGCCGGAGATGTAGCCGGCGTCGTCGCCGGCGAGCCAGGCGACGACCTTCGCGACCTCCACCGGCGTGGCGAACCGGCCGGCAGGGATGCCCTTCTTGTATTCGGCCTGTGTGGCTTCGGGAAGTTCCGCGGTCATGTCCGTCTCAATGAAACCCGGGGCGACGACGTTGGCTGTGATGCCCCGCGCGCCCAGTTCACGGGTGATCGAGCGGGCCATTCCCACCAGTCCGGCCTTCGACGCGGCGTAGTTCACCTGGCCGGGTCCGCCGTAGAGGCCGACCACGCTGGAGATCAGGATGATCCGGCCGAAGCGTGCCTTCAGCATCCCCTTCGATGACCGTTTGACGACGCGGAACGAACCGCCGAGGTTCGTGTTCACCACGCTGTCGAAATCGTCCTCGCTCATGCGCATCAGGAGGGTGTCCCTGGTGATTCCTGCGTTGGCCACGACGACTTCGACCGGGCCGAGTTTCTGCTCGATCTCGGTGAATGCGGCGTCGATCGACGCGGCATCCGTCACGTCGGCGCGCACGGTGAGGCTCCCGGCGGGGCCGTCACCGGACCGTGCGGTCACCGCCACCCGGTGCCCCAGGGCCACGAACTCCTCGGCGATGGCGAAGCCGATTCCCCGGTTCCCTCCTGTGACGAGTACCGTGCGCGGGGAGATCTCAGAGTGGGGCATGTCGGCCTTCCGTGGTTGGGGATGTTCCCAGCATTCGCGGAACTGGATATCCCTGGCGAACCCTGCTGGGGGTGCGCAAACAAGCGTAGTCTTGGAGTGCATGAAACAGCCATCCATCACCTCACTGCCGCCGTCGCCTGATGCCGACCGGCGGGCACGAATGCTCAAGTACACGATTGCGATGAGCATCCGAGTGGTGTGCCTGGTGCTGATGCTGTTCGCCGACGGGTGGTGGTTGTTCGTCTGCGCCGCCGGGGCGATCTGTCTTCCCTACGTAGCCGTCGTGCTCGCCAACGTGGGGGCGCCGGTCTCCAACGCCACGGTGCTGCGCCCCGGCGGGGTGGTGGCTCTTCCCGAGCATCCCGAGCGGGATCAGCCCGAAGACGAGCCGGACCGTCAGGCGTCATGATCGGACTGTTCCAGGAGCCCGGGCAGTTCAGCTGTTCACGGGCCGGTTGCTCAGCCACGGCCGGATGGCGGATCGAGTGGCGAAACCCGAAGATCCACTCCGAAGACCGGGTGAAGGTGTGGCTGGCCTGTGACGACCACCACGACTACCTGCGCGACTTCCTCGCCGCGCGGGACTTTCCCGTGACCACTGCACCCCTGGCCACCTCGACCCCGGAGGACGCACCGTGAGCAACTGGCGGTTCGTGATCAGCAAGCGGTGGTTCGGGTACCTTGCCGTCGCCGTGGTCTTCGCCGTCGTCTGCGTGCTGCTCTCCAACTGGCAGGTGTCCCGGCTCGAAGAGAAGCGCCTGGAGAACTCACGGGTCCTCGACAACTACGAGGACGACCCGGTTCCCCTCGACGATGTGCTCCGCTCCCTCGACGCATGGAACGACGATCAGGAATGGACACCTGTTCTTCTCACCGGGACCTACCTGGAAGAGGAACAGGTTCTTGTGCGCAACCGGCCGCGCAACGGGCAGCCGGGTTTCGAGGTCCTGACGCCGCTGCAGTTGCCGGACGGCAGGGTTTTCGTGGTGGACCGGGGGTGGCTGCCGACCGGCAGCGCCCAGGATCTGCCCGATGTGGTACCTGATCCGCCGGCCGGTGACGTCACCGTGACCGCGCGGCTGAAGCCAGGCGAGCCCGCCCTGACAGGTCGGGGCGCGGCCGAGGGCCAGATCGCCACCGTGGAACTGTCGCAGTTCGACGAGCGGATCGACGCGCCGGTGTACACCGCCGCGTACGGCCTGATGGCGTCCGAGACGCCTGCTCCGGCCGAAGACCGGCCGCTCCCCGCCTTCAAGCCCGAACTCGACGAGGGCTCACACCTGTCGTATGCGCTGCAGTGGATCGTCTTCGGGCTGCTGGGGTTTGCGTTCCTCGGCTACGCGATCCGTGAGGAGTACCGGCACCTCAATGCCGAGGACCCGGCGGAGCAGGCCCGTGCGGCCGCGCGGGAGCGCAAACGCGTGGCGAAGCGCTCCGACGCCGACGTCGAGGACGACATCCTCGACGCATCCGTGCGCTGAGAGTCCGATCGGCTCGTTGTAGCTGTCGTGTTTCGCGCGATCGATGACACGTGTTCGCCGATTCGCCGCACATCGCTGTTCGCCCGCCTGAGTTGCCGCGAGACGCTGCGTCCCGGCATCCTGAACGACATCTCGTGTCATCTCGCCGTTCGAGTGGTCCCGAAGGGACGCTCTCAGGCGAACGGACGAGTTTCGCGGACCGATCGATCGGGCGAGCAACCCTTTGGGCCCGATCGACCGGGCGAGCAGCCCTTTGGGCCCGGTCGATCGGGCATACGGGGCTGCAACGATCGTCGATTCGCCGCACATCGCTGCTCGCTCGCCTGAGTTGCCGGGAAACGCTGCGTCCCGGCATCCTGAACGACATCTCGCGTCATCTCGCCGTTCGAGTGGTTCCGAAGGGGCGCTCTCCGGCGAACGGACGAGCCTCGCGGACCGATCGATCGGGCGAGCAGCCCTTTGGGCCCGGTCGATCGGGCGTACGGGGCCGCAACGATCGTCGATTCGCCGCACATCGCTGCTCGCTCGCCTGAGTTGCCGCGAGACGCTGCGTCCCGGCATCCTGAACGACATCTCGCGTCATCTCGCCGTTCGAGTGGTTCCGAAGGGGCGCTCCCCGGCGGACGAACGGCCCTCTCGGACCGATGGATCAGGCCAGCTCGATCAATTCGAGGTAGCTGTAATCCCGGTTGGTTGCGTCTTTTGCACCCAGAGGGTCAGGCCAGCTCGATCAATTCGAGGTAATCCTTGTTCCAGTGGTCCTCGACACCATCGGGCAGGATCAGAACCCGCTCGGGGTTGAGGGCCTGCACGGCGCCCTCGTCATGGCTGACCAGCACGACAGCGCCCGTGAAGTGCGCCAGGGCGTCGAGGATCTCGGCGCGGCTCGCCGGGTCGAGGTTGTTCGTGGGCTCATCGAGCAGAAGCACGTTGGCCCCTGAGACGACGATCATGGCGAGGGCCAGACGCGTCTTCTCGCCACCGGAGAGCACACCGGCGGGCTTGTGCGAGTCGTCGCCAGTGAACAGGAACGAGCCGAGGACCTTCCTGGCCTCGGTCTCCGTGATGTTCGGTGAACTCGACACCATGTTCTCGAGGACGCTGCGCTTGACGTCGAGCGTCTCGTGCTCCTGGGCGAAGTAGCCGATCCTGAGGCCGTGGCCCGGTTCGACCTGCCCGGTGTCCGGTTTGTCGACGCCCGCCAGGATTCGCAGCAGCGTCGTCTTTCCGGCGCCGTTGAGGCCGAGAACGACGACCTTGGAGCCGCGGTCGACGGCGAGGTCGACGGCCGTGAAGATTTCCAGCGAGCCGTAGCTGCGCGACAGGTTCGACGCCATCAGCGGCGTCCGGCCGCACGGGGCCGGGTCGGGGAAGCGCAGCTTGGCGACCCGTTCGACGGTACGCACCTCATCGAGGCCGGAGAGCATCTTCTCGGCGCGGGCGACCATCTGGTGCGCTGACGCAGCCTTGGACGCCTTGGCGCCGAACCTTGCCGCCTGCAGCTGCAGCGAGGTCGCCTTCTTCTCGACGTTGACGCGTTCCTTCTTGCGGCGTTCCTCGTCGGCTTCGCGCTGGCGCTGGTAGTTCTTCCAGTTCATGTTGTACACGTCGATGACCTGGCGGTTGCCATCGAGGTAGAACACCTTGTTGACGGTCTCGCCGACGAGCTCGACATCGTGGGTGATCACGATGAAGCCGCCGGTGTAGGTCTTGAGGAACTCGCGGAGCCAGGTCACCGAGTCGGCGTCGAGGTGGTTCGTCGGTTCGTCGAGGATCATCGTTCGGGCATCGGAGAACAGGATCCGGGCGAGCTCGATCCGTCGGCGCTGGCCGCCGGACAGGGTTTTCAGCTGCTGGTCCAGGATCCGGTCGGGCAGGTTGAGGTTGCTGGCGATCGACGCGGCCTCCGCTTCGGCCGCGTAACCGCCGAGCATCTGGAACCGTTCCTCGAGATTCCCGTACTTCTTCATCGCGGCGGCGCTTGTCGCGGCATCCGTTGAGGCCATTCCCATCGTGGCTTCCTGCATGCCGAGGACGAGGCTCCCCAGCCCGCGGGCGTTGAGGATGCGTGTGCGCGCCAGTTCGTCGGGGTCGCCGGAGCGCGGGTCCTGTGGCAGGTAGCCGAGCTCGCCCGAGCGTTCGACCTTGCCGTTCGAGGCCGGCAATTCGCCGGCGAGCACCTTGGTCAATGTGGTCTTGCCGGCACCGTTGCGCCCGACCAGGCCGATCTTGTCTCCGGCGGACACGCGGAAGTTGACTTCGTCCATGAGAACCCGTGCCCCGACGCGAATTTCGAGATCGTGCACACTCAGCAAAACAGGTCCAGTTCGTCGGGGCGCGCCAAAGACGGCGCGGAAAAGTCAGGGGTCAACCTCATAGTCTACGTTGTCGCGGCTGGGAGCTGGCCCGCTCCTCTCAGGACTGGCTCTGGCCCCGTTCACCTGGCGGGATGGCAGCGATCCGGCGGATCGCCTCGTCGAGCAGTTCGGGTGAGCAGGCGATGTTCATCCGCGCGAATCCGGCACCCGGTTCGCCGAACTCCGACCCGGCGCTGAGTGCGACTCTCGCCTCCTCGAGGATCCGCTCGGCCGGGTCGCTTCCCCACCCGCGGCCCCGGAAGTCGAGCCAGACGAGGTAGCCGGCGTCGGGGCGGTGCCAGCGCACCTCGGGGAGGTGCTCACGGAGCAGGCGGTCGAGGCTCTCCACATTGCGGGCGATCGCCTCCAGAACGCCGTCGAGCCAGTCCTCCCCGTCCGCGTACGCGGCCGCACTTGCGAGCATCCCGAACTGGCCGGTCCGCCAGAACACCTCGGACGGCATCCGGTCGAGAATTCCGGCCGGCCCCTCCCCCGCAGCCACCATCGTGGCGCACTTGAGGCCGGCGATGTTCCATGCCTTGCTCGCCGAATGCACCGCGAAGCCCGACGCACGGGCCTCCGCCGAGACGCTCAGGTAGGGGGTGAAGGTCGTGCCCGGCTGGGTCAGTGGTGCGTGGATCTCGTCGCTGATCACGGTCACGCCGTGGACGACGGCGAGCCGGGCCAGCGTCTCCAGGTCGTCCCTGGTGTGCGCGTGCCCGAGGGGGTTGTGCGGGTTGCAGAGCACGAAGGCGCGGGCACCAGAGGCGAACGCCCGTTCCAGTGCCGCGAGGTCGAGCCGGAGTGCATTCTCCGCTTCCCTGAGCGGAACGGCGAGAACGGATGCTCCCGCCTCGGCCACCAGGTCGAAGAACGGCGGGTAGACCGGCGGCGTGATCACGACCTTGTCTCCCGGTTCGGTGACCCGGCGGAGGATTTCGACGATGCCCATGCTCACATCGGCGGTCGTCAGGAGCCGGGCACCGTTCAGGTCCCAGTTCCAGCGTCGCTGAGCGAACCCGCGAAAGCCGGCCGCGAGGGGATTGTGCGAGGACACATAGCCGGCGTCTCCGCGGTCGATCGCCTCGTGCAACGCGCGACGGATCGGATCGGCGAGGGGGTAGTCCATCTCGGCCACGAACATCGGCAGGACGTCGGCCGGGTGGTCAGCCCACTTCTCGCTCGTCCGGGAACGCAGAACGTCGATCGGGTCGGAGGAGACACGTGTCATCCTCCGACGATATCCGTTCGGACTCGGTCAGATCGAGAAGCCGAGCGCCCGCATCATGTCGCGGCCGTCGTCGGTGATCTTCTCGGGGCCCCACGGCGGCATCCAGACCCAGTTGATCCGGAACGCCTCGACGACGCCGTCCAGCGCCTGCGCGGTCTGCTCCTCGAGCACGTCGGTGAGGGGGCAGCCGGCAGAGGTGAGGGTCATGTGGATGATGAGCGCGTTGTTCTCGTCATCCCAGCCGAGGTCGTAGATGAGCCCGAGGTCGACGATGTTGATGCCGAGCTCGGGGTCCATCACTTCCTTGAGGGCTTCTTCGACTTCGTCGAAGCGCTGCGGGCTCAGTGTGGTCACCATGATTGAAGCTTACGCCGTCGCTTCGTTGGCGAGGAAGCGGTCGTAGCCCTCGTCTTCGAGACGGTCGGCGAGTTCAGGGCCGCCCTGCTCGGCAATGCGCCCGTCGACGAAGACGTGCACGAAGTCGGGCTTGATGTAGCGGAGGATGCGCGTGTAGTGGGTGATGAGGAGAACACCGAGGTTGGTGTTCTCCTTGGCCCGGTTCACGCCTTCGGAGACGATCTTGAGTGCGTCGACGTCGAGGCCGGAGTCGGTCTCGTCGAGAACGGCGAAGGTCGGCTTGAGAAGCTCCATCTGCAGGATCTCGTGGCGCTTCTTCTCGCCGCCCGAGAAGCCCTCGTTGACGTTGCGCTCGGCGAAGGTGGAGTCCATCCGGAGGTTCTTCATCGAGGACTTGACGTCCTTGATCCAGTGGCGGATGGGCGGTGCCTCTCCGTCGATGGCCGTCTTCGCGGTGCGGAGGAAGTTCGTCACCGTGACGCCGGGGATCTCGACCGGGTACTGCATGGCGAGGAACAGGCCGGCACGGGCGCGCTCGTCGACGGTCATTGCGAGGACGTCCTGGCCGTCAAGGGTGATCGTCCCGGAGTCGACGGTGTACTTCGGGTGGCCGGCGATCGTGTACGCGAGGGTCGACTTGCCCGAGCCGTTGGGGCCCATGATGGCGTGGGTCTCGCCCTTGTGAATGGTGAGGTCGACGCCGCGCAGGATGGGCTTGGATCCCTGTTCGGTCTGGACGCTGACGTGCAGGTCGCGGATTTCAAGTACAGCCATGAGCTCAGATCTCTTTCGTTACGGTCGGGTCGATGTAAATGTTTCCGTCGGTCAGTTCCACGGAGTAGACCGGGACGGGTTCGTAGGCGGGCAGCGACAGCGGCTTGCCCGTGAGGAGGGAGAACTGGGAGCCGTGCGCCCAGCATTCGAGCGTGTCGTCTTCGACGAATCCCTCGGACAGCGAAATGTCACCGTGGGTGCAGGTGTCGCCGATCGCGTGGACATCGCCGCTGCCGTCGAGGACCAGGGCGATCGCCTTGCCGCCGACGACCACGCGTTTGGCCTCGTTGACCTTGAGGTCGCCGAGGGCGCAGACGAGTTCAGCCACGTCTAGTGTCCGTCCGTCGACAGGCTGGTTCCGTTCAGTTCTTCCTCGATGGCGATCTCGAGCCGTTCCTGCAGTTCGGGGTCGCCGATCTGCTGCACGATCTCGGTGAGGAACCCGCGGACGACGAGGCGGCGTGCCTCTTCTTCGGGGATGCCGCGAGCCTGCAGGTAGAACAGCTGCTCGTCGTCGAAACGGCCGGTCGCGCTGGCGTGGCCGGCACCGGCGATGTCGCCGGTTTCGATCTCGAGGTTGGGCACGGAGTCCGCACGGGTCCCGTCGGTGAGGACGAGGTTGCGGTTCTGCTCATAGCTGTCGGTGCCCGTGCCGGTCTGGCGGATGAGCACGTCGCCGATCCACACGGTGCGTGCGCCAGCGCCCTGGAGGGCGCCCTTGTAGGTGACGCGGCTGCGGGTGTGCGGTGCGTCGTGGTCGACGTACACCTGCTGTTCAAGGTGCTGTCCGGCATCTGCGAAATACAGCCCGAGAGCCTCGACCTCTCCGCCCTGGGAGTTGAGGTGGGTGGACGGGTTGACCCGCACCACGCTGCCGCCGAGGGTGACGACGACGTGCTTGACGCGCGCGTCACGGCCGACGGTGGTGAAGTGCGAGGCGAGGTGCACGGCGTCGTCGTCCCACTGCTGGACGGTGACGACCGTGAGGTTGGCACCTTCGCCGACGATGATTTCGACGTTTTCGGTCAGGCGTGCCTGGCCGGCGTTGGCAAGGATGACCAGTCCGGTGCTGAACGGCTTGGCTTCGAGGAGAATGTGCGCAGCACGCGGACCGTTGCCGAGCCCGGAGCGGCGAACCCGGACGGTCTTCGCCTCTTCACCGGAAACGGTGATGGCGAGGGCCTGGTCGAACTGAGTCCAGGCGTTCGCCGATGCGCGTTCCTCGGGCGTGCCCGCGCTTCCGATGCGCGCGTCGCTGCGGTCGACCCAGCGGACGTCGACTCCGTCGACGAGCGACGCGTCAATGTCGTGGACACTGCCGTCGAGCGGCCCGTCGATGAGGTCGGCGACCCGGTCGATCGGGGTCAGCTTCCAGACCGCTTCGCGCCCGGTGACGGCGGGGAAATCTTCGACCTTCGTCGACGCGAATCGTTCGGAACGGGTTTGGATCGGGACGAGTCCCCATCCGCCGTCGGTGTGCTTCTTGTAACCCAGTTGCCCGGTGTTCTCGAGCTTCGTGGTTGTTGCTTCCGGCGCGGAGATCGTCATTTAGCCGACCGATCCTTCCATGCCCATTTCGATGAGCTTGTTGAGTTCGAGTGCGTATTCCATGGGGAGCTCGCGAGCAATGGGCTCGATGAAGCCGCGGACGATCATCGCCATGGCTTCGTCCTCGGGCATTCCGCGGCTCATGAGATAGAAGAGCTGCTCCTCGCTGACCTTGGAGACAGTCGCCTCGTGGCCGAGCTGCACGTCGTCGACGCGGATGTCGATGGCCGGGTAGGTGTCGCTGCGGGAAATCGTGTCGACGAGGAGCGCGTCACAGCGCACCGTGTTCGCGGAGTGGTGCGCGTTGGCATCCACCCGGACTTCACCACGGTAACCGGCACGGCCGCCCCCGCGGGCGATCGACTTCGAGACGATCGACGACTGCGTGTACGGCGCCATGTGGATCATCTTCGCGCCGGCGTCCTGGTGCTGGCCGGGGCCGGCGAACGCGACGGAGAGGGTCTCGCCCTTGGCGTGCTCGCCCATGAGGAAGATGGACGGGTACTTCATGGTGACCTTGGAACCGATGTTTCCGTCGATCCACTCCATCGTCGCGCCTTCGGCGGCCGTGGCGCGCTTGGTGACGAGGTTGTAGACGTTGTTCGACCAGTTCTGGATCGTCGTGTAGCGAACGCGGGCGTTCTTCTTCACGATGATCTCAACAACGGCGGAGTGCAGCGAGTCAGACTTGTAGATCGGGGCCGTGCAGCCCTCGATGTAGTGAACGTAGCTGCCCTCGTCGGCGATGATCAGGGTGCGCTCGAACTGGCCCATGTTCTCGGTGTTGATCCGGAAGTACGCCTGCAGCGGGATCTCGACGTGCACGCCGGGCGGCACGTAGACGAACGATCCGCCCGACCAGACGGCGGTGTTGAGCGCGGCGAATTTGTTGTCTCCGGCCGGGATCACCGTGCCGAAGTACTCTTCGAAGAACTCCGGGTGCTCTTTGAGAGCCGTGTCGGTGTCCATGAAGATGACGCCCTGGCGTTCGAGGTCCTCGTTGATCTGGTGGTAGACGACCTCGGACTCGTACTGGGCGGCGACACCGGAGACGAGGCGCTGGCGCTCCGCTTCGGGGATGCCGAGCTTCTCGTACGTGTTCTTGATGTCGTCCGGGAGGTCTTCCCAGGTTTGCGCCTGCTTCTCAGTGGAGCGGACGAAGTACTTGATGTTGTCGAAGTCGATCTCGGAGAGGTCTGCTCCCCAGGTGGGCATCGGCTTGCGCTCGAACAGGGCGAGGCCCTTGAGCCGGCGCTGCAGCATCCAGTCGGCCTCGTTCTTGAGGTGGGAGATGTCGGTGACGACTTCTGGCGAGACACCGCGTCGGGCCGAAGCGCCCGCGGCGTCAGAGTCCGCCCAGCCGAATTCGTACTGCCCAAGGCTTGCGAGTTCGGGGCGGTCAATCAGAACGTCTGACATGTCAACCTCTTTCCTTCTCAGCTGCGTAACAGGATTTCTGCGCGTCGCATTCCCGCGCACGCCGGAACAACAGGTGTTGCTCAGGAATGTGCGGGCGGCTGATTTGCGTATCTACAATTGTCCAAGGACGGGGGCCGCGCTGCTCCCGCGCCGTTCGCTGGCGAGCGCCAGACTTAAATGCTTGAACCCCATGATTCTACAGGTTGTGGTGGCAAATAGCAGCAGGCGACCAACCAGTCACAGTAACAACACAAGTAGAGGAACACTCGACAGTGAATACGATCGCACAGGCCGGCAGACGATTCTGGGACTGGCTTCCGGCCAGCGTCGACCGTCGGGTCCGCGTCGTTGCGTGGCTCAACCTCGCCGCGCAGACCATCCTCGTCGGCACCGGTGGCGCGGTGCGACTCACCGGTTCCGGTCTGGGCTGCCCGACCTGGCCGCGCTGCACCGCGGAATCGTTCGTCTCGACGCCCGAGATGGGCATCCATGGCGTGATCGAGTTCGGCAACCGCACCCTGTTCTTCGTGCTTCAGATCATCGCGATCTTCGCGCTCCTGTTCGTGCTGAAGTACCGCAAGCAGCGTCGCGACCTCTTCATCCTCACCCTCATTCCCGCCTGCAGCGTGCTGTTCCAGGCCGTCGTCGGCGGCATCACCGTGCTCAGCGGGCTCAACCCGTACGTGGTCGGCCTGCACTTCGTGCTCAGCATCGTCCTCGTCGTGCTAGCCGCCGTGCTCGTCTTCCGGGTCTACGAAGGCAACGGCGCGAGGGTGCGATCTGTTCCGGTATGGCTCGCAGCGGTCACCCACGCGGCCTCGTTCTTCGTCGCGGTGACCATCGTCGTCGGCATCCTTACGACCGGGTCCGGCCCGCATGCCGGAGACAAGGGCGCGGCGCGGAACGGGCTCAATCCCGAACTGCTGCAGCACGTGCATTCCTGGCCGGCCTACATCACGCTTGCGCTCACCGTGGTCATCGTCGCAGCCGCGTGGCTGTTGCCGGTTCCGAGTCTCCGATTTCCCTCGGGGCTCCTCCTCGCGGTGGAGGGCGTACAGATCATCGTCGGTGTGGCACAGGCGCGGATGGGGCTGCCCGGGATCCTCGTCGGCCTGCACATGGTGCTCGCCTGCGTTCTCGCCGCCGCCATGACGGTGACGGTGCTCAACCTCAAGACGCCGGCGGCGGTCCCGGTCGAGACGAAACCCGCCGAGACGCTCCAGCCGTCGTAGCGGCCCCCTTCCGGACCGATCGAACGTCGAGTTGACGGGAGTTGTCGTTCGGGATGCTGCGGAGCAGCATTTCGCGGTGACTCGAGGGTGCGGGGCACGCCCGGCCGTCACAAACCTCTCCCCCAGAATCCGCCGGTGTGAGGTTCTGACGGCGCTACGGACGCTCCGAAAGGGCCTCGATCACTCGGGACAGCCGGTCGCCGAACCCGCCAGGAACGGCTGACGGGAGGGCATCCACCGGCCACCATCGCACGTCGTCGCTTTCGTCGCTGACCACGGGCACGGAGCCTGCCGTCGCCGTCGCCGCGAAACCGACGTCCCAGTGCACGGCGCAGCGGCCGAAGCCCGCACTGAGCGCGTGCCTGTCCACATCGACCGGGAGGACCGACACAGGGTCGACCGGGATGCCGCCCTCCTCGACGGCCTCGCGGAACGCGGCCTCCGACACCGATGCGTCTGCGTTCTCGATGTGTCCGCCGAGCTGCACCCAGAAGCGGCCCTTCCGGTGGAAACACAGCAGGACGCTGGAACGGTCGGGAGTGAAGACGAAGCAACTCGACGTCAGATGTTCCCTGCCGCCGTCCCGATCGAGGGCTCGGCTTCCTCGCTCGTCCAGGAAAGCAAGATAATCGTCACGAAGCCGGGCCATGCCCGGGCTGGGCGGATGCCACGCCGCGAGATCACGTGCAAGCGCACCGACGATCATGCCCCCGCCGGGCGCGTGGACCTCGGACTCGGGCACGGGATCCGGCGTCAGAACGGCAGCAGCGGATCGATTCCGACGGCCAGGAACAGCAGCGTGAGGTAGCTGATCGACCCGTGGAAGACGCGCATCGGCGACACCTTCTCGTGGCGGATCGCCAGGTTGTACAGGCGGTGGGTCTCGTAGATGAACCAGCCACCGGATGCCACGGCCACGACCGTGTACACGATCCCCATCGACGCCACAGGCACGAGCAGCAGCGAACACGCGACCGTCGCCCACGCGTACAGGATGACCTGCAGACCGACCTGCGCGCGACCGCGGACCACGGAGAGCATAGGCACTCCGGCCGACTTGTAGTCGTCGCGGTACTTCATCGACAGAGGCCAGTAGTGCGGCGGTGTCCAGAGGAAGACCACGGCGAAGAGGATGAACGGCGCCCAGCCCAGGGAGTTGGCGACGGCGGCCCAGCCGATCAGCACCGGGAAGCAGCCGGCGATCCCGCCCCAGATGATGTTCTGCGAGGTCCAGCGCTTCAGCCAGAGCGTGTAGATCACGACGTAGAAGAAGATGGCCCCGACCGAGAGCGCCGCGGTGAGCGGATTCGTCGTCAGGTACAGCCAGACGGTGGATGCGGCGGCGAGCACCCAGGAAAAGACGAGCGCTTCGCGCGGCGTCAGCACGCCGGTGACGAGCGGCCGGTTGCTCGTGCGCTTCATCACCTTGTCGATGTCGCGGTCGATGTAGCAGTTGAACGCACCGGCCGAGCCGGCGCTGAGCGCTCCGCCGATCACGGTCGCGAGCACGAGCCAGAGGTTCGGGATGCCCCCCTGCGCGAGGATCATCACCGGGACGGTCGTCACCAGGAGGAGTTCCATCACGCGAGGTTTTGTGAGGGAGATGTACCCCTTGACCTTGTCGACGGCGCTCACGCGTTGTGGCGTGACGCGGTCTTCTACAGCAATGTTCATCGCTCCTCTAACCGGTGGCTTGCTCCCCCATTCTAGGCGAGAAGTCCAGAAGGGCATGGCCGCCCGACCGGCTCGCGGTCTGGCGTAACGAACCGGGCACCTGTGTGCAGGGTTCCCTATACTGGAGACGCTCGCCAAACCGTTCGCGGTGCTATTACTTCCTGCTTTCTCCAGGAACAGTCGCGTCCAGCGGAGCCAATGAAGCCAATGTGCGTGATTTCGCGCCTCATCGGCGGGCCAGAGATGGCCCGTCGATTCCGATCAGAAGGGTCACTAAAGTGGCAGCTTTGCAATGGGATTCCATTGACAACACGGCGGTTGACACCGCCCGCCTCCTCGCAGCGGATGCGGTCGAGAAGGTTGGGAACGGCCACCCGGGTACGGCGATGAGCCTCGCCCCCGCCGCCTACCTCCTGTTCCAGAAGGTCATGCGGCGCGACCCGAGCGATCAGCACTGGCTCGGACGGGACCGCTTCGTGCTTTCCGTCGGCCACAGCTCGCTGACGCAGTACGTCCAGCTCTACCTGGGCGGGTACGGCCTCGAACTCGACGACCTCAAGGCGCTGCGCACCTGGGGTTCACTCACCCCCGGTCACCCGGAGTACGGCCACACCGACGGTGTCGAGATCACCACAGGGCCGCTCGGCCAGGGACTGGCCTCCGCTGTCGGCTTCGCCTACGCGGCACGCTACGAACGCGGATTGCTCGACCCGGACACCGCTGCCGGCAAGAGCCCGTTCGACCACTTCGTCTACGTCATCGCCGGCGACGGCGACCTGCAGGAAGGCATCACGAGCGAGGCTTCCTCGCTCGCCGGCCACCAGCAGCTCGGCAACCTCATCGCCATCTACGACAGCAACCAGATCTCGATCGAGGACGACACCAACATCGCCTTCACCGAAGACGTCGCCAAGCGCTATGAGGCGTACCACTGGCACGTGCAGACGGTTGACTGGAAGAAGACCGGCGACTACGTGGAGGACATCCACGCCCTCAACGACGCCATCGAGGCCGCCAAGGCCGAAACCGGCCGCCCCTCACTGATCATCCTCAAGACGATCATCGGCTGGCCCAGCCCGAAGAAGCAGAACACCGGAAAGATCCACGGCTCGGCTCTCGGCGCTGACGAACTCGCCGCGGTGAAGGAAGTCCTCGGTTTCGACCCGGCCGAAAGCTTCGTCGTCGCCGACGAGGTCCTCGCCCACACCCGCAAGGCCGTCGACCGCGGCGCAACCGAGCGTGCCGAATGGCAGAAGGGCTTCGACGCCTGGAAGGCAGCGAACCCGGAGAAGGGCGCCCTGCTTGACCGCCTGCTCACTGGCAACCTTCCCGACGGTGTGGAAGACGCCCTCCCGGTCTTCGAACCTGGCAAGGACGTGTCCACCCGCTCGGCATCAGGAAAGGTCCTCAACGCGCTCGGACCGGTCATCCCGGAACTCTGGGGCGGCTCCGCCGACCTCGCCGAGTCCAACAACACCACCATCGAGGGGGCCGCCTCCTTCGTTCCGAGTGAGCACTCCACCGGTGAGTGGACCGGCAACGAGCATGGTCGCGTACTGCACTTCGGTATCCGCGAGCACGCGATGGGCGCGATCCTCAACGGCATCGCCCTGCACGGCCCCACCCGCGCATACGGTGGAACCTTCCTCATCTTCAGCGACTACATGCGTCCGGCCGTCCGGCTCGCTGCGCTGATGAACGTGCCGTCGATCTTCGTCTGGACCCACGACTCCGTGGCCCTCGGCGAAGACGGCCCGACGCACCAGCCGATCGAACAGCTCGCCACCCTCCGTGCCATCCCGAACCTCGCCGTCGTGCGCCCCGGTGATGCGAACGAGGTCGGCTACGCCTGGCAGGAAATCCTCACCCGCCGTGGCGGCCCCGCCGGTATCGCGCTGACCCGTCAGAACATCCCCGTGTTCGAGCGTGGCGACGGCGAAGCGTCCGGTGAGACCTTCGCGGATGCCTCGTTCGTGGCGAAGGGTGCCTACATCCTCGCTGAGGCGCCGAACGGCACCCCTGACGTGATCCTCATCGCCACCGGCTCCGAGGTCCACCTCGCCGTCGAGGCGCGTGAAGCGCTCAAGTCCGATGGAGTGAACGCGCGCGTCGTCTCCGTACCCTGCGTCGAATGGTTCTCCGAGCAGGATGCCGCCTACCAGGAGAAGGTCCTCCCGAAGGCAATCACCGCGCGGGTCTCGGTCGAGGCCGGCCTGGCGCTGGGCTGGCGGGACATCGTCGGCGACGCCGGCCGTTCCGTGTCGATCGAGCACTTCGGAGCATCCGCCGACTACAAGACCCTCTTCCGCGAGTTCGGCATCACCACTGAAGCCGTCGTCGCCGCCGCTAAAGAATCGCTCGGCAAGTAACGCCGGGCACTAGGAGAATCATGACTGAGAACACCCCCACCGCCCAGCTTTCCACCGCCGGCGTCAGCATCTGGCTCGACGACCTGTCCCGCGACCGCATGGACTCGGGCAGCCTGCAGCAGCTCATCGACACGCGCAACGTCGTCGGCGTCACCACCAACCCGACGATCTTCGCCGCGGCGCTCAGCAAGGGCGAGAGCTACGCCAAGCAGGTCTCCGAACTCGCCGCAGCCGGCAAGGACGTCACCGAGGCGGTCTTCGAGATCACCACCGCAGACGTCTCACGCGCTGCCGACCTGTTCCGGCCGATCTACGACGCCTCACACGGATTCGACGGCCGGGTCTCGATCGAGGTCGAGCCCCGCCTCGCCCACGACGCCGCAGCCACCATCGCTGAGGCGAAGGAACTCTGGGCCAAGATCGACAAGCCCAACGTGATGATCAAGATCCCCGCCACCGTCGAGGGCCTCGAAGCGATCACTGCGGCGATCTCCGCGGGGATCAGCGTCAACGTCACGCTCATCTTCAGCCTCCAGCGTTACCGCGAGGTCATGAACGCGTACCTGACCGGTCTCGAGCAGGCCAAGGCGGCCGGCATCGACCTGTCGACCATCCACTCCGTCGCCTCGTTCTTCGTGTCGCGCGTCGACACCGAGATCGACAAGCGCCTCGTGGCCGTCGGCACCGACGAGGCCCTCGCGCTCAAGAGCAAAGCGGGTGTCGCAAACGCGCAGCTCGCCTACGAAGTGTTCGAGCAGACCTTCGCTTCCGAGCGTGCAGCGGGTCTCCTCGCCGCCGGCGCCAACAAGCAGCGTCCGCTGTGGGCATCGACCGGTGTCAAGGACCCGAGCCTTCCCGACACCCTCTACGTGACCCAGCTCGTCGCTGACGGCGTCGTCAACACCATGCCGGAGAAGACCCTCGAGGCCACCTTCGACCACGGCCAGATCGACGGCGACACCGTCACCGGTTCGTACGCCGAGGCCAACAAGGTCCTCGACGCGATCGCCGGCCTGGGTATCTCGTACGACGAGGTCACCGCGCTGCTCGAGAAGGAAGGCGTTGAGAAGTTCATCGTCTCCTGGAACGAACTCCTCGACACCGTCACGCAGGCACTGGCGGCCGCAAAATGAGCTTCAAGATCCACGTCTCCGGCGCCGCGAAGGCTGCCGTGGACGCGGTCGTCCCCACGCTCGTGGCCGACATGGTCGCTTCGGGGATCACCGGACAGGACGCCGCACTGTGGGGTCCTGAGGCGGAAGAGGAGGCGTCCAAGCGACTCGGCTGGACCGAGGCGACCAGCGTTTCGCGCCCCCTCGTCGCTCAGATCGAGGCGCTTCGCGCCGAGCTGACGGATGCCGGTGTCGAACACGTCGTTCTCGCCGGGATGGGCGGCTCGTCGCTCGCACCCGAGGTGATCACCCGCACGCTCGGCGGCAACCTCACCGTCCTCGACTCGACAGCACCCGGGCAGGTCCTTGCGGCCCTCGCCGACAGGCTGGAGGCATCCGTCCTCGTCGTCTCGTCGAAGTCCGGGTCGACCGTCGAGACCGACAGCCAGCGTCGCGCGTACGAGAAGGCGTTCACCGACGCCGGGATCGACCCCCGGGGTCGCATCATCGTCGTCACCGACCCGGGCTCGCCGCTTGACGCGTCGGCCCGCGAGGCCGGTTACCGGGTCTTCAACGCGGACCCGAACGTCGGCGGCCGGTACTCGGCGCTCACCGCGTTCGGCCTCGTGCCGTCCGGGCTGGCCGGCGTCGATGTCGGCGCGCTCCTCGACGAGGCCGATTCGGTCGCCGTCGAATTGTCGATCGACGACAAGCACAACCCGGGCCTGATCCTCGGCGCCGCCATCGCCGGGACCTCTCCGCTTCGCGACAAGCTCGCGATCGTCGCTGACGGAACCCACATCGTCGGGTTCGCCGACTGGGCCGAGCAGCTCATCGCTGAGTCCACCGGCAAGCAGGGCACAGGGCTGCTGCCCGTCGTCGTCGACACGTTCGCGCCTGAACTCTCCGGCGAGTACGCCGACGTTCAGGTGGTCCGGCTGGTTGACGACGCCGACGCCGTGCACCTGTTCCCCCGGGACCGCCACGAGGGTGAGATCCTCGTCTCCGGCACCCTCGGCGCGCAGATCCTGGTCTGGGAGTATGCGACCGTCATCGCCGGCCGCATCCTCGGGATCAACCCGTACGACCAGCCCGACGTGGAATCGGCGAAGATCGCCACCCGCGGCCTCCTCGACGCCCGCCCCGAACCAACCGAGCCGCTGTTCTCCGAGAACGGCATCGAGGTGCGCGGTAACGCCGCAGTTCTCGGTGGCGCGACGACGGTGAAGCAGGCGGTCGACGCGCTTGTCGCCCAGCTCGACGACAACGGGTACCTCGCGGTCCAGGCGTATGTCGACCGGGTGGCGCTTCCCCAGCTGGAAGGCATCCGGAGCATGCTCGCGGGTATCGCCGGACGGCCTGTCACCTTCGGGTGGGGCCCCCGGTTCCTGCACTCCACCGGCCAGTTCCACAAGGGTGGCCCGGCGGTGGGCGTGTTCCTGCAGATCACGCAGGACTCCCCCACCGACCTGGAGGTTCCCGGTCGACCGTTCACCTTCGGCCAGCTGCTTCAGGCACAGGCCCAGGGCGACGCCAGTGTGCTGGCGGATGCCGGCCGACCGGTCGTCACTCTGCACCTGACGGACCCTGAAAACAACATCGTGTCACTGTTTGAGGCCATCAACTAGCTCACGCTGGTTGGCCGTTACCGAGGAGCTGCATGTCCCCCGTGGATATCACCCCCGAGTCCAATCCCCTGCGGTTGGATTCTGATCGTCGTCTGAACCGCATTGCCGGCCCGAGCGGGCTCATCATCTTCGGCGTGACAGGAGACCTGTCACGCAAGAAGCTGATGCCCGCCGTCTACGACCTCGCGAACCGAGGCCTGCTTCCTCCCGGTTTCTCCCTGGTCGGTTTCGCCAGGCGGGACTGGGAGGACCAGGACTTCGAGGAAGTCGTGCACGAGGCCGTCAAGGCTTATGCACGGACCGAGTACCGGGAGGAAGTCTGGAAACAGCTTGCGCAGGGCATCCGTTTCGTCTCCGGTGAATTCGGCGACGATTCGGCGTTCGAACAGCTGAAGGAAACCGTCCGGAAGCTCGACGCCGAACGCGGCACCATGGGCAACCACGCGTTCTACCTGTCGATCCCCCCGAAGGCGTTCCCGACGGTCACCGAACAGCTGCGCCGCTCCGGACTGGCGGATGCCAGCGACGGCCAGTGGCGCCGCGTTGTCATCGAGAAACCGTTCGGGTCGGACCTCAAGACAGCACGTGAGCTGAACACCGTCGTCGAGTCGGTGTTCCCGCCGGACTCGGTGTTCCGGATCGACCACTACCTGGGCAAGGAGACGGTGCAGAACATTCTGGCGTTGCGCTTCGCCAACCAGATGTTCGAACCGATCTGGAACTCGAACTACGTCGACCACGTGCAGATCAGCATGGCCGAGGACATCGGGGTCGGCGGACGGGCCGGGTACTACGACGGAATCGGCGCCGCGCGCGACGTCATCCAGAACCACATCCTGCAGCTCCTCGCCCTCACCGCGATGGAGGAGCCTCTCTCGTTCGACGCGAAGGATCTTCGTGCCGAGAAGGAGAAGGTCCTGGCTGCAGTGAGCCTGCCGGACGACCTCGGTACGGCGACCGCTCGCGGGCAGTACGCCGGCGGCTGGCAGGGCGGCGAAAAGGTGCCCGGCTTCCTCGAGGAGGACGGCATGTCGCCCGAGTCGACGACCGAGACCTACGCCGCCATGCGCCTCGACATCAAGACCCGGCGCTGGGACGGCGTCCCGTTCTACCTGCGGGCCGGCAAACGCCTCGGTCGGCGGGTGACGGAGATCGCGGTTGTCTTCAAGCGGGCGCCGCAGTTCCTCTTCGCCGAAAGCCAGACGTCCGAGCTCGGTCAGAACGCCCTCGTCATCCGGGTGCAGCCCGATGAAGGCGTGACCATCCGCTTCGGATCGAAGGTCCCGGGCGCCGGGACGCAGGTGCGCGACGTCACGATGGACTTCGGCTACGGCCACGCCTTCACCGAGGCGAGCCCCGAGGCCTACGAGCGGCTCATCCTCGACGTGCTGCTCGGCGACCCGCCGCTGTTCCCGCGTCACCAGGAAGTCGAACTGTCGTGGAAGATCCTCGACCCGATCGAGGAATACTGGGCCGCCCAGGGCGGTCCGCTCGAACAGTACCTGCCGGGCTCCTGGGGCCCGAACTCCGCCGACGAGCTCCTCGCTCGCGATGGACGCACCTGGAGGCGACCATGATTGTCGATCTGCCCGACACCACGATCAGCAAACTCTCGAAGAAGCTCGTCACCCTGCGGGAAGACGGAGGCGCCGTCGCGCTCGGTCGCGTGCTCACGCTCGTCATCGTCTCGCAGCTCGGCGAAGAGGAAGAAGCGATCGAAGCCGCCAACGACGCGTCGCGAGAGCACCCGATGCGTGTGCTCGTGTTCTCACGCATCCCGGGTGGCGCGAACGAAGCGGCGAAGATCGACGCCCAGATCCGGGTCGGCGGCGACGCCGGCGCGAGCGAGGTCATCATCCTCCGGGCGTACGGTGAGGCTGCCGGCAACGAAGTGAGCCTCATCAACGGCTTGCTCCTGCCCGACGCCCCCGTTGTCGCCTGGTGGCCGATCGAGGCGCCCGGGGATGTCGCCAACACCGCCATCGGGCAGATCGCCCAGCGGCGCATCACCGATGCATCGGAACACGAGGACCCGCACGCGGCCCTTCTCGATCTTTCCCGTTCGTACGCACCCGGCGACACCGACTTCGCCTGGACAAGGCTCACCCTCTGGCGGGCACAGCTCGCCGCCGTGCTGGACCAGCCACCGTATGAGCCCGTGACGGGTGTGACGGTCGCCGGTGCGGCAGATTCAGCGTCCACCGTGCTGATTGCCGCCTGGCTGCAGATGCAGCTCCAGGTCCCTGTGGTGCAGGAATTGACCCCGCGTGGTTCGGGCGACACCGGCATCCACGGGGTGCGGCTGTCCCGTGCCAGCGGTGACATCGTGCTCGAACGCCCGCACGGCACCGTCGCAAAGCTCACCCAGTCGAACCAGCCGACGCACGAGCTCAGCCTGCCGCGACGGAACCTTCGCGACTGCCTCGCCGAAGAGCTGCGCCGACTCGACCCGGATCCGTTGTACGGTGAGGTGATCACCAAGGGTGTGCGCCAGCTCGCAGTGGAGAGCGCCACCGGGGAAGGTAAAACTCAATGACGAATGAACGACGCGTGCTCGTGCATGCTGACAGCGACGCCCTGGCGGCTTCCATCACGGCTCGGTTCCTGACCAAGACCGTCGACCTGCTCGACGAACTCGACCGGGTGAACCTCGTGCTCGAGGGAGGCCGTGTCGCACTCAAAGTGCTGGCTGCCATCAACGCCTCACCCGCCCGGGACAGCGTCGACTGGTCCCGGGTGCACGTCTGGTGGGGCGACGAGCGCTGGCTGCCGGCCGGGGATCCGGAACGCAATGAGGTGAAGGCGCGCGAGGCGCTGCTCGACCATATCGCCATCCCGGCTGCCAACATCCACGCCTGTGCGCCCTCAGATGGTCCGCTCGATCTCGACCAGGCAGCGGCGGCGTACGCGGAAGAACTCGCCGCTCACGCTGACGGGGACAATGCGCTGCCGCGATTCGACATCACGTTTCTGGGGGTCGGTCCCGACGGCCACACGGCGTCGCTGTTCCCTGATCGGCCGGAGGTTCTCGAACGCGAGGCGACGGTCGTCGCGGTGCGCAACTCCCCCAAGCCGCCGCCTGAGCGCATCAGCCTGACCCGTCCGGCGATCAATTCGTCGCAGCGGATCTGGGTGGCACTCTCAGGGGCGGACAAGGCCTCGGTCCTCGGGCTCGCCCTCGCCGGTGCCGCATACACCGAGGTTCCGATCGCCGGCATGAAGGGTCGCAAGCGCACGGTGTTCTTCGTCGACGCCGACGCAGCATCCGAAGTTCCAGAGAGCCTCATCGCGCCCGCCTACTGACGCGTCGCATCCGGCGTCGTGAGCTGGAGGTCGCGCGGGTGTTTCTGGTTCACGCGGGCGATATATCGCCCGCGCTACGCCGTTTGACCCGCGTAGCGCCGATTTCGCGCCGGCGGTGCACCCCGTCAGCGGCGGGGTGTCCCTCCGCAACGGGCGGAGCCGAGATCAACGGCGCGGGTGTGTCTGCTTCGCGCGGGCGAACCTTCGCCCGCGCCACGCCGTTTGACCCGCGCAGCCTCTCAGGCGGGCGGGCTTCCGCGCCGAAAACAGACGAAAGAGCCCCTGTCCGAGGACAGACGAAAGAGCCCCTGTCCGAGGACAGGGGCTCTTTCGTCGCTCCGGCCGGAGCCGGATGAGCTTCTTACTGGGCTGACGCCGTTCCGCGCCGCGCGCGGAGCTGCTGCAGCGCCTCATCGAGAAGAGCCTCAGCTTCTTCTTCGGTGCGACGTTCCTTCACGTACGCCAGGTGAGTCTTGTACGGCTCGAGCTTGGCGACCTCAGGCGGGTTGGCCTGGTTGCGCCCGGCCGGAAGGCCGGACGACGGGCTGTCGATGGTCTCAGGGATCTCTTCATCGGGAAGGCTGGCAGAGAAATGCCGAATCGTCTCGTTGCCGAGGATGTCCCAGTACGAGACTGCGACACGATCAGCATGGAAGCCATGGTCCTGCTCGCCCATCGGGCCTGCACCCACGCGTGAACCACGAATTGCGCTACCTCCGGCAGCCATATGTTCCTCCTACACGCCCGCGGAGAACTTGGTGATGAGACCAAGCGCAACGATCGAGCTGAACCAAACGAGTGCGAGTACGACAGTGAACCGGTTGAGGTTACGCTCGGCTACACCGGACGAGCCGAGGCTCGAACCCATGCCGCCGCCGAACATATCCGACAGTCCACCGCCACGCCCCTTGTGCAAGAGGATGAGGAATGTGAGCAAGAGGCTCGTGATTCCGAGCACCACTTGCAGAACGACCTGAAGTATCTCCACAAAGGACCTTTCATGTGGCGGCCATGGAGTTCCATGCACCGCGCTCAATTATAGCGTGAGCGTGCGCCGGTCAGAGTCCGACGTGCTTCTGGTACCGGACGATGCTCGAGAACTCGGTCAGGTCGAGGCTGGCCCCGCCGACAAGCGCTCCGTCCACGTTCGGTTCACGCATGAAGCCGGCGATGTTGGACGCCTTCACCGATCCGCCATAGAGGATGCGTGTCTTCTGCGCGACGTCCTCCCCGAGGGTCTCGACCAGGACGGCGCGCAATGCTGCGGCCACCTGCTCCGCCTGCTCGGGTGTGGCCGCCTGACCGGAGCCGATCGCCCAGACCGGCTCGTACGCCACGACGATGTCGACGGTGGATGTGATGCCGGCCAGTGCAGCCTTGAGCTGTGCGACCGGCACGGCGCTGGGACCATGCTTCTCGAGGTCCTCGGCCGTCTCGCCCACGCAGATGATCGGCACGAGGTTGTGCTTCAGAGCCGCACGGACCTTGCCGGCAACCTGTTCATCCGACTCGGCGTGCAACGTGCGACGCTCCGAGTGTCCGATCAGGACATACGTGCAGTCGAGGCCGGCGAGGAACGCACCGGAGATCTCACCGGTGTACGCGCCCGAGTCGTGTTCGGACAGGTCCTGTGCCCCAAACGCGATCGGCAGCTTGTCCGCTGCCACGAGCGTCTGCACGCTGCGAAGGTCGGTGAACGGCGGGAAGACCGCCACCTCGACGCTCGCGACGTCGTGCTTGGCATCCGCCAGGCCCCACGCCAGTTTCTGAACGAAAGCGATGGCCTGGAGGTGGTCCAGGTTCATCTTCCAGTTGCCCGCGATCAGCGGGGTCCGTCGCACGGATCCGGTCATTGCTGCCATCCCAAAATCTCCAGTCCGGGAAGCCGCTTGCCCTCGAGGAATTCGAGACTCGCGCCACCTCCGGTCGATATGTGTCCGAATTGGTCGTCATCGAATCCGAGGGCGCGCACAGCGGCTGCTGAGTCGCCACCGCCCACGACGCTGAGGCCGTCGACGTCGGTGAGCGCCTGCGCGACAGCCTGCGTTCCCGCAGCGAAGGGTGCGAGTTCGAAGACGCCCATGGGGCCGTTCCAGAACACCGTCTTCGATGAACGGATGATGTCGGCGAAGCGGGCGGACGTGTCAGGCCCGATGTCCAGGCCGAGGCCCGATGCGCCGAACGGAGTCTTCTCGATCGCGTCAGCGGGCTGCACGACGTGCTCCGCATCCGCGCTGAACGCGGCCGCAACGACGACGTCCGTCGGCAGGACGATGTCCACGCCGAGTTTCTCTGCCTCAGCCAGGTAGCCCCTGACGGTGTCGAGCTGGTCCTCTTCGAGGAGGCTCGAGCCGACTTTGTGGCCCTGGGCGGCAAGGAACGTGAAGAGCATTCCGCCACCGATGAGGAGCGTGTTGACCCGCGGCAGCAGGTGACCGATCACGCCGAGCTTGTCTGAGACCTTCGAACCGCCGAGGACGACCGTGTACGGGCGCTCAGGCGACTCGGTGAGCCGGTCGAGCACTTCGAGCTCTGTGGAGATGAGCAAGCCCGCCGCACTGGGCAGGAGCTTCGGCAGCTCGTAGACGCTGGCCTGTTTGCGGTGGACGACGCCAAACCCGTCCGAGACGAACGCGTCGCCAAAGGAGGCGAGCTTCTCGGCGAAAGCGGTCCGATCTGCCTCGTCCTTGCTGGTCTCCCCCGGGTTGAACCGGAGGTTCTCGAGCACGGCGACCTGGCCGTCCCCGAGCGCGCCGACAACTTTCTGAGCGTCGGCGCCGACCGTGTCAGAGGCGAAGGACACATCTGAGCCGAGCAGTTCGGAGAGACGCTTCGCCACGGGAGCGAGGCTGTACCGGGCGTCGGGCGCACCCTCGGGGCGACCGAGGTGCGACACGACGACGACGCGGGCCCCCGCGTCGAGGAGCGTTTTCAGCGTGGGCAGCGATGCGCGCACGCGCCCGTCGTCGGTGATAACCCCGTCCTGGAGAGGAACGTTGAGGTCACACCGAACGACGATGCGCGTGCCGGCTAGCGAGCCCAGCGATTCGAGAGTGCGAAGCGACACGGCTGCGTCTCTAGAGACGGTCTGCGACGTACTCGGTGAGGTCGACAAGGCGGTTGGAGTAACCCCACTCGTTGTCGTACCAGCTCACGAGCTTGACCTGGTTTCCCATGACGCGCAGCAGGCCGGCGTCGAAGATCGACGAGTGCGGGTCGGTGACGATGTCGCTGGAGACGATCTCGTCCTCGGTGTACAGCAGGATGCCCTTGAGGGGGCCTTCCGCTGCCGTCTTGTACGCGGCCTTGACCTCGTCGACGGTGACCGGGCGCGACGACTCGACGGTGAGGTCGGTGATCGAACCGGTGGGCACGGGAACGCGCAGCGCGAAGCCGTCGAGCTTGCCCTTGAGCTCCGGGAGGACGAGGCCGATGGCCTTCGCTGCTCCGGTGGAGGTCGGGACGATGTTGACGCCAGCGGCGCGTGCGCGGCGGAGGTCGCTGTGCGGGCCGTCCTGGAGGTTCTGGTCAGCGGTGTAGGCGTGGACCGTGGTCATCAGGCCGCGTTCGATGCCGAACGCGTCGTTGAAGACCTTCGCGAGCGGCGCGAGGCAGTTGGTCGTGCACGACGCGTTGGAGATGATGTGGTGGTTCTCCGGGTCGTACAGGTCTTCGTTGACGCCCATGACGAAGGTGGCGTCTTCGCCGGTGGCCGGGGCGGAGATGAGGACCTTCTTGGCGCCTGCTGCGATGTGCTTCTTCGCGTCGACGGCCTTGGTGAAGAACCCGGTGGACTCGATGACGATGTCGACGCCCAGTTCGCCCCAGGGGAGGTTGGCGGGGTCGCGCTCCGAGAAGACCTTGATGGCCTTGCCGTTGACGGTGATCTTCTCTTCGTCGAACTCGACGGTCGCGTCAAGGCGGCCGGTGATGGAGTCGTATTTGAGGAGGTGCGCAAGAGTCTTGTTATCGGTGAGGTCGTTGACCGCGACGATTTCGAGGTCGCTGCCTTTAGCGAGAGCTGCGCGGAAGTAGTTGCGGCCGATGCGGCCGAACCCGTTGATGCCGATCTTTACGGACAAGGATCTCTCCTGTTTCTGTGGCGCCGAGGCGCGTTCTTGATGTTGAACTGTGGGGTGGAAGAAGGAAATGGTCGTCCGGGGAACCCCGGACGACCATGTCGGTTATGACAGTAGCAGGAGCCCGGCGGTCTTCTCACGGGCGGTGAGGAAGCGCTTTTCGACGTTCTCCCAGTTGGTGATGTTCCAGAACGCCTTGACGTAGTCGGCGCGGACGTTCTTGTAGTCGAGGTAATACGCGTGCTCCCAGACGTCGAGCATCAGCACCGGGACGGTGCCGGCGGCGAAGTTGGACTGCTGGTCGAAGAACTGCTGGACGATGAGCTTCTGCCCGATCGAGTCCCAGGCGAGGACGGCCCAGCCGGAACCCTGCACGCCGAGGGCCGCCGCGGTGAAGTGCGCGCGGAACTTGTCGAACGAGCCGAAGAACTCGTCGATTGCCGAAGCGAGGTCACCGGTCGGCTTGTCGCCGCCGTTCGGTGAGAGGTTGGTCCAGAAGATCGAGTGGTTGACGTGGCCGCCGAGGTTGAAGGCGAGGTCCTTCTCGAGCTTGTTCACATTGGCGAGGTTGTCGGAATCCCGAGCCTCGGCCAGCTGTGCCAGCGCGGTGTTCGCGCCGGTCACGTAGGCCTGGTGGTGCTTCGAGTGGTGCAGTTCCATGATGGCCCCTGAGATACTCGGCTCGAGTGCCGAGTAGTCGTATGCGAGGTCCGGGAGGGTGTATTCAGCCATTTGGTATGTCTCCTCTTCTTGTGCCGGCGGCCGCGGGTGTAGCGGCGCAGGCCGACTTTTCCAGTCTAGTCAGGTCGCCTCAGCCGGTGGGGGCACAGACGGGGCACGGTTCAGACGTCGTCGAGGCCGGGGGGCAGGTTGGCATCGGTTCCGGGAAGGCCGAGATCCTCGGCCCGCTTGTCCGCCATGGCCAGGAGGCGGCGAATCCTTCCGGCGATGGCATCCTTCGTCATCGGCGGGTCCGCGTGGTGGCCGAGCTCGTCGAGACTGGCGTCTCGGAAGCTCAGTCGGAGTTCGCCCGCGTAACGCAGGTGCTCCGGGATGTCGTCGCTGAGGATCTCCATGGCCCGTTCGACGCGGGCACAGGCGGCGACAGCGGCCTGAGCCGAGCGGCGCAGGTTGGCATCGTCGAAGTTGACCAGCCGGTTGGCGGTCGCCCGGACCTCGCGGCGCTGCCGCAGTTCCTCCCATGCCTTCACGGTGCCGTGGGCGCCCATCAGCACGAGCATGGCGCTGATCGCTTCACCGTCGCGGATGACGACACGGTGCACGCCGCGAACTTCGCGTGCCTTGGCTGCGACGCCGAGGCGGCCCGCGGCGCCGACGAGCGCCATTGCCGACTCGTTGCCCGGGCAGGTGATCTCGAGGGCGGCGGAGCGTCCGGGATCGGTGAGGCTCCCCGCTGCGAGGAATGCTCCACGCCAGACCGCGGCGAGTTCGGCTTTGGTGCCGGTGGTGAGCCGGTTGGGCAGGCCGCGGATCGGGCGGCGCCGTGCGTCGAGCAGCCCGGTCTGGCGTGCGAGGGTCTCGCCGCCTTCCTGAACGCGCACCAGGTAGGACTCGCCCCTGCGGGTTCCTGAGCCGCTGATCATGCTGACGTCGCTGCGCACACCGTAGAGCTCGGCGAGATCCTTGCGGATGCGTCGAGCGAGCTGCGGGGTCTCCAGCTCGGATTCGATGGCGATGCGGCTCGAGATGAGGTGGAGCCCACCGCTGAAGCGGAGGATCGAGGTGAGTTCGGCAGCCCGCACGGCTGTCTTGGCTTCCACGATCCCGGCCAGTTCTTCTTTGACCTCAGCAGTCAGTGCCAATCGTTGTCCTATCTCGTGTGTTGAAGTCAATAACGCAACCTGGCGCTGCTATTCGCGCCCCAGGTCCCTGTGTTTCACGTTCGTGGCCACCCCGGGCAGCTCGGCGAGCTTGTCGGCGAGCTGAAGTGCGAGGGCGACGGAGCGGTGTTTTCCGCCCGTGCAGCCGATGGCGAATGTGGCGAATCGTTTGTTTTCCCGCTGATACCCGGCCAGGACCGGGGCGAGAGCAGTCGCATAGCTGTCCAGGAATTCCCGGGCGCCCGGCTGGCCGAGCACGAAGTCGCTGACTTCGGCGTCCAGTCCAGTATGCGCCCGCAACTCGGGAACCCAAAACGGGTTGGGCAGGAATCGGGCATCCGCGACGGTGTCGGCATCCGATGGGAGCCCGTATTTGAAGCCGAAACTCATCACCGTGAGCTTGACGCCCGGCGTCCCTTCCGCGGCGAACAATTCGGCCGTCTTGGTGGCCAGCTGGTGAACGTTGAGATCGGATGTGTCGATGACGATGTCACTGGATTCGCGGATCGTGGAAAGCCGGGCGCGTTCACTCGCGATGCCGTCCAGGATCGTCCCTCCGCCCTGGAGCGGGTGCGGCCGGCGGACCGCGTCGAACCGGCGCACGAGCGCGGCATCCGTGGCGTCGAGGAAGACGACCCGGAGTTTCGTGCCTGACCGCAGCGACTGGATCATCTGCTGCAGGTCGCCGAAGAAGTCCCGGCCGCGCACGTCGACGACCGCGGCGATCCGCGGAAGGGCTCCGCCGGCTCGTTCGGCGAGATCGATCAGTGGTCGGAGCATCTGCGGGGGCAGGTTGTCGACGACGTACCACTCGAGGTCTTCCAGGGCATTCGCAACGGTGGACCTGCCTGCTCCCGACATGCCCGTGACAATCAGTACTTCCTGAGGGGTCGGCTGCTCCACCGGGTTTCCTGCACTTTCGGTTGCGCGGCCGACCTGGTCCGGCTGCCCTCCCCAGCCTACCGACTGTTCAACTGGGCGTGGATGGCTGAGGCGAGGGCGGGGCCGATGCCGGCGACCTCGGTGATCGCCTCGGGGGTGGCCTGTTTGAGCTTGGCAACGGAGCCGAAGTGCCGCAGCAGCGACTTGACCCTCGCCGGGCCCAGCCCGGGAATGTCGGCCAGCACGCTGGAGATGTCGTTTCGTCGTTTCGCCCGCTGGTAGGTGATGGCGAAGCGGTGAGCTTCGTCCCGAACCCGCTGGAGCAGGAACAGCGCTTCGGAGTTGCGGGGAAGGATGACCGGATAGTCGCTGTCCGGGAGCCAGATCTCTTCCAGTCGCTTGGCCATTCCCACGAGTTGGATGTCGTCGCGCCCGGATTCGAGGAGCGCGCGGCGAGCGGCGTGCACCTGCGGTTGTCCGCCGTCGACGATGAGCAGTTGCGGGGGGTAAGCGAACTTGCGCGGCTTGGCGACGGCTTCCGCCGCGGCGTCCGCGTCGGTCGTCTCCAGCTCGCCGGCCTCGGGTTCGGTCAGGTAGGCGAGGCGCCGCGACAGCACCTGGTAGATCGACTCGGTGTCATCGGTGGACTCCGCGATGCTGAACCGCCGGTACTGGTCCTTACGCGGCAAGCCGTCCTCGAACACCACCATGGACGCGACGATGTTGGTCCCGGACAGGTGGGAGACGTCGAAGCATTCGATCCGCAGTGGGGCCTGTTCCATCCCGATCGCCGTCTGGATATCGGTCAGGGCCTGCGAGCGGGCGACGAAATCGGCGCTGCGCCTGGTCTTGTACAGCATGAGCGCGTTCTTGGCGTTGATCACGGCGGTCTGCATCAGTGCCGCCTTCTCACCACGCTGGGCGGTGTGGAGCCGCACCTTGCCCTTGCCGCGGAGCCCGGCCAGCCAGGTCTCGAGTTCGGCGGCATCCTCGGGCAGTTCAGGAACGAGGATCTCGCGCGGGATGTCGACGACAGCGCCGGAATCGTATGCCCGCTGCAGAACGCTGTCGACGAGCTCGGCGGTGGAGAGGTCGAGTTCCTTGTCGACCGTCCAGGAGCGGACACCGCGGATCCGACCGCCTCGCACGATGAACTGTTGCACGGCCGCGGAGAGCTCATCGTGGGCGAGGCCGAAGAGGTCCGCGTCGACCGAGTCCTTGAGCACGACGGCGCTCTTGTCGAGCACCGCCTCGAGCGCCTGCAGCCGGTCCCGGTACCGTGCGGCAGCCTCGTAATCCTGCACTGCGGCGGCCTCGCGCATCTTCTTCGTCGCCTCGGTCACGAATCGCTTGTCGTTGCCGTTGAGGAAACTGACGAAGTCGTTCACCATGGCACGGTGCTCGTCGAGGCTGACCCGACCGGAACAGGGGCCTCCGCAACGCCCGATCTGACCGGGGAAGCACGGCCGCCCGGACTGCATCGCCCGCTTGTAACTCGAGTCCGAGCAGGTTCGGATCGGGAATGCCTTGATCATCAGGTCGATCGTTTCGTGCACGGCCCAGATCTTCGGGTACGGGCCGAAGTATTTGGCTCCGCGGATCCGGGGATTCCGGGTGACGAGCACGCGGGGCGCCTCATCGCCGAGGGTCACGGCCAGGTACGGGTACGTCTTGTCGTCACGGAACTTGACGTTGAACGGCGGCTCGAACTCCTTGATCCACGTGTACTCGAGTTGCAGCGCATCGATGTCGCTGCCGACAACCGTCCACTCGACACTTTTCGCCGTGGTGACCATCCGCCGGGTGCGTTCGTGCAGGCTCGGCAGCGGCGCGAAGTAGTTGCTGAGCCGCGCGCGCAGGTTCTTTGCTTTGCCGACGTACAGGACGCGCGCATTCTCGTCGCGGAACCGGTACACGCCGGGGCTCGTCGGGATCTCCCCCGGGCGCGGCCGGTAACTGAGGGTTTTGCCCACTACCCCGCCTTACGAGCGACGACCTGGCCGGCCTCCAGGACTTCCTTGAGGTAGTAGCCGGTGTGGCTCTTCTTCACCGTCGCCAGCTTCTCGGGGGTGCCCGTGGCGAGGACCTTGCCGCCGCCGGCTCCACCCTCGGGCCCGAGGTCGATCAGCCAGTCGGCCGATTTGATCACGTCGAGGTTGTGCTCGATGACGATCACGGTGTTGCCCTTGTCGACGAGGCTGTTGAGCACGAGAAGCAGTTTGCGTACGTCTTCGAAGTGCAACCCGGTGGTCGGCTCGTCGAGCACGTAAATGCTTCGGCCATTCGTTCGCCGCTGAAGCTCGGTGGCGAGTTTCACCCGCTGCGCCTCGCCGCCGGACAGCGTCGTGGCGCTCTGGCCGAGGCGCACGTAACCGAGACCGACCTCGACGAGGGTCTTGAGGAACCGGTGGATGGACGTGATCGGCTCGAAAAAGTCCGCGGCTTCCGAAATCGGCATGTCGAGCACTTCGGCGATGTTCTTGCCTTTGTAGTGCACCGAGAGGGTGTCGCGGTTGTACCGCGCTCCCCCGCAGACCTCGCAGGCCACGTAGACATCGGGAAGGAAGTTCATCTCGATCTTGATCGTGCCGTCGCCGGAGCAGGCCTCGCAGCGCCCGCCCTTGACGTTGAAACTGAACCGCCCGGGGAGGTAGCCACGCGTCTTCGCTTCGATCGTCTCCGAGAACAGGTTCCGGATGCGATCGAAGACGCCGGTGTAGGTGGCCGGGTTCGACCGCGGGGTGCGCCCGATCGGCGCCTGGTCGACGTGGATCACCTTGTCGAGCTGTTCCACACCGGTCACCCGGGTGTGCTTGCCCGGCAGCTTCCTGGCACCGTTGAGCTTGTTGGCCAGCACCCGGTAGAGCACGTCGTTGACGAGGGAGGACTTGCCTGACCCGCTCACGCCGGTGACGGCGGTGAAGATGCCGAGGGGGAAGTCGACGGTCACCTTGCGGAGGTTGTTCGCCTCGGCGCCGACGACCGTGACCATCCGGGCCGGATCCACCGGCCGGCGGATCTCAGGGACCGCGATCTCCTTGCGCCCGGAGAGGTAGTCGCCGGTGAGCGAGCGGGTGTTCGACAGCAGGTCGTCGTATGACCCGGAGTGCACGACGGTACCGCCGTTGACTCCGGCGCCTGGGCCGATGTCGACGATCCAGTCGGCGGTCCGGATGGTGTCCTCGTCGTGCTCGACGACGATGAGGGTGTTGCCGAGGTCACGCAGGGTGACGAGGGTCTGGATGAGGCGGCGGTTGTCGCGCTGGTGCAGCCCGATGCTCGGTTCGTCGAGGACGTAGAGCACACCGGTGAGGCCGGAGCCGATCTGGGTGGCCAGCCGGATGCGTTGCGCTTCACCGCCGGACAGCGAGCCGGCGGTGCGGGACAGGTTGAGGTAGTTCAGGCCGACCTGGATCAGGAAGTCCAGCCGCACCTTGATCTCGCGGAGCACCTGCGCGGCGATCATGCCCTCACGGTCGGTCAGGTTCATCTGGTCCATGAACTCGCGTGCGTCGGTGAGGCTGAGCGATGCGACATCCGCGATGTTGGCGCCGTGGATGAGGACGCTGAGGACCTCGGGCTTCAGCCGCTTACCCTCGCAGACCGGGCACGGGATCTCGCGGAGGTACTCGCCCCAGCGTGCGCGCTGGACATCGGTTTCGGCCTGGGCGTACTGACGTTCGATGTAGGGCATGACACCCTCGAAACCGGAGGTGTAGCTCACCTCACGCCCGTAGCGGTTCTTCCACTTGACCTTCACCTTGAAGTTTTCGCCGCGCAGCACCGCCTCCTGCACCTTCGCCGGAAGTTTCTTCCACGGCGTGCGCAGCGAGAAGTCGAGGTCGAGCGCGAGGCCCTCGAGCAGCTTCTCGTAGTACTGGTACAGCCCCTTGCCCTGTGTCGTCCACGGGATGATCACACCGTCGTCGATGCTGAGGTCCTCGTCGCCGATCAGCAGGTCCTGGTCGACCGACATACGCGTGCCGAGGCCCGAACACTCGGGGCACGCGCCGAACGGGGCGTTGAAGCTGAAGGTGCGCGGTTCGATTTCGGTGAGCTGCACCGGGTGGTTGTTCGGGCAGGAGAGTTTCTCGCTGTAGGAGCGGATCGAGTCAGGCCCCTCTTCGTCGACGAGTTTGATCTGGACAACGCCGTCGGTGAGCCCCAGGGCCGTCTCGAGCGAGTCGGTGAGACGGCTGAGCGCGTCGGGCCCGGCAACCAGACGGTCGACGACCACGGAGATGTCGTGCTTGTACGATTTTTTGAGCGTCGGCGGCTCGTTCAGCTGGATCTGTTCGCCGTCGACGAGGGCGCGGGCGTAGCCCTTGGCCGCCAGCTCCTTGAACAGGTCGACGAACTCGCCCTTCTTCTGCGTGACGATCGGGCTGGTCACCATGTATCGGGTGCCGGTCTCGAGTTCCATCAGCTGGTCGGCGATCTGCTGGACGGTCTGCCGTTGGATCGGCTCGCCGCATTCGGGGCAGTGCGGCACGCCGATGCGGGCCCAGAGCAGCCGCATGTAGTCGTAAACCTCGGTGATCGTGCCGACCGTCGACCGCGGGTTGCGGTTCGTCGACTTCTGGTCGATCGACACCGCCGGGCTGAGGCCTTCGATGAAGTCGACATCGGGGCGGTCGACCTGGCCGAGGAACTGGCGAGCGTATGCCGACAGCGACTCGACATACCGGCGCTGTCCTTCGGCAAAGATCGTGTCGAAGGCGAGCGACGACTTTCCTGAGCCGGACAAACCGGTGAACACCACGAGGGAATCCCGCGGGATGTCGAGGTCGACGTTGTGCAGGTTGTGCACGCGGGCGCCGCGGACGCTGAGTTTTGAGGTGGAGTTTACCTTCGAGATTGACACCCCACGAGTCTACTTTGACCCACTGACATCCCTGTCCCCAGGGTAGACAATGAGCTATGGATGGCTACGCCGCGAAGCGCGAACGGATGGTGGCTGACCAGATCGCCGCCCGCGGCATCCGGGATCCGCGGGTTCTCGACGCGATGCGGCGGGTGCCCCGTGAGGAGTTCGTGCGCCGGCTCTCGCGGCCGAATGCCTACGCTGACCATCCCCTGCCGATCGGTTCAGGGCAGACCATCTCCCAGCCGTATATCGTCGCGCTCACCGTCGAGGCGGCGCGGGTGGATGAGCACAGCCACGTCCTCGATGTCGGCACCGGGTCGGGCTACGCGGCCGCGGTTCTCGCGGAGATCGTCGCTGATGTGGTGTCGATCGAACGGCACGCGGAACTCGCGGACGGTGCGCGTGAGGTCCTGGCGCGGCTCGGCTACTCGAATGTCACCGTGGTGACCGGTGACGGAACCCTGGGCTGGCCGGATGCCGCCCCGTACGACGCGATCGTCGTGGCCGCTGCGGCGCCCCGGGTTCCGGATCCCTGGCTGGAGCAGCTGAAAGAAGGCGGTCGCGTGGTGATGCCGGTCGGCACCCCGGGGTTCGGCCAGAAACTGCAGCGCTTCACCCTCGGGCCCGAGCGGCTCCCCCGGGTGGACGACCTCGGCGGCGTCACGTTCGTTCCGCTGATCGGCACGCACGGGCTCGGCGCGCCGCTCTTCGAAGAGGGCGACGACTGAACGGTCAGCCGAGGTGCCCGGCCTTCTCCATCTGGCGGAGATCGCGTTTCAGGTCGGACAGTTCGTCGCGCAACCGACCGGCGAGTTCGAACTTGAGTTCGGCGGCGGCGGACAGCATCTGCGCGTTGAGGTCGGCGATGATCGACTCGAGCTGGGCGGCGCCTTCTGCCGCGATCCCCTCACGTCGCAGCCGAGGCGTCGGACTCCGCTTCTTGCCGTCACGGTGAGCGAGCATCTGCGCGGTGTCGGCTCCCTCACGCGCGAGGGCGTCGGTGATGTCGGCGATCTTCTTGCGCAGCGGCGTCGGGTCGATGCCGTGCTCGAGGTTGTAGGCGACCTGGGTTTCGCGGCGTCTCGTGGTTTCTTCGATCGCGCGTTGCATCGAATCGGTGAGCACATCGGCGTACATGTGCACTTCGCCTGATACGTTGCGCGCGGCGCGGCCGATGGTCTGGATGAGCGACGTCGATGAGCGGAGGAATCCCTCTTTGTCGGCGTCGAGGATGGCCACGAGCGAGACCTCGGGAAGGTCGAGGCCCTCCCGCAGCAGGTTGATGCCGACGAGGACGTCGTACAGCCCGGAGCGCAGTTCGCTGAGCAGTTCGACGCGCCGGAGCGTGTCGACGTCGGAGTGAAGGTAACGCACGCGCACGCCGGCTTCGGTGAGGAAGTCGGTGAGTTCTTCGGCCATCTTCTTCGTGAGGGTCGTCACCAGCACACGTTCGTCACGGCCGGCCCGCAGCCGGATCTCCTCGAGCAGATCGTCGATTTGGCCCTTGGACGGCTTGACGATGATCTGCGGGTCGACGAGTCCGGTCGGCCGGATGATCTGCTCGACGACGCCGTCGGCGATCCCCATCTCGTAGCGGCCGGGAGTCGCCGAGAGATATACGGTCTGCCCGACCCGGTCCTTGAACTCGTTCCACTTGAGCGGGCGGTTGTCGAGGGCGCTGGGGAGCCGGAACCCGTGCTCGACGAGGGTGCGTTTGCGCGACGAGTCGCCCTCATACATCGCACCGATCTGCGGGACGGTGACGTGCGATTCGTCGATCACGACGAGGAAGTCGTCGGGGAAATAGTCGATGAGACAGTGCGGAGCCTGCCCGGGGGCGCGGCCGTCCATGTGCCGGGAATAGTTCTCGATGCCTGAACAGAAGCCGATCTGCTGCATCATCTCGAGGTCGAAGGTCGTGCGCATCCGCAACCGCTGGGCTTCGAGCAGCTTGCCCTGGCGTTCGAGCTCGGCGAGGCGTTCCTCGAGTTCTTCCTGGATGGTGCCGATCGCACGCTGCATCACGTCGGTGCTCGCAACGTAGTGCGAACCGGGGAAGACCGACACCGAGTCGAGTTTGCGCACGATGTCACCGGTCAGCGGATGCAGCGAATACAGTCCTTCGATCTCATCGCCGAACATCTCGATCCGGATCGCAAGCTCCTCGTAGACCGGGATGATCTCGATCGTGTCGCCCCGTACCCGAAAATTGCCGCGCGAGAAATCGACGTCGTTGCGGTTGTACTGCATCGAAATGAACTTGCGGATCAGCCAGTCCCGGTCGACCCGCTGGCCGACCTGCAGGGCCATCATCGCGTTCAGGTACTCCTCGGGCTTGCCGAGGCCGTAGATGCACGACACCGTGGACACGACGATCACGTCGCGCCGGCTCAGGAGCGAGTTCGTGGTCGAGTGCCTGAGCCGCTCGACCTCGGCGTTGACTGATGAGTCCTTCTCGATGAAGGTGTCGGTCTGGGGAACGTACGCCTCGGGCTGGTAGTAGTCGTAGTAGGAGACGAAGTACTCGACGGCGTTGTTCGGCATCAGCTCGCGGAACTCGTTGGCGAGCTGGGCGGCGAGGGTCTTGTTGTGCGCGAGAACCAGGGTGGGTCGCTGGACCGCTTCGATCAGCCACGCGGTTGTCGCGGACTTGCCGGTTCCCGTCGCACCAAGCAGTACGACGTCCGTCTCGCCGGCCCTGATGCGGCCGCTGAGCTCGGCGATCGCCTTGGGCTGGTCGCCGCTCGGGGTGTATTCGCTGATGACCTCGAAGGGGTGCACAGAGCGGGTGGGTTGCATACTTCGAGTCTAGGCACGTCCGCCGACATTGACGGCGGTGCTAGAGGGCGGGCGCCGGCCGTACCTGCTCCCACAACCGGTCTGTCTGCGCCAGGGTTTCGTCGATACTGCCGTCGGTGTCGATCACGACGTCGGCGACGGCGAGGCGTTCCTCGTCGCTTGCCTGGGCGCCGATCCGCTGCCGGGCATCCTCCGCCGGCATCCCGCGTATTCCGGTGAGTCTGGACAGGCGCGTGGCGGGCGTTGCGTGAGCGACCACGACCAGGTCGAACGGGTACTCGTTGCGCGACTCGACCAGGAGGGGGATGTCATAGACGACGACAGCGGCGGGGTCCATGCGCACGGCCTCGGCGATCCGCTCGAGGCCGAGGTTCCTGACGGCCGGGTGCACGATGGCGTTGAGTTCCTGCCGCGCCTCGGGATCGGAGAACACGATGGCGCCGAGAGCCGCCCGGTCGAGGCTGCCATCGGGCTGCAGGATCCCGGACCCGAAACGATCGACGATCGCCGACAGTGCGGCGGTGCCGGGTTCGACGGCTTCCCGCGACAGCTGGTCGGCGTCGATGTGAACGGCGCCGCGTTCAGCGAGACGCTTCGCAATCGTGGACTTGCCCGAGGCGATGCCCCCGGTCAGGCCGATCAGGTACACGCCGACGCCCGTACGGTCAGGCGACCGGGACGAGGTGGCCCTCGAGGTACTTGACCGGGACGGAGCGGGCCTCAGCCAGCAGCCACGCGTCACCCTCGGCTGACGCGTCGAAGGCCAGGCGCTGAAGGGCGCGGGAGAGCTCGACGGCGACGTTGAGGTGCACCAGCCACCGCTCGTCGGTCGGGAAGTCGAACTGGGCGAGCAGCCCGGCGACGGCCGCGACGAACTCGTTCGAGCCCTTGAGGTACTGTTCCTGGCTCTCCTCGTCGCCGAGGATCCGGTACTGGGTTGCCTTGAAGCCGGGGATCGTCCGCCGAGCGAGGACCGACGTGTCGGTCATGATCCCCAGCGTCTCCTGCCAGGTCGTGGGATTCGCTTCCAGCAGCTTGTCGATGCACAGGGCGACGTACTGGTCCTGCATGTACTGGTAGACGCCCAGCATGAGGGCGATGCGGTCCGGGAAGAAACGGTAGACCGTTCCGATGGCCATCTCAGCGCGCTTGGCCACCTCGGCGGTCGTCACTCCGGCGTGCCCTGATTCGTCGATGATCTCGCCGCAGACCCGGAGGATTGCCTCGAGACTCTGACGGCTTCTTTCCTGCTGCGGGTTGTTCCGCAGCGCTTTCTCATTGGAGATGTCTGTCGCCAGGTATTGCCTCAGAGAACCAACGTCCACGTCGCGCCTTCAGTTGTTTGTAGTGAATAAGGAGCCGCCCCCAACTCGCAGCATTCACCGCCAACAGTATCAGTCGGCTGGTATCGCTCGTCCCCCACAAGCAGGGCACGGAGTCGGAGCGGAACACGGCGACTGGCCGGCCCCTGTCGGGACCGGCCAGTCGCTGTGGTGGTGCTTAGGAGTTGCTCGTGAGCTTCTCGCGGAGAGCCGCAAGCGACTCGTCGTCGGCGAGGGTGCCGCTGCCGGCCGTCTCGCTGGAGAAGCTCGAACCTGCCGACGGAGCGGCGGCAGCAACTGCCTCTTCCGTCGCGGCCGTTGCAACCTGCTTCTTGTGGGCTTCCCAGCGCGCCTGGGCTGCAGCGTAGTCCTGCTCCCACTTCTCGCGCTGGGTGTCGAAGCCCTCTTTCCACTCGTTGGTCTCCGGGTCGAAGCCCTCAGGGTACTTGTAGTTGCCCTGGTCGTCGTACTCGGTGAGCATTCCGTAGAGTGCCGGGTCGAATTCGGTGCCTTCGGGGTCGACGCCCTCGTTGGCCTGCTTGAGGCTCAGCGAGATGCGGCGGCGTTCGAGGTCGATGTCGATGACCTTGACGAACACCTCGTCGCCGACCGAGACAACCTGCTCGGCGAGTTCGACGTGCTTGCCGCTGAGCTCGGAGATGTGAACGAGGCCCTCGATGCCGTCTGCGACGCGAACGAACGCACCGAACGGAACGAGCTTGGTGACCTTGCCCGGTGCAACCTGGCCGATGGCGTGGGTGCGGGCGAAGACCTGCCACGGGTCTTCCTGCGTCGCCTTGAGCGACAGGGAGACGCGCTCACGGTCGAGGTCGACCTCGAGGATTTCGACGGTGACCTCCTGGCCAACCTCGACAACCTCGGACGCGTGCTCGATGTGCTTCCAGCTGAGCTCCGAGACGTGGACGAGGCCGTCGACGCCACCGAGGTCGACGAACGCACCGAAGTTGACGATCGACGAGACGATGCCCTTGCGGACCTGGCCCTTCTGGAGGTTGTTCAGGAACGTGGTGCGGCTCTCGGACTGAGTCTGCTCGAGGAGCGCGCGACGCGAAAGCACAACGTTGTTGCGGTTCTTGTCGAGCTCGAGGATCTTGGCCTCGATCTCCTGGCCGAGGTACGGCGTGAGGTCGCGAACCCGGCGCAGCTCGATGAGCGATGCGGGCAGGAAGCCACGGAGTCCGATGTCGACGATGAGTCCACCCTTGACGACCTCGATGACCGAACCGGTCACGACGCCATCGGTTTCCTTGATCTTCTCAACATCGCCCCACGCACGCTCGTACTGCGCGCGCTTCTTGGAGAGGATGAGGCGGCCTTCTTTGTCTTCCTTCTGGAGGACGAGGGCTTCGACCATGTCGCCGACCTGGACGACCTCGCTGGGGTCGACGTCGTGCTTGATCGAAAGTTCGCGAGAGGGGATGACACCCTCGGTCTTGTAGCCGACATCGAGGAGGACCTCGTCGCGATCGATCTTGACGACGGTACCTTCGATGAGGTCTCCGTCGTTGAAGAACTTCAGTGTTTTCTCGACCGCGGCCAGGAAGTCTTCAGCCGATCCGATGTCGTTGATAGCGACCTGCTTGGCGGTCGTTGCGGTTGTCATGTAGTGGTTGCTCCAGTAAGGACTGATTTCGGGCCGACACGATCCTGCCAATGTAGAGATTTTCAGGATGTTTTCCGTGCCGGCGAACGGATAGATCGTCACAAAAGTGACATGTCAGTCTATCGGGAATCGCGGGCGGGCCGCAAATGAGCATCTCGCCTAAGAATGGGCGCCGGAATCGTCTGTCGGGAGCAGTCTCTCCTGGACCGCAGACACGAAATTGCCGACGGCATCCTGTGCTGAATCGAGGAACAGCGACGGTTCGAACAGTTCCGCCTCGAGCACGAGGGGCCCGGCGACCGGGTCGTTCACGACGTCGATCCGGGCGTAAAGCGGGAGAGAGTCCGATTCGGACAGTCCCCGCCTGAGGAGGACGGTCCTGGCCGCGGCGATGAGGGCATCGCCGACCGCACGCTCCCGCAGGTCCGGGTCGACGGGCTCGATCGTCTCGACGTAGGTTCCGCCGAGCAGTCCCCCGCCGACGGCGAGCAGCGGGCCCTTCGAGACGGCGTGGCTGAACCGGCCGTTGAAGTAGAGCAGGGCGTGCTCGCCGCGCTCCTGCACGCCGTCGATCGCCGGCTGCACCATCACGGTTTTGCCGAGAGCGAGGATGTGCTCGGCCAGGGTTCGCGCGGCAGGATCGCCGATGTCGAACAGCCCCGTGTTCTGCGAGCCGGCGGACACCGACGGTTTGATGACAATGCGCGCAGACCCAAGCTGCGCGCGAGCCGTTTCCACCTCGTCGAGGGTGAGGCAGAACGTCGTCGGAACGAGCGGAACATCCGAAACCGCCCGGATGTCGCGCAGGTAGGTCTTGTCGATGTTCCAGCGGATCAGGGCGGGCGCGTTGACGACAGGGACGACGGATGCCACGCGGTCGAGCCAGTCGAGGAACGCCGCTGCCTGCTCGGGGTAGTCCCACGGTGACCGGATGATCACCAGGCCGAAGTCCTCCCAGAGGACCGACGGGTCGGTCCAGAGGACGACCCGTGTGGGAAGCCCGGCCGCCGTGAGCGCGTTCCGGAGCAGCGGAAGGTCGTCGTCGCGGAGGGCGGGGTCGGTGAGGCCGTGGCTGACGAGGGCGATCTGGGTCATTCGGTGGTTGCCTCCACTTTCTCTTCCCCATCCCTGCGACGGGGTGGGCATTGAATCGTAACGTGCGGCGGCGTAGGGTTCGGCGAAGAGCAGGTCCCCTGATGTGAGTGGTGCATGATGGATGTCACGGATCTGATCGTCCGCACGGCAGGCTGGCTCATCCTGGCCGGCATTCTCGTCTTCTTCACGGGCGCGGCCTTCGGCGTGCCGCAAGTGTTCGTGACCCGGACGCCCGAGGCACGACTCGCGTTGCTGCGGTCACGGGCGGGTGCCTGGCGGACGGCGCAGTGGTTCTACGCCGGCGGTCCGGTGATCACGGGTGTGGGTGTGCTGGTGCTCGCGACGGCCTGGTCGGGGCCGACCCAGCTGCTTGCCGGCAGCGCTGGAGGGGCAATGCTCGCGGGTGCGGTGCTGTTCAGCGTCAGTTGTGCCAGGCGCGGACACCGGATCGAGGAGTTCGCCCGCGGCGAGCTCCCAGCAGGACCCTGGCTGGGCTACGTCTGGCTCACCCTCGTCGGCCTGGCCCTGCTCGGACTGGCCAGCCTGGAGTACGAAACCTGGATCGGCGTCCTGCTGCTCGTCGCGGCCGCGGCGTACACGGCCCTTTTCGTCAGCACTCGAGACATCCCGCCCTTTGCCTTCTACCTCGTTCTCGCGGTGTACGCCGGCTGGATCCTGGTGGCCACGCCGCACTAGGGCGAGCGGCGCGTGCCTGATCAGTCCGCGAGGAGGGTGCGCTTGAGCGTGTCGAGGCCGACGCCGCCGAGGTCGAGGGCCTTCCGGTGGAAGTCCTTGATGTCGAAGGCGTTCCCTTCACGGCGGGCGTATTCGTCGCGGAGCTGCTCCCAGATCCGCTGCCCCACCTTGTACGACGGCGCCTGGCCCGGCCAGCCGAGGTACCTGTTCACCTCGAACCGGACGAACCCGTCGTTCATGTTGACGTTCTTGCGCAGGAACGCGAACGCATCGTCGGCGGTCCAGGTTCCGGTGCCGTCCGGGTGGGGTTTGCCCAGGTGCACGCCGATGTCGAGCACGACGCGCGCCGCCCGCATCCGCTGCCCGTCGAGCATCCCGAGCCGGTCCGCCGGGTCGTCGAGATAGCCGAGCTGTTCCATCAGCCGTTCGGCGTAGAGCGCCCAGCCCTCTGCGTGGCCTGAGGTGCCGGCAAGCTGCCGCCGCCAGGTGTTGAGCTTCGCCCGGTTGTAGACCGCCTGCCCGATCTGCAGGTGGTGCCCCGGAACGCCCTCGTGGTAGACGGTGGTGAGCTCACGCCAGGTGTCGAACTCGGTGACACCTTCGGGCACTGACCACCACATCCGGCCGGGGCGGGAGAAGTCGTCCGTCGGGCCGGTGTAATAGATCCCGCCCTCCTGCGTGGGAGCGATCATGCACTCGATCGTGCGGATCTCCTCGGGGATGTCGAAGTGGCTCCGACCGAGTTCGGCGACCGCACGGTCGCTGGTCTGCTGCATCCACTTCTGCAGGGCATCCGTGCCGTGCAGTTTGCGGCTCGAGTCGCCGTCGAGGAAGGCGATGGCCTCTTCGACGCTCGCCCCTGGCTTGATCTCGCGGGCGATGGACTCCTGCTCGGCGACCATGCGGGCGAGCTCGTCGATTCCCCACTCGTAGGTCTCATCGAAATCGATCGTGGCGCCGAGGAACCGGCGGGACTGGAGGGCATAGATGTCGCGGCCGACGGCATCCTGCTCCTGCGCGACGGGCTCGAGCTCGTGGGCCAGGAAGTCCGCGAGGGACGCGTACGCGACGGCGGCCTGCCCGGCGTTGTCCGCGAGGTCAGAGGCGAGAGAGGCCGGGAGCTGGCCGCCGTTCGGTGAGGCCGTCGCGGCGAGTTCGACGAAGAAGCCCTCGTCTGCGCTGTACCTCTTCGCCTGTTCGAAGACCTCAGCCACCTGCCGCCTGGCCGGGGTGATGCCGCGTTCGATGCCGAGGCGGAGCGTTTCGACGTAGCCGGCGATCGCCTCAGGCAGCGCCTTCAGCCGGGTGGAGACGTTCGCCCAGTCGTCGACGGTTGCCGTCGGCATGATGTCGAAAATCTCACGGATGCCCTGGGCGGGCGACGCGATCACGTTGAGGTCGCGCAGGTGGAGCTGCGCGTCTGCGCTCTCGAGGTCGAGTCGGAGTTCGCTGGTGAGGTCGGTCTTGGTGACCTCGTCCACGCCGTCGACCGGTTGCGCGGCGTCGAGCGCTGCCAGCGTCCGCTTCACTTCGGCGACGTACCGTTCGTGCCCGGCGGGCGAGAAATCGCCGAACCTGCCGTTCGCCTCAGTGCGGCCGATGTAGGTCCCGACCAGCGGATCGAGTTCGACGAGCGTGTCGACCCAGTCTTCGGCGATGGCGTCGACGGCTGACGGAGTGCGCGTGGGTTCAGTCATGGAGTCGAGCATAGGACAGCGGCGCCCGATGCGTCACGAAGTTCAGTGGGCGGCGGCATCCCAGTTGTGGCCGCGGCCCACATGGACGTCGAGCGGAACGGTCAGGTTCGCGGCACCGGCCATCCGGCTGCGAACGATCGCCTCGAGGGCATCCCACTCCCCCGCGACGACCTCGAAGATCAATTCGTCGTGCACCTGCATGAGCATGCGGGAACCGAGTCCCTGGGCGGCGACGTCGGCCTCGATGTGAACCATGGCGATCTTCATGATGTCGGCTGCCGAGCCCTGGATCGGAGCGTTGAGCGCGGCGCGCTGCGCGTTGTCGCGCAGCACCCGGTTGGGGCTCTTCAGGTCGGGGAACGGCCGGCGGCGGCCGAAGATCGTCGTGGTGTACCCGTCCTCGACGGCCTGTTCGACGACGTTGCGGAGGTAGTCACGCACGGCGCCGAACCGGGCGAAGTAGTCGCTCATGAGCTGCTTCGCCTCGGACGAGTCGATCCTCAGCTGCTTCGACAGGCCGAACGCGCTGAGCCCGTAGGCCAGGCCGTACGACATGGCCTTCACCTTGGTGCGCATTTCGTTCGTCACGTCGGCGGGGTCGACGCCGAAGATGCGGGCGCCGACGAAGCGGTGCAGGTCCTCGCCGGACCGGAACGCCTCGATCAGCCCCTCGTCACCGGAGAGGTGAGCCATGATCCGCATCTCGATCTGCGAGTAGTCGGCGGTGAGCAGCGTCTCGTAACCTTCGCCGGCTTCGAACGAGGCCCGGATGCGACGGCCCTCTTCGGTGCGGACGGGGATGTTCTGCAGGTTCGGATCGGTCGACGAGATCCGACCCGTTGTGGTCCCGGTCTGCACGTAGCTGGTGTGGACCCGGCCGTCAGCCGCGATCGCCTTGTCGACGGTCTCGACGATCTGACGCAGTTTGGTGGCGTCACGGTGTTCGAGCAGAAGGCCGAGGAAGGGATGCGGATTGGAGGCCTGCAGGTCGGCCAGCGCGCCGGCATCCGTCGAGAAGCCCGTCTTGTTCGCCCGGGTCTTCGGCATGTCGAGCTCGTTGAAGAGGACTTCCTGCAGTTGCTTCGGCGAGCCGAGGTTCACCTCGTGGCCGATGATCTCGTAACAGCGAGACGCGAGGTCGGCGGCTTTCGCGGCAAGCTCGGCGCTCAGCCCGGTCAGCTGTTCGTGGTTGACGGTGACGCCGCGCAGTTCGATGTCGACGAGGGTGAGCAGGGTCGGCACCTCGATCGAGGTGAGGACGTTGCGGGAGCCCGGGTCGAGCGCCACGGTCAGGGCACCGACCAGGCGGAGCGTGTACCAGGCCTCCACCGGCGCTGAGGCCGGCTCGTTCACCGGGACCAGTTGGTTCGGGTCTGACACCGGCAGGGTTTCGTCGAGGTACCGGCTGACGAGGTCGGACAGCGTTTTCTCCTGGCCGCTGGGCCGCAGAAGCCATCCGGCGACGTGGGTGTCGTAGGCGAGGCCGTCGAACCGGAGCCCGGCCGTCTTGAGCGCCTTGAGCTGCCGTTTCGCGTCGGTCATGAGCTTCGGGGCAGGGCTCGCCAGCCATTCCTCGAACGGGGCGTAGTCGGCGCGACCGGGAATCCACGCGACGGCGACGCACTCGGTCGGCGTCGAAATGCCCATGCCGGTGGGCTTGCCGTCGTACACGTCGACGGTGAACCCGAGGCCGTCGGGGTTTGCGGCGACGGCGCGCGTCAGCCAGGCGCCGAGCTCCTCATCGAGGAGCTGCTGCGGCACCGGGCTGGCCAGCGCTGCGGTCGCAGGCGAGGCGGATGCTTCGCCCTCTTCCACGACGCCTTCCGCCTTGAACAGGCGGTCCAGCATGGTCCGCAACTCGAGCCGGCCGAAGATGTCGCGCACCGCCTGCTCGTCGATCGGCTTCTTCACGAGCGAGTCGATGGTGACCGGCAGTTCCACGTCGGTGAGCAGGTGGTTGAGCTTGCGGTTGCGGATCGCGTTCTCTTTGTGCTCCCGGAGGCTCTCCCCCACTTTGCCGCCGATCTTGTCGGCGTTCTCGAGGATGCCGTCGAGGGTGCCGTAGAGGTTCAGCCACTTCACCGCGGTTTTCTCGCCCACCTTCGGCACGCCGGGCAGGTTGTCGCTGGTCTCGCCGACGAGGGCGGCGACTTCGGGATACTGGTGCGGTTGGATGCCGTACCGTTCCATCACCTTGGCGGCGTCGTACATCGTGAGGTCGGAGACCCCCATGCGCGACGGGTAGAGCAGCGTGACGTCGTCGTTGACGAGCTGGATCGTGTCGCGGTCGCCGGAGACGATGAGGACGCGGAAGCCCTGCTCCTTGCCCTGGACGGCGAGCGTGGCGAGGATGTCGTCGGCTTCGTAGTCCTCGATCGACAGGGTGGTGATGTTCATCGCCGCGAGTGCGGTCTGCAGCAGCGGCACCTGCCCGACGAACTCCGACGGGGTCGCACCCCGCGTGCCCTTGTACTCCGGGTACTCCCGGGTGCGAAAACTGGACCGCGAGATATCGAAGGCCACCGCGAGGTGGGTTGGCTTGTGGTCGCGGAGCAGGTTGATGAGCATCGCGAGAAAACCGTGGATGGCGTTGGTGTGCTGGCCGTCCTTGGTCGAGAAACTATCGACCGGAAGCGCGTAGAACGCCCGGAATGCTAGGGAATGACCGTCAATGACGAGGAGGGTAGGCTTTTCGTTGTCCGACACCACACCAGCCTACAAGCGACTTGCGATAGTGGGTTTCGAGCACCAGCGAAGGCGACGATGACCAACTCGATACCGAATGACCGCGACTACCTGCTCAAGCGCGGCGGAGGCGCCCTGGCCCAGAAAATGGGTTTCGAGGTGATCGAGTTCTCGGATGACCGGGCCGTGGCAACGATGCCGGTCGAGGGAAACACCCAGCCGGACCTGCTGCTCCACGGCGGAGCGTACGTGGTGCTCGGCGAGACGCTCGGCTCGATGGCGGCCAACCTGTGGGCGGGCGCGGGCAAGCTTGCTGTCGGCATCGACATCAACGCGACCCACACGCGGTCGGCCACGTCCGGCGTCGTCACCGGCGTCTGCACGCCGATCCACCTGGGCCGGTCCCTGACCGTGCACGAGATCGCAGTGACCGACGAACAGGGACGCCGGTGTTCGACCATCCGGATGACGAACCTGATCAAGGACCTGCCGGCCGGCTGACGGCATCGGGTGGGTTCGTTTGGCCCGGATGCCGGTTTCGGAGTGGAAAGTCGACATCTGCGTCAGATGAACTGCCGCGGATGCCGCGACCGTGCGTTCGTTTGGCCCGGATGCCGGTTTTCGGGCGGGGGAAGTCGGCGTTTGCGTCAGATGAAGCGGCGGCATCCGTTAACGACGAAGCGGGCCGGAGAACCGGCCCGCCCGCGTCACACGCCGCGGTTGTTACTTCTTCGCGGTGAGCTGTTCGACGATCGCCTGGGCGACGTCATGCATGGTCAGGCGGCGGTCCATCGACGCCTTCTGGATCCAGCGGAACGCCTCGGGCTCGGTGAGGCCCATCTTCTCGTTGAGCAGGCCCTTGGCCCGGTCGACGAGCTTGCGGGTCTCGAAACGCTCGACCATGTCGGCGACTTCGGCCTCGAGAGTGATGATCTGCTGGTACCGGCTCAGCGCGATCTCGATCGCGGGCAGCAGGTCGTTCGGTGTGAACGGCTTGACGACGTAGGCGAGGGCTCCCGCTTCGCTCGCGCGTTCGACGAGTTCTTTCTGGCTGAACGCCGTGAGCAGCACGACCGGTGCGATCTGCGCCTTGTTCAGGCGTTCAGCGGCGGAGATTCCGTCGAGCTGGGGCATCTTGACGTCCATGATGACCAGGTCCGGTCGCAGTTCGGTGGCGAGGGCGACAGCCGTCTCACCATCGCCGGCCTCACCCACGACCTCGAATCCGTTGTCTCGGAGGATCTCGACGATGTCGAGTCGGATGAGGGATTCATCTTCGGCTACGACAACTCGACGCGGGGCGGGGGCGGTTACATCTGGCTCGGTCACGGCTTAATCCTACGGTACTCTTGTGCACGTTGTTACGAGCCGGTGTGGCGGAATGGCAGACGCGGAGCACTCAAAATGCTTTGTTCGAAAGGACGTGTGGGTTCGAGTCCCACCACCGGCACAACAGTTTGGTCCAGCAGTTTCGGTCACGCGGGGCGGCGACGCCCCGATCGTCAGTGCGACGCGCGACGGTCGTGCCGCTTCGCCGCGAGATCGCGGGCGTCGGCGATGAGGCCTTTCGCCGTCTCGAGCGTCCACTCCCCCGGGTTGAGGATCGACACCCAGCCCTGCGCCGCGTAGACCGGGTGCGGCAGCAGCTCGTCCAGCTGGGTGTAGTCGAATTCTCCGGCGTGTTCCGCGTGCTGGGACGGTGCATAGCCGAGCAGGTCGACGAACGCGGCACGGCCGACGGCGATGTTGAGCCGGAACACGCCCGGGCGGTCGAGGTCGGATGCCTCGTCGAATCCGGTGTAGTCCTTCGTCACGATCGTCGTGAACGGATGCAGCCGGTTCTGCGGGTCGTCGTCGGGATCGAAGTAGAAGAACGAGTCGCCCCACGCGATTTGCGGCGCCCCCGATCCTTCGCCGACGGTGTCGACGATGACGCCGGGAAGGCTCCGGCCGTAGCGGATGAGCTCGTCCTCACTCATGCTTCACTCACTCTCAGTCGCCGACTCATGGTGGGGTGTTCCCACCGGCTTGGACTCCGACGATCCGCGCTGCCTCAGGTAGATCGAGAACGCGACCATGGTGCCGACAGCGAGAAACTCGGACTGCCAGTTCTGCAGGGTCCGGTTCCAGAAGTCCGCTGTCGTGACGTATCCGAGCCAGTCGACGGTCTGCTCCCCGTGTTGGCGCTGCTCATCGTTGTACACCACCGTGCCCGCCACCGACTGGATGAACCAGGACACCGCGAACACGCCGCCCATGACGAGGAGCAGCGAGTTCGAGTAGAGGACCTGCCGCCAGCCCCCCGCCCGTGCCCATTTCGGCGAGTCCTCGCGGGCGAATGCTCCGACGAGCTGGTTCTCGTCGGAGTCGATCCCCTCATCGCCCGGCTTCTTCGACTCAGGCGACCCCTTCTGCACCAGCCAGATCGTGGCGAGGATGAAGAGGAAGAACTGCAGGTACTCCGACTGCCAGTTCTCGGCGACGTCGACGACGAACGCACTGGATGTCACGAACGCCCCCCACGACACCGGCTCGCCACCGTGCGCAGCCTGTTCCTCGTTGAAGACCAGGAGCCCGGCGACTGACTGGCCGGCGAGTGCCAGCACGAAGATCGTCCCGAAGAAGATGCTGAGGCCGTGGTCGCGCCAGATCGACTTCATCGGACTCACCGCCCCGAAAGACTGACGAGAAGCATGCAGAGCAGGCCGATCACGACGACCCCGATCCACGACACGAATACCGCTCTCATGCTCGGACCGTACCGCGCCGGCGAGGAACGCGGAAGGCCACGGCCGGGGATAGCGGTTCCCCGTGCGCCGGCGGGATAATGGCTGGCTATGACACTCTCCGACTCCGGTCCCGATTCCGCCCACCGACGCCCGGATTCAGCCAGCGACGAAACAATCGCGGCGCTCGGCAAACTGTCTGAAGCCCTCGAGGTCGTGGAACACGCCAGGGGTTACCTCTACGGTTTCCACCGCCTGACCGGCAAGGCGGACCTTGCTCTTGGTGAGGCGGTGGGGATGCTGCGCGCTGCCGGCCACGAGGCCCTCGCCGCGGAGATCGACGCTGAGATCGTCGGTCGCAACGTGATCGAGGGGCGGTGGACGTTCCAGATCGTCGAGGACTACGACGCGAACTACTACCGGGCGTTCGTCGCCGCTGAGGACCGCGCCCGGCAGGAACTGGTCGACGGCAAACGCCACCTGTTCGAAGCGGAGATGAAGGAGGACCGACGCACCCACGGTCGCCGCCACCATGAGGCGCGGCCCGCAGACGTCGAGGACCGTACAGACGGCTGACGGTCGCTTACAGTGCGGATCGTTGGGCCACCAGCGGGCAGTCGAACGGGTCGCTCTGGCCCAGCCCGACCCGGTTGATATACCGCAGCACGATCCCGTACGACTCGAACAGTCCCGTCTGCGTGTATGTCACTCCGCGTTCCTGGCAGTAGGCCGAGATGATCGGGGCCGCCCGGCGCAGGTGCGGGCGCGGCATCGACGGGAACAGGTGATGCTCGATCTGGTAGTTGAGTCCGCCGAGAGCGACGTCGAGGAACTTCGTTCCTCGCACGTTCCGGCTCATGAGAACCTGCCTGCGCAGGAAGTCGAGCTTGGCGTCACGCGGAACCAGCGGCATCCCCTTGTGATTCGGCGCGAACGCGACTCCCATGTAGAAGCCGAAGACGCCCAGCTGCACACCCAGGAACGCAAAGGCGATGCCGGGAGACAGCACGACGAAGACAAGGGCGAGGTAGCCGCCCAGCCGGAGGAGAATGAACAGGATCTCCACCCAACGCCGGTCGATGGGCTCCCGGCTGAAAACGCGGCGAACGCTGGATGCGTGCAGGGACAGCCCCTCCAGCAGGAGGATCGGAAAGAAGAAGACGCCCTGGTGCGCGATCGCCCACGCCGTGACCGGGTTGCGGCGCTTCGCCGCCTGTGCGGGCGTGAATGAAATGACCGGCAGCTCGATGTCCGGGTCGGCGCCGTCCTTGTTCGGGTTGGCGTGGTGACGGGTGTGCTTGTGCTGCCACCAGCCGTAACTCATGCCGACGAAGAGGTCGCCGATGATGAGGCTTGTCCAGTCGTTCCACCGGCCCGACCGGAAGATCTGCCGGTGGGCGGCGTCATGGCCGAGGAATGCCGTCTGCGTGAACAGCACAGCGAAGCCGACCGCGACGAGCAACTGCCACCACGTGTCGCCGACGATCAGGAACACCGTGACGGCCACAGCGTAAGCGACCGGAAGGGCGACAAGCTTCGCCCAGTAGTAGCCATACCGTCGGCGCATCAGCCCTGACGCGTGAATTTTCTGCGCCAACTCCGAGAATTCGCTCGTCGTGTCGCGCGCCCTGGGCGGTCGCGGGGACGAAGGGGGAAGAAAAGCGGGAACGTCTGATGCCACGGTGTCCTCCAGTCCGGAAACGGAATGGGGCGACCGGGGTCCTGGGTTGCCGTTGAATGCCACTGTACGCCGCTCGCGCGTCGGTGGTCCAGATCCACAGCCGACGTGGAGGCTGTGGCGACGCCCTGGTGTCAGGTGCGTTCGGTGGGCTCCGGGGTGAGGCGCAGGTTGCCGCCGCTGTTGGCAGCGGACATCAGTTCTTCGAGCCACTCCCGGTTGAGTTTCTCCTCAGCCGTCCCGTCGAACTGGAACTGCAGCGGGATCGACGGGTGGACCCAGAGGATCCGCCGACCTGTGCCGGCGTTCTCAACGCGGCCGTCGACCGCAAAGGCGAACATCTCGCCACGCCGGAGCTTGGTGATCATGACGACCCTCAGATGGGCCAACTCACGGTCGGAAGCTTCGATCTCGACAGCCGGAAGCCCATACAACAGCTTTCCCATGGTTTCCTTTCCCGACGGGGCGGGCACCCCCTGTATAAGCACGATAGTGGGCAGAAGGCCCGAAGATCACGTATTCGGCCCAAACTGCGTCCACATCCGTACCGGCAGACAGACTCGCGAGCCGCCGACTCAGGCCTTCCGGAGCGACCGGAGCCTCTCCGTCGCCCGCTCCGCCGCGCGGGTGGCAACGTCGGCGCGGTGGTCGGCGGATGCCGCGTCGCGGCTGAGCGCGTTCTCCTCGCGTTCGGTGCTCGCCAGTTCCCGGTCCAGCGCCGAGAGCCGCTCGGCGAGGTCGTCGCGTTCCCTGGCGAGCTCTGCCCGGCGCCCCGCGAGAGCCGTCCGCTTCTCGCGAATGGCAGCCCGTTCGGCGTCGGCCTCGGCGACGCGCGCCAGCGCGTCATCCGCTTTCTTCTCGGCCTCGGCGACGGCGCGGGCCGACGGCTTCTTCTCGACGACCGACAGGACCGGACGGGATGCCCGGGCGACCGCGACCTCAGGCAGGGCGACAGCGTCGTCGACATCGACCGGTTCGATTCCGTTCGACGCCAGGGAACGGAGCAGGCGTCCGCTTCGCACGGCGTCGGCCGCCGCCGGGTCCGACATCGCCGCGTGCAGTGTCTGTTCCAGCTCGAGCATGGCCGCCGGGCTCACCTTCTGGCCGGCCTCGCTCGCCAGCTGCTTGCCCTGCTGGGCCAGTGCCCGGATGAGCTGCAGCCGCTGCTTGCCGAGCTGACGCATCTCGGCCGCGTCGAGGTTCTTCTCGGCATCCCGGATCAGCGCGCCGAGGTCGACGAGTTCGTCGACCTCGGCCGTGCGCCGCGCGGCGAGCAGGTTTGCCAGCCAGGCGGCGACCGACGGTTTCGGCAGCCGGCCGATCCGGCGGGCAAGCTCGGCGTCGCCGTCTCCCCGGGCGGCCCGGACCCGGTCGGAGCGCACCGACACGAACTCCGACGGGGTCTGCAGGTAGAGGTCGGCGAGTACGTCGGTCAACTCCAGGCGGCTCGTCATTGGTTCAGGATACGCCGCAGCGCACCGGGGGCGTCCGCCAGAATGGGGGCGTGCCCTGGAACCCCGTCGCCCGCCCGCCGGGCTCGACACCGTCCATTCCGGATGCTCCGCCGCGACGTCCCCGGGGAACACTCCTCGCCCTCGCCGGCATCGTCGTCGTCGCCGGGATCCTGGTCCGCTCGATTCCGGGCGTGCTGGGCGACGCGGGCGGCGGCATCCTGTACGCCGGTCTCCTCTTCCTCGTCGTCGCGGTTCTTGTTCCCGCCGCGGCCGCGGTGCGGATCGGCGCGATCTCGCTTGGCATCTGTGTCGCGCTCGAGTTTCTGCAACTCACCGGCGTGCCGACGGTCGCTGCCGGGCTGGTGCCCCCGATCCGTTACGTCCTCGGGACGACCTTCGTGGCATCCGACCTGCTCGCCTACCTCGGAGGGACGATTCTGGCCGTCGTCACCGACCGGGTCGCGTCGCGGTCCCTGCCCGCCGCTCACGGGCACGGCTGACTCAGTGACTGCGTGCACTCGGCTGGACGAGGGCGTGTACGCGAGCCTCGAGCAGGCGAAGCGCAGCCACGACGGCGGAGTCGACGATCTCCTCGGGGCTCCCGCCGAGCTGGCGTTCCGCGACGTGGAGCTCGCCGCGCGGCGAATGGATGCCGATGAAGATGGTCCCGACCTCCTGGCCGTCCTGCTTGTCAGGACCGCCGACGCCGGTGACCGAGATCGACAGGTTCGCACCGAGAAGTTTCGCGACACCGGTTGCCATCTCTTCGGCGGCGCGAGCGGACACCACTGGTCCCGCCCCGACCTCGAGAACCCGGTGTTTCGTCTCGGTCATGTAGGCGACCACTCCCCCGGCGAACCAGGTCGAGGAGTTCGGCGCCGCCCCGAGTCGCACGGAGAGCAGGCCGCTGGTCAGGGACTCCGCCACCGCAATCCTGAAGTGGGTTCCGTCCACAGCGTGCGCGATGGCTTCGGCGAGGGCGACCGCCTGGGCTTCGCTGGGGTCGGAGGAGGTCATTGCCTCATTCTTCCCCCGAGCACGGCGCTGCCCAAGGGGTTGACACTCATCAGGCGTCATCCGTGCCGAGAATGAGCCTGCGGAGGGCCGTTTCCGGCGCCAGCCCGCGACCGTTGAGCAGGTCGCCCGACTGGTAACGGTCGAGGACGCGTGGGTCGATGTAGCTGCTCCGGGCGACCGCCGGCGTGTTGCCGAGGGCATCCGCCGTCTCCTTCACGGCGATCACCACGTTCCGCGCGTATCGGGTTGCGCTCGGTGCAGGGCCGAGCCGCCGCAACGCCGTCGCGGCGATGATGCTCCCGTGCAGGGTGCGGAAATCCTTCGCGGTGAAGTCGCCGTTTGTCCGCTCGCGGACGTAGTCGTTGACCTCCTGCGCACGGAGGGGCCGCCAGGTGCTGCCGCTCTTCCAGGCGAGCAGTCGCGCCCGCGGTCCGCGGGTCTTGAGCGAACGCACCACCGCGGCGAGGTCGGCGTCCTCGGTCTCACTCGACCACGCCTGACCGCTCTTGCCGGGGAAGTCCAGCAGCACGGTGTCTCCGCTGACGGTGGCGTGCCCGCAAAGCAGGGTGGTGAGCCCGTGACTGCCGTGCTCGAGAGCGAATCGTTCGCTGCCCACCCGGAGCCTCGCGGAATCGAGCAGACGGAACCCCGCGGCGAGGGCGCGCTCCCGCGAACCGGTCACGCCGCGCAGGTCGAGCGTCACCAGCCGCCGGGCGGAGGGCAACGCGAGGGCGAGGTCCAGCGCACGGTCGAACTTTCGTTCCGCTTGCTTGCGGGACCAGGCCTCGTGGTAGAGGTACTGGCGTCGGCCGGCCCCGTCGGTGCCGACCGCCTGGATGTGGGCGTTCGGCTGGGGGGCGATCCAGACATCGGTCCACGCCGGTGGGATGACGAGCGCGGTGATCCGTTCGATCGCCGCCTCGTCGTGGAGGGGCCGTCCTGCCTCATCGACATACCGGAACCCGGACCGGGTTCGTCTCCGACCGAACCCGGGAGCCGTCGTGTCACTCCTGCGCAGCCGGGGCACCGGGCCTCCTGCCGTCCGACGTGCTCTCAGGAATTGCGGAGCTCCGAGATGAGGTCCGCTTTACGTTTGCGCGAGTAGCCGGTGAGGCCGAGCTCTTTGGCCCGTTTCCTGAGATCTGCGACGGTCCAGTCCTCGTAACTTCCGGATTCCCCGCCCTTGCGCCCAACGGCGCTCCGTCCGCTCTGCGCGGCGGCATTGGAGATGCGGGCAGCCTTCTGCTTCGACGCCCCCTCTTTCCGGAGTTCCTCATACAGCTCAGGGTCCTTCAGGCTCGGATTGCTCTCGCGGGGCATGTTACCTCTTCTCGGCGACGCCGGTCACAGGTTCTTGCCGCCGGTGACCGGAAGGACCGCCCCGGAGACGTACGACGCCTGCTCGGAGGCGAGAAAGACGTAGGCGGGTGCCAGTTCTGCCGGTTGGCCGGCTCGGCCGAGCGGTGTGTCCTGCCCGAATGTCACCACCTTGTCCGGCCACGACGTGGCGGGAATCAGCGGTGTCCAGATCGGCCCGGGCGCCACGGCATTCACCCGGATGCCTCGTTCCCCCAGCTGGTCTGCCAGCGCCCGGGTGAACGCGACCTGCGCCGCCTTGGTCATCGCATAGTCGATCAGTTCCGGCGACGGCTGGAACGCCTGGATCGACGACGTCGTGATGATCGATGACCCCGGTTTGAGATGGGGAATGGCCGCCCGGGCGGTCCACATGGGGCCGTACAGGTTGGTTTTGAAGACCCTGTCGAATTCAGGGGTGGGGATGTTCTCCAGGCCCTTGCGGTTCTCCTGGTATGCCGCGTTGAGAACGAGGATGTTCAGCTGCCCGAACTCCTCCACCGTGAGTTCGACGATGTCGGTGCTGTATTGCTCGTCGCGCACGTCGCCGGGAAGCAGGAGGGCACGCTGGCCGGCTTCCTCGACCAAGGTCGCTGTGTCCTCGGCATCGTCCTGCTCCTCGGGCAGGTAGGTGATCGCGACATCGGCCCCTTCCCTGGCGAAGGCGATGGCGACAGCGCGGCCAATCCCGGAGTCGCCGCCGGTGATCAGCGCGACCTGGCCGTTGAGTTTGCCTGAACCGACATAGCTGTCCTCACCGTGGTCAGGACGCGGGTCGGTCCTGGAGGTGAGCCCGGGCTGGTCCTGCTCCTGGCGCGGGAAGTCCTCGGAACTGTACTTCGTCGTGGGGTCGGAATTGGTCACTCAAAGCCTCTCCTGGGACCCGCGTGGCGGGTATCGGGCGGATGGTCCGAGCAACCCTACGTCGCGGCGGCGACGGGGCTCAAGGGGTGGCGCCGCGCCGGGCATCACCAGTAGCGTTATCCGGCTGCGGCCCGGCACCGCCCGCCCGCCCTTGACCGAAGGATCGATCGCATGAGTTCCTCGCCGCTGCACCGCTCACTCTGGCTGGACCGTCCGGCTGCGATCGTCACTGATGCGTGGCGCGCTCTCGACCGGGTGGACGTCGTGGTCCTCGGCGCCGGACTGTCCGGACTCGCCACGGCAGCGATGCTGGCCGGGCAGGGTCAGTCCGTCGTCGTGCTGGAGGCCCGGTCGGTGGGTGCCGTGACCACGGGGAACACCACGGGCAAGGCGACGCTGCTGCAGGGATCGCGACTGTCGCAGATCCGGGAGGCTGCGTCCCACGAACACGCCGAGGCGTACGTGGCTGCGAACCGGGCGGGGCAGGACTGGCTGCGGAGGTTCGCGACGGACAACGGAGTGCACTTCGACGCCCGGACGGCGGTGACGTACGCGGCGACCGATGCCGGCGCGCCCACCGTGGAGGCGGAACTCGACGCGGCATCCGACCTGGGGCTCGCCGTGTCGGCGACACGCTCGCTCGAACTGCCGTTTTCCGTCACGGCGGCTGTGAGCCTGCCCGACCAGTTCCAGGTCGACGCGATGGACGTTCTCGATGCGCTGGTGCGCACAGTGAGAAGGCACGGCGGACTGGTGATCGAAGGGGTGCGGGCTACCGCCATCGAAGCCGGCAACCCGTGCGTGATCTCGACCAGCCGGGGCGATGTCGCCGCCGAGCGCGTGGTCGTGGCCACGGGCACTCCGTTTCCGAAGCGCGGCGCTCACTTCGCCACGCTGATACCGCAACGCTCCTATGCGGTGGCCTGCCGCTGGCCCGGCCACTCGCTCGAGGGAATGTACCTGTCGGTGGACGAGCCGACGCGGTCGATCCGGGATGCCCATCGCGCGGACGGCAGCTACCTCGTCGTCGGAGGCAACGGACACCGAGCCGGCAAAGGCGCGCCGACGGCGGAGCGCGTGGACGACCTGTTCCAGTGGACGGCGACAACATTCGCCGGCACCGAAGCGTCACATCGCTGGTCGGCGCAGGACTACCGGTCGACGGACGAGTTGCCCCATTTCGGGCCGATCACCGCCGGCGACGACCGCGTGCTCGTCGCGACCGGCTATGCCAAATGGGGTCTCACCAACGGGGTTGCCGCGGGGATCGCGATCTCTTCACGCCTGGCCGGCGTCCGGCCGGCCTGGGCGGAGAGTCTCGAGGGCCGGCCTCCCGCGTTCACCGCCGTCGGGAGCACTCTCGGTGCGGGGGCGAAAGTTGCCGGCGACCTCGCCCACGGCTGGGCAACGGCCGAGTTGTCGCCTGCGCCGCCCACGGACCCGGCCGAAGGAGACGGGATCGTCGTGCGCGACGGTGTGTCGCCGGTGGCGATCTGCACCGTGAACGGGATCACACGTCGCCGGTCGGCCGTCTGCACGCACCTCGGCGGCATCGTGTCCTGGAACAACGCCGAGCAGACCTGGGACTGTCCGCTCCACGGATCGCGGTACACGGCGGAGGGCCAGGTTCTGGAGGGGCCTGCGGTCAAACCGCTCGCCGAGTGATCCGCGTCACGCCGGCTTGCTGGTCTTCTTCTTCGCCGAGGTGGTCTTTTTTTTCGCGTCCCGTGACTTTTCCACGCTGCGACGGAGCGCTTCCATCAAGTCGATGACCTCGCCGCTCTCACCGGTGTCCTCCCCGGTCTCGCCGAAGGTGGCATCCGTGTCGACGGCGTCGCCCTGCTCCAGCTTTGCTTCGATGAGCTTGCGAAGCTGGTCCTGGTAGTTGTCGGAAAACTTCTCCGGGGTGAAGTCGTCGGCGAAACTGTCGACGAGAGACGACGACAGTTCCAACTCCTTGGCGGATATGCGCACCGTCTCGTCGAGGGCCGGGAACTCCGCTTTCCTCACCTCGTCCTCCCAGAGCAAAGTCTGGATGAGGAGGACGCCGTCGCGGGAACGCAGCGCCCCGAGGCGCGTCTTCTGGCGGAGGGCGAACTGCACGATCGCGGTGCGGTCGGTCGCTTCGAGGGTGCGACGGAGAAGGACGTATGCCTTCGCCGACGACGAGTCGGGCTCCAGGAAGTAGCTGCGGTCGTACATGATGGGATCGACCTGGTCGCTCGGCACGAACTCGACGACCTCGATCTCGCGGCTCTTCTCTTCCGGCAGCGACGCCATGTCCTCCGCGGTGAGTATGACGGTTCGGTCACCGTCCTCGTAGGCCTTGTCGATGTTCTCGTATTTGATGATCTTGCCGCAGATCTCACAGCGGCGCTGGTAACGGATACGCCCGCCGTCCTTGTCATGCACCTGGTGCAACGGCAGGTCGTGGTCCTCCGTGGCGCTGTACACCTTCACCGGAACGTTGACGAGGCCGAACGTGATCGCGCCCTTCCAAATTGCTCTCATGCCACCAGTGAACACCAGGCGGTGCGAGAGTGCCTAGCCCTTGCGAACCCCGTCTGAGTCCAGCCGTGACACAGCTTTCCGCACGGCGAGCGGAATCGTGAAGCCGAACGCGACGACGATGACGGCGACAACGAGGGCGGCGATGATGCCCGCCTGGCGGCTGATCACGAAGTCGAAGATGAGCATCGCGGTGCCGATCATCGACAGTGAGACGCCCACGAGAACAGCGCGGAGCATCCGGTCGCCGATGGCGACGGTTGCCTTCTTGAGGAGGTGACCGAACATGATCCGGTGGGTGCTCACCGGAAGGAGGCTGAGGACGGTTGTGACGATCGAGACGGACACCAGCGTCAGGTACAGGAAGAGCTGGAACTGGTCGAGTTCGGTGAAACGGGGCTGGAAAGCGATCGCGAGGAGGAACGCCGTGAGGATCTGGGTACCGGCCTGGACCACTCTCAACTCCTGGAGGACATCGGCCCAGTTGCGGTCCAACCGTTCCGACTCCGTCTCACGTCGCCCGTCCCCGATGTCGTCCGCGTCGGGGAGTCGAGGCTCCGGGCCGTTGTCCGTTGCCATGTATCCGCCTTACCTCGTTCTTCCGGGATGCTTCTCCCGTGCTCCGTGTTAACACCGTGCTCGGAAGCCGGTCAAGGGCTTGAGCACGGCTCGCCGCCAGCTTAGTGTTTTCGCAAGATACGGGGGTGCTGACCACCCCTGCTCGGACGCGGGAAGGAAATCGCACCATGACCAACCTGATACCGGACGACGACCCGGTGGAGTTCAACGACGACGAGGACCTGGCCGTACTCCCCGATGAGGACGACGACTTCGACGCCCTGCCCGATGACGAGCGTCCGATCGACGACATCGACTTCGAGACGGACGACGACCTCCTCCCCGAGGACCAGTAGCGGAAACGACTCAGCGCGGGTCCGGTATCCCGGGCCCGCGCTGAACTGACGTATCGACTACTTCTTGTAGGCGGGCACCACTTCGTGGTGGGCGTCGCCGACCTTGTGAACACGGAGGTCGTTCGTCGAGCCGGAGATTCCGGGAGGGGAGCCGGAGATCACGACGACCTTCTCACCGAGTTCCGCCTTCTCGAGTCCCAGCAGCACGTCGTCAACCTGGCCGAACATGGCGTCGGTGTGGGTGACCCGGTCGACCAGGAACGTCTCCACGCCCCAGTTGAGTTGCATGCGACGGCGGATGCTTTCGTCGGGGGTGAACCCGAGGACGGGGATCGAGTGACGGAGGCGCACCATCCGGCGGACGGAGTCGCCTGATTCGGTGAAGACGCAGAGGAATCGCGCCCCGACGAATTCGGCGACCTCGCTGGCGGCCAGGGTGATGGCGCCGCCCTGCGTGCGCGGCTTGGTGCCGAGGGGCGGAATGCGCTCGAGGCCGTGATCCTCGGTCGACTCGATGATGCGGGCCATGGTCTGCACCGTGATCACCGGGTATTCACCGACGCTGGTCTCGCCGCTGAGCATGACGGCATCCGCACCGTCCAGGACGGCGTTGGCGACGTCGGACGTCTCCGCACGCGTGGGGATCGGGCTGGAGATCATGGACTCGAGCATCTGGGTCGCGACGATGACCGGCTTGGCCATGCGGCGGCACAGTTCGACGGCGCGCTTCTGCACGATCGGCACGGCCTCGAGCGGGAGCTCGACGCCGAGGTCGCCGCGGGCGACCATGATGCCGTCGAAGGCGTCGATGATCTCCTCGAGGTTGTCCACCGCCTGCGGCTTCTCGATCTTGGCGATGACGGGGAGGCGCTTGCCTTCTTCGTCCATGATTTCGTGGACTCGCTGGATGTCTTCGGCGTTGCGGACGAACGACAGGGCGATGAAGTCGGCGCCGAGCTTGAGGCCCCAGCGGAGGTCTGCTTCGTCCTTGTCGCTCAGAGCGGGCACGTTGACGGCAACGCCGGGCAGGTTGATGCCCTTGTTGTTCGAGACGGCTCCTGCGACGATGACCTCGGTGGTGACGACGACGCCGTCGGTCTCGAGGACCTTGACCTTGACCTTGCCGTCGTCGATGAGAAGGAAGTCGCCGGGCTTGACGTCGTGCGGCAGTCCCTTGAAGGTGGTCCCGGACAGTTCCCGGGTGCCGAGCACGTCTTCGGTGGTGATCTTGAAGATGTCGCCTTCGGCGAGGTCGTACGGACCGCCCTCGAACTTGCCGAGGCGGATTTTCGGTCCCTGAAGGTCGACGAGCACGGCGACGGGCTTTCCGGCGTCCGCCGCTGCCTTGCGCACATTGGCGTAGACACCTTCGTGGACGTCGTAGGTTCCGTGGCTGAGGTTCATCCTCGCCACGTTCACGCCGGCGTCGATGATCGCGCGGATGTCCTCGTAGCTGGCTGTTGCCGGGCCGAGGGTCGCGACGATTTTAGCTCGTCTCATAGATGTTGCTCCATATTTCTGCGCGGGAATGCGCTGGCGGGATTCAGGGGAGAAGAAGAGGGCGGGCCGAAGCCTCGCCTCTGAGTCTAGAGCGAGATGGCGCGATCGGTCGGGCGGACGGGGGCCGGGAGGCTCGTCTCGCCTTCGAGGTAACGGTCGACGGCTGCTGCTGCCGCGCGTCCCTCCGCGATGGCCCAGACGATGAGGGACTGGCCTCGCCCAGCGTCACCGGCGACGAAAACGCCCGGTTCGCTGGTCTGGTAGTCGTTGTCGCGTTCCACGTTTCCGCGCTCATCGAACGGCACCCCGAGCTGCGGGGCGAGGGAATCCGACTCCGGGCCGGTGAAGCCGAGCGCGAGCAGGACGAGGTCAGCGGGGATCTCCCGTTCCGTGCCGCTCTTCGGTACCCGGCGGCCGTCGATGAACTCGGTTTCGGCGACGCGGATTGCGCGGACGTCGCCGGATTCGTTGGCGAGGAACTCCACCGTCGAGACGAGGTATTCGCGCTCTCCGCCTTCTTCATGGGCGCTCTGGACCTCGAACAGGGTCGGCATCATCGGCCACGGCTGCGTCTCGGTCCTGACCGGTGACGGCTGCTTGCCGATGGCGAGGTTGGTGACGGATGCCGCGCCCTGGCGGTGCGCCGTTCCGATGCAGTCCGCACCGGTGTCACCACCGCCGAGGACGACGACGTGCTTGTCCTCCGCCATGATCTGACCGGCGACGTCGTCGCCGGCGCCCACCTTGTTCTGGGGTACGAGGTAGTCCATCGCGAAGTGGATCCCGGAGAGGTCGCGCCCAGGGATCGGCAGGTCACGCGGAACCATGGCACCGGTCGCGATGACGACGGCGTCGTAGCGGGCTCGCAGGTCGTTCCAGCTGATGTCGACGCCGATGTTCACCCCGGCACGGAAGCGCGTTCCCTCGTCGGCCATCTGCTTGAGACGGGCGTCGATGTGCTTCTTCTCCATTTTGAAGTCGGGGATGCCGTAACGCAGGAGTCCGCCGATGCGGTCGTCACGCTCGTACACCGCGACCGTGTGGCCGGCGCGGGTGAGTTGCTGGGCGGCCGCCAGCCCGGCAGGGCCGGAGCCCACGACGGCGACGGTCTTGCCGGTCAGGCTCTCCGGCGGGTGCGAGTCGACCCAGCCGTTGGCGAAGGCCTGGTCGATGATCGAGACCTCGACCTGCTTGATGGTCACGGCGGGCTGGTTGATCCCGAGCACGCAGGAACTCTCACACGGCGCGGGACACAGCCGACCGGTGAACTCCGGGAAGTTGTTGGTGGCGTGCAGCCGTTCGATGGCCTGCCTGCCTTCACCGCGCCAGGTCAGGTCGTTCCACTCGGGGATGAGATTTCCGAGCGGGCAGCCCTGGTGACAGAACGGCACGCCGCAGTCCATGCAGCGCCCGGCCTGACGCCGCAACTGCGTGGGGTCGCCCTGTTCGTACACTTCCTTCCAGTCCATGAGTCGGATCGGGACGGGACGCCGTTTCGGCAGCTCCCGTTCCGTGACTTTCAGGAATCCCTTGGGATCAGCCACCGGTTACCTCCAGGATTCGGCCCCAGACAACGTCACCGTCGGGGTCGAGACCCTCGGTGACGGCGTCCTGGCGGGTACGCAGCACGGCTGCGTAGTCGCGGGGCAGGACTTTGACAAACTTCTTGATGTTCTCGTCGAACGCGCCGAGCAGGCGGGTTGCGAGCGTCGACCCGGTTTCGGCCCGGTGCCGTTCGAGGAGGTCGCGGACGATCTCGACGTCGGCACTGCCGAGCGCTGTCAGTTCCAGCTCACCGGCAGCGAGGGCTTCACGGTTGACCTGGTCAGGCTTGAGGTCGAAGATGTAGGCGGTTCCGCCGGACATCCCCGCACCGAGGTTCCGGCCAGTGGCGCCGAGGATCAGCGCCAGTCCCCCGGTCATGTACTCGAGGGCGTGGTCCCCAACACCTTCGACGACCGCGGTCGCGCCGGAGTTGCGGACGAGGAACCGCTCACCGACGACACCGGAAATGAACATGCTGCCCTGCGTCGCACCGTAACCGATGACGTTGCCGGCGATGACGTTCTCGGACGCTTCAAAGGTGCTCGACTTCGGCGAAAACACGATGATCTCGCCGCCGGAGAGGCCCTTGCCGACGTAGTCGTTGGAGTCCCCCTCGAGCCGGAGCGTGATCCCGCTCGGGAGGAAAGCGCCGAGGGACTGCCCGGCCGAACCGGTCAGGCGCACGTCGATCGAGCCGCTCGGGAGTCCGTTCTCGCCGTGACGGCGGGTGACCTCGTGTCCGAGCATCGTGCCGACGGCCCGTTCCGTGTTTCGGATCGGGAGGTCGATACGCACCGAGCCCCCGTGATCGAGCACATTGTGGCTTCGTTTGATCAGCTCGACGTCGAAGTGCTTGTCGAGGTCGTGTTGCTGGTCGCGGGCGTGGGTCTTCGGCTCGCCCGGACGGAATACCGGACCGACGAGGATCGGTTCGAGGTTGAGCCCCGACGCCTTCCAGTGCTCGATCGCCGTGTTCGTGTCGATCAGCTCGTTGTGGCCGATGGCCTCCTCGAGCGTGCGGAACCCCAGCTCGGCCAGGTACTCCCGCACCTCCTGCGCGATGAATTCGAAGAAGTTCACGACGAACTCGGGCTTGCCGGCGAAACGTTCCCGCAGCACCGGGTTCTGCGTGGCCACACCGACCGGGCAGGTGTCGAGGTGGCACACCCGCATCATGACGCAGCCGGAGACGATGAGCGGCGCCGTCGCGAAACCGAACTCCTCGGCGCCGAGCAGCGCGCCGATGATGACGTCACGGCCGGTCTTCAGCTGGCCGTCGACCTGGACGACGACCCGGTCGCGCATGCCGTTGAGCATGAGGGTCTGCTGGGTTTCGGCGAGGCCGAGCTCCCACGGTGTTCCCGCGTGCTTGAGCGAGTTCAGCGGGCTGGCACCGGTTCCGCCGTCGTGGCCGGAGACGAGGATGACGTCGGAGAGCGCCTTGGCGACACCAGCGGCGACCGCACCGATGCCCGACTGGCTGACGAGCTTCGTGTGGATCCGCGCGGACGGGTTCGCCCGCTTGAGGTCGAAGATCAGCTGCTTGAGGTCTTCGATCGAGTAGATGTCGTGGTGCGGCGGCGGCGAGATGAGGCCGACACCCGCGGTCGCGTGGCGGGTTCGTGCCACCCACGGGTACACCTTCGTCGGGGGCAGCTGACCGCCCTCGCCGGGCTTCGCGCCCTGGGCGAGCTTGATTTGGATGTCGTCGGCGTGGGTGAGGTACATGCTCGTGACGCCGAAACGTCCGGATGCCACCTGCTTGATCGAACTGCGACGCTCCGGGTCGAGCAGACGGTCGGTGTCTTCGCCGCCTTCGCCGGTGTTCGACTTGGCGCCGATGCTGTTCATCGCGATGGCGAGCGTCTCGTGTGCTTCCTTCGAGATCGAGCCGTAGCTCATCGCTCCGGTGGAGAAACGCTTCACGATCGACTCGACCGATTCGACCTCGTCGAGCGGGACGGGTTCGCGGTTGGCGGTCTTCAGCTTGAACAGCCCCCGGAGGGTCATCAAGTTCTCGGACTGGTCGTCGACGAGGCGAGTGTAGTCGCGGAAGATGTCGTAACGGCGGGTGCGGGTGGAGTGCTGCAGCCGGAACACCGTGTCGGGGTTGAACAGGTGCGGGGACCCGTCGCGGCGCCACGAGTACTCACCTCCCGTCTCAAGCCGTTCGTGCGAGATCTCCGCGGTGTTGAGCGGGTACGCCGACTGGTGCCGTTTGATGTTCTCGGTCTGAATCACGTCGATGCCGACACCACCGAGTTTCGACTCGGTGCCGGTGAAGTACTCGTCGACGAATTCCTGGCTCAGCCCGACGGCTTCGAAGCACTGGGCTCCGGCGTAGGACGAGACCGTGGAGATGCCCATCTTCGACATGATCTTGAGCACACCCTTGCCGAGCGCGTAGATCACATTGCGGACGGCCTTCTCAGCGGTGACACCCTCGATGACTCCGCTGCGGACGAGGTCCTCGCAGGTTTCCATCGCGAGATACGGGTTGATCGCTGAGGCGCCGTACCCGATCAGGGTGGCGACGTGGTGCACTTCGCGCACGTCGCCGGCTTCGACGACGATGCCGACTTTGAGTCGGTTCTCGGCACGGAGCAGGTGGTGGTGCACGGTGGCGAGCAGCAGCAGCGACGGGATCGGGGCGAGGTCCTTGTTCGAGTCGCGGTCGCTCAGCACGAGGAAGTGGGCGCCGGCCTCAATGGCCTCGTCCGCCTCAGCGCAAATCGCGGTCAGGCGGTTACGGAGGGCATCCGGACCCTCGTCGAACCGGTAGAGCCCGCGGATCGTCGTTGTCGTCCTGGAGCCGTGTACCGGGTCGATGTGCTGGATCTTCGCCAGTTCGTCGTTGTCGATGACCGGGAAGTCGAGCACGACCTGGTGGGCGTGTTCGGGGCCGGAGCTGAGCAGGTTCCGCTCCGGGCCGAGGCCCAGCTTCAGCGAGGTGACGACCTCTTCACGGATCGAGTCCAGGGGCGGGTTCGTGACCTGGGCGAACTGCTGGGTGAAGTAGTCGAAGAGCAGCCGGGGGCGCTTGGAGAGCGCCGCGATCGGGGTGTCTGATCCCATGGCGCCCAGGGGCTCGGCACCGGTCTGACCCATCGGGCGCAGCAGGATGCGCACTTCCTCCTCCGTGTACCCGAAGGTGCGCTGACGCCGGGTGACCGAGGCAGGGGTGTGCACGATGTGCTCGCGTTCAGGCAGGTCGTTGAGGTTGATCCGCCCCGCGTCGAGCCATTCGCCCCACGGCTTCGACGCGGCCAGTTCGGCTTTGATCTCGTCGTCCTCGATCAGCCGCTGGGCTTCGGTGTCGACGAGGAACATCTTGCCCGGGCGCAGGCGGCCCTTGCGCTTCACCCGCTCCGGAGCGATGTCGAGCACGCCGATCTCGCTTCCGAGGACGACCAGCCCATCGGTGGTTTCGAGCCACCGGCCGGGCCGAAGACCGTTGCGGTCGAGGGTGGCGCCGACGAGGGTGCCATCGGTGAAGGTCAGCGCTGCAGGCCCGTCCCACGGTTCCATCTGCATCGAGTTGAACTCGTAGAAATCCCGGAGATCCTGGGCGAGACCGGTCTGCTTCTCCCACGCCTCCGGCACCATCATCATCATCGCGTGGGGCAGGGTGCGGCCGGTGAGGGTGAGCAGCTCGAGCACCTCGTCGAAGGACGCCGAGTCGCTCGCCCCGGGGGTGATGATCGGGAGCAGGGGGCGGATGTCTCCGAGGAGCTCCGATTCCAGCTGCGACTGGCGGGCACGCATCCAGTTCCGGTTGCCTTCGACGGTGTTGATCTCACCGTTGTGGGCCATCATCCGGAGCGGCTGCGCGAGCGGCCAGGACGGGAAGGTGTTCGTCGAGTAGCGGGAGTGAACGATGGCGAGCTTCGACGTGAACCGTTCGTCGCTGAGGTCAGGGTAGAACGGCTCGAGCTGGAGCGTCGTCACCATGCCCTTGTAGACGAGGGTGCGGCACGACAGGGAGATGAAGTAGCCGTTCAGTTCCCGTTCGACGCGTTTGCGGAGACGGAAGGCCTGGCGGTCGAGGGCGATGCCGGAGATCGGCTCACCGGCATCCGTCGTGATCGTGCTCGACACGAACAGCTGCTCGAACGCGGGCATCGCGTCGTGGGCGAGCCGGCCGAGGTTGTCGTCGTCGGTGGGGACGGTGCGCCAGCCGAGGACGGTGAGGTCCTCGGTCCCGGCGAGGCGTTCGATGCCGGCCTTCAGGTCAGCCCGCTCGTCGTCGTCGAGGGGCAGGAACGCGATGCCGACGGCGTACTGCCCGGCAGCGGGCAGGTCGAAGCCGGCGACGGCGCGCAGGAACTCGTCGGGCACCTGGGTCAGGATGCCGGCACCGTCACCGGTTCCGGCGTCGGAGCCGATGGCCCCGCGGTGTTCCAGGTTTCGCAGCGCGTCGAGCGCGGAAACGATGATGTCGTGGCCCGCGGTGCCACGGAGGGTGGCAACCATCGCCAGGCCGCATGCGTCCTTCTCGCTCGCAGGGTCGTAAAGACCCTGGGCAGGGGGAACGAGGCTGAACTGGGAAAAAGTGGGTCGAGGCTCCATCGAATAACCGTCCTCACAGGGAAATATCGGCGGTGGGACGACGATGGCCCAGGAAAAAAATTGAGGGTTCGTCGCCCAGCGGGAGGTCTGAATGATCTCACACGCCGGGCGATTGTCTTATCGGTTGACAGCCGTTGGTGCGGGCAGACCTAGGATTTTGAGCCGATCTCACTTGTGGTGGCGGCCTCAACCGATGCGGGAACGGTTTGCTCGGGCTCGCCGAGATCCACGTAATCCGAATCGGTGCGTGAAGATTCTACCCCAGCGGGCGCACCTTCCCAGCCCCGGCCGGCCACGTACGGTCCCGGCTCGACCCCCGGGTGCCGCCGACGCTGGACGACGAGGAGAACGATGCCGACGATCACGGCGAGCAGGGCAGCCCAGACGTTGACCCGCAGGCCGAGGAACACCTCGCTCGGGTCGATCCTGATCGATTCCCAGACGATGCGGCCGGCGCCGTACCAGATCAGGTAAAGGCCGAGCACCTTGCCCCACTGCAGCTTGAGCATCCGCTCGAGAAGGAGCAGCACGGCGACGCCGGCGAGGTTCCAGATCACTTCGTAGAGGAACGTCGGGTGGAACAGGGTGCCTGCCGGCAGGCCGAGGGGCCAGGCAGCATTCGACTCGTCGATCTCGAGCCCCCATGGCAGGGTGGTCGGCGTTCCGAACAACTCCTGGTTGAACCAGTTGCCGAAGCGTCCGAAAGCCTGGGCCAGCAGCAGCCCGGGGGCGACCGCATCGGCGAAGGTCCAGAACCGGATGCCGGTCAGCCGGCAGCCGATCCACGCTCCGATGGCGCCACCGAGGAGTGCACCGAAGATGGCGATGCCGCCCTCCCAGATGTAGAAGACCCGCATCAGGTCGGCGCCGGGGTAGAAGTAGTCGTCCGGGTGGGTGAGAACGTGGAAGATCCGAGCACCGATGATGCCGAGCGGTACCGCCCAGAGGATGATGTCGAGCACGATACCGGGTTCGGCGCCGCGCTTCGTCAGCCGGGCGTTGGTCAGGAACGCGGCAGCAACGATGCCGACGAGGATGCAGATGGCATAAAAGTGAATCGTGAAGTTACCGAGCTGGATCGAACTGATGTCCGGGCTCGGGATGCTCAGGTGGATGGACACGTGGTTCCATGCCTTTCTGGGGTTGCTGTCGTTCGTGCGCGGTTAACTCTAGTTCGCGCTGCTGGTTCCCTGTGCCAATTCGGCGGCGACCGCCGCGACGCGCTCGACGCCGCCTTCGGCGAGGGCCTTGACGAGAGCCGAGCCGACGATCGCGCCGTCGGCGTAAGCGAGGATCTCCCGGACCTGCTCGGCGGTCGAGATGCCCAGTCCGACACAGGCGTTCTCGCAGCCCGCTTCGCGGAGGCGGGAGACGAGGATTTTCGCGGCCGAGTCCACGTCGCTGCGGGCACCGGTGATGCCCATGGTGGAGACGGCGTAGACGAAGCCCCTGCTCGCGTCGACGGCCTGGCGGAGTCGGGCGTCGCTCGACGACGGCGCGGCGAGGAACACCCGGTCGAGGCCGGTTCGTTCCGATGCGGCGAGCCAGTCGGCACCCTCGTCAGGGATGAGGTCGGGGGTGATCAGGCCGGCGCCACCGGCGGCGGCGAGGTCGTCGGCGAACCGTTCGACTCCGTACTGCACCACGGGGTTCCAGTAGGTCATGACGAGTACGGGAACGTCGACGCGTTCGGTGATCTGTCGAACGGCCTCGAAGCCGTGGCGGAGCTTGAACCCGTTGGCGAGGGCGTGCTGCGTGGCCTTCTGGATGACCGGGCCGTCCATGACCGGGTCGGAATACGGGAGGCCGAGTTCGATGACGTCGACGCCGTTCTCGGCGATCGCCACCGCGGCGTCCACGCTCTCGTCGAAGGTCGGGAAACCGACGGGGAGGTAACCGATCAGCGCGCCGCTTCCGGCCTTCCGCTTGGCGGCGAGGGCGGATGCCACACTGGTCACGATTGTTCTGCTCCTGCGTCGATCAGGTCGAAGTACCGACCGGCGGTTTCCATGTCCTTGTCGCCGCGACCGGACAGGTTGATGAGGATGATGGCGTCCGGGCCGAGTTCCTTGCCGAGTTCGAGCGCGCCGGCGAGGGCGTGGGCGCTCTCGATGGCCGGGATGATTCCCTCGGTGCGGCTGAGCAGGCGGAGCGCGCTCATCGCCGCGGCATCCGTGACCGGGCGGTAGTTGGCGCGGCCGATGCTGGCGAGCCACGAGTGCTCGGGTCCGACGCCGGGGTAGTCGAGGCCGGCGGAGATGGAGTGCGACTCGATGGTCTGGCCGTCTTCGTCCTGGAGCAGGTAACTGCGCGCGCCGTGGAGCACGCCGGGGCGGCCCTTCGTGATGGTCGCGGCGTGGCGCAGTGTCTCTGCTCCTTCACCGGCGGCTTCGAAGCCGTAGAGGGCCACGTCGGCGTCGTCGAGGAAGGCGTGGAAGATGCCCATCGCGTTCGATCCCCCGCCGACGCACGCGGCGACGGCATCCGGGAGTTTGCCGGTGAGGTCGAGGACCTGCTGGCGGGCCTCCTCGCCGATGATCTTCTGCAGGTCGCGGACCATGGCCGGGAACGGGTGCGGGCCGGCGACGGTTCCGAAGATGTAGTTCGTCGTCTCGACGTTGGTCACCCAGTCGCGCATGGCGTCGTTGATGGCATCCTTGAGGGTGCGCGAGCCGGTCTTCACGGCGACGACCTCGGCGCCGAGGAGGCGCATCCTGGCGACGTTGAGGGCCTGCCGTTCGGTGTCGACCTCGCCCATGTAGATGACGCAGTCCAGCCCGAAGAGAGCAGCAGCGGTCGCCGTGGCGACGCCGTGCTGGCCGGCGCCGGTCTCGGCGATGACCCGGGTCTTGCCGATGCGCTTGGTGAGCAGCGCCTGCCCGAGCACGTTGTTGATCTTGTGCGAGCCGGTGTGGTTGAGGTCCTCGCGCTTGAGGATCATCCGGGCTCCCCCGCCGTGCACCGCAAATCGCGGCACCTCGGTGATGATGGAGGGACGACCGGTGTAGGTCTTGTGCAGCTCCATCAGTTCAGCCGCGTAGCCGGGATCGAGCTTGGCCAGCTCCCAGGCCTCGGACAGTTCGTCGAGGGCGGCGATCAGGGATTCGGGCACGAAGCGCCCTCCGAAATCGCCGAAGTACGGGCCTGTTTCGTCGCGTAGAAGTGCCATGAGTTATACCGCCAGGAATTCGCCGAGGGTGAGGATGGGGTCGTTCGTCACGAGTGCTTCCCCGATGAGGACGACGTCCGCTCCCGCTTCGCGGTAGTGCGCGACGTCTGATGGTGTCTTGACGGCCGACTCGGCGACCCGGATGACTCCGGACGGGATCTGCGGGGCCAGGCGGCCGAACAGGTCGCGGTCGAGTTCGAACGTCGAGAGGTCGCGGGCGTTGACGCCGATCAGTCCGGCGCCGAGGTCGAGGGCTCGTTCGAGTTCGTCGGCACTGTGCGTTTCGACGAGCGCCGTCATGCCGAGCTCGGTGACGAGGGCGTACAACTCGGTGAGCGTGCGCTGGTCGAGGGCCGCGACAATGAGCAGGGCGAGGTCTGCCCCCGCTGCCCGCGCCTCGAACACCTGGTACGGGATCGAGATGAAGTCCTTGCGGAGCACCGGGATCCCGACGGAGTTGCGCACGTCCACGAGATCGTCGAGGGATCCCTTGAACTTGCGTCCTTCGGTGAGCACGCTGATGGCGCTGGCGCCGCCGCGCTCGTAGGAGACGGCAAGCTGCGCCGGGTCAGGGATGTCAGCGAGGTCGCCGCGCGAGGGACTTGCCCGCTTGACCTCGGCGATGATCTTGACGGTTGACGCCGGGGACAGCGCGGAGAGGGCATCGAGGGGTGGCGCAGCATCCGCCGCAGCGGCTTCAACACGGGAAAGCGGGCGCAACAATTCACGCTCGCGTGCATCGTGGAGTGCGCCAGCCGTGAGGTCGGCCAGCACGGGGTCAGTGACCCTTCGGAACGTATTTGTCGCCGTTCACGCCGTATCCGGCTTTGGCGAGGATCCAGCCGAGAAGAGCTCCGACGACGAGGAGGCCTGCGGATGCCCACACCAGCCAGGCCCAGTCCAGCCAGAAAGCGACGGTGCCGATGAGGAACGCGAGCAGCATCACCACTACCGCCGTCCAGGCAGCCGGTGAGTGGCCGTGTCCTTGGTCTGTCGACTCTGCGCTCATGGGTCTCCTTCAGGTAATCAGTGCCGGACAAGTCTATCGGGTGTTGCGGATGGGTTCCTCCCGGGGCACCGGCGATGGGCCGTGGATGGCGAACGGCGGACGGCGGACGGTGAGCGAGGACGGCGGGCGGCGGCATCGTGCGCCTCAGCTGGTTGCCTGCGTGGCGCTCTGGCGAGCATCGGCACGGGATAAGGAGGTCGGCGCCAGGCAAGGACGGGTCGTGCAGGAGCATCCTTATCCCGGCCCCTTTTTCTTATGCCGTGCTGAACGAGCGCGGCGGACGGGCGGGACGGCGGGCGGCGGCATCGTGCACCAAGAGCATCAGCACGGGGGAAGGCGGTCGGCGCCAGACAAGGACGGATCGTGTCGGAGCATCCTTGTCCCGGCCCTTTTTCCTTGCGCCGTGCTGGCCGAACGCGGTAGACGGATGCCTGGATGCACGGTTGGCAGGAGATTGCACGGTTATCAGGATGCTTCCGCCGCTTCGTCGTGCAAAGCGTTCGATCTCCTGAGAAGCGTGCGAGAGCATCAGCATGGGGAAGGAGATCGGCGCCAGGCAAGGACGGATCGTGTCGGAGCATCCTTGTCCTGGCCCTTTTTCCTTATGCCGTGCTGGCCGAGGGAGGCGCTCAGCGAGTCGGGTCGTCGCCCCGGGTGAGGTCGTCCCAGCTGTCGACAGAGTCGGGCATCGCATCGCTGTCGACCGGTTCCAGCCGCACCGCCGAATACTTGCGTGGCGACGACGGCCAGCGTTTCGCCGTGAGCACGACGCCCACACCGACGATGGCGAGCAGGATGCCGGTGGCAAGCGCGATTGCCGGCCAGAGGGTGAGGGAGGTGGCGGACACCAGGCCGGCGATCGAGTCCGCGCCGGCGATCCCCGTGACGTCGGTGACGGCCGCCTCACTGGCGGCGACCGGAGCACGAAGCACCAGCACGGCGGACAGGGCGATACAGCCGCCGAGCAGAATGTCGAGGACGCCGAGGAGGATGCGGAACAGGAGGCCGGCGATCGCGAGGGCGGCCGAGAGGGCCAGCCCGGCGAGGGCCAGTGCGGCCAGTGCCGGGGCTGCGATCGCTCCGTCCACGGCGACGGTGGTCGTCGGCGCGCCCGCCTCGAGTTCGACGGTCAGCCAGGTCTGCGTCCAGGCGATCAGGGCGAACCCGCTGAGGAGCAGCGACGCCAGGATCAGCCCGTACTTCGCGCGCTTGCTCGGTCGCGGCTCCGGTGTCATCGGATCCGTTTCATCGCGTTGGCCACGGCGACCGCGCGGAGCGGCGCCGCAGCCTTGTTCTGAGACTCGAGGTACTCGGTCTCCGGGTCGGAGTCGGAGACGAGTCCGGCGCCGGCCTGAACATGGGCCACCCCGTTGACGATCGTGGCCGTGCGGATGGCGATCGCCAGGTCGGTGTCGCCGGAGAACGCGAAGTAGCCGACCACTCCCCCGTACACACCGCGCTGGGCGGGTTCGAGTTCGTCGATGATCTCGAGCGCCCGGGGCTTCGGTGCTCCGGAGAGCGTCCCGGCCGGGAACGTGGCGGTGAACACGTCGATCGGGCTGGCGTTGTCGACCAGGTCGCCCTCGACGATCGACACGAGGTGCATGATGTGGCTGAACCGTTCGATCCGCATGAACTCGGTCACCTCGACGGTGCCGGGAGTGCAGACCTTGAGGAGGTCGTTGCGCGCCAGATCGACGAGCATCAGGTGCTCCGCCCGTTCCTTGGCGTCGCCGGAGAGCTCTGCGGCGAGTTCGACGTCGTGCTCCGGGGTTTCCCCCCGCGGCTTGGAGCCGGCGATCGGATGGGTGAAGACCCGCCTGCCCTGCACCTTGACGAGCGCTTCGGGGCTGGAGCCGACGATCGTGTACGGCGTGCCCTCGACGGTGTGCAGGTTGAGGAGGTACATGTACGGGCTCGGGTTGAGGCTCCGGAGGATCCGGTACACGTCGATCGGTTCCGCGGTGCAGTCCTCGTCGAAACGCTGCGAGACGACCACCTGGAAGATGTCGCCGTCACGGATGCGTTCCTTGGCAGTGACGACGGCGTCGAGGAAGTCGGACTTCTTCGTGCGGAACCGCGGGTTCGGTGTTGTGGTGAGGTCGACCTCGGCCAGCCACGCGTCGTTCGGCTGCGCCAGCCGGGACTGCATGGCGTCGAGCCGGTCCTGCGCGGAGCGCCACAGGGTCGCCTCGTCGTCGAGCCCGTCGTTGAGAACATTCGCGATCAGCTGGACGGTGCCGCTGCGGTGGTCGAGCACGACGAGGTCGGCGACGAAGCACAGGGCCTGGCCGGGCACGTCGAACTCCCTGGGCGGGCGGTTCGGCAGCTTCTCGATCTGCCGGATCGCCTCCCAGCCGATGAATCCGACCAGGCCGCCGGTGAGCGGCGGGTGGCCCTCGACGTGCGGGGTCTCCCAGCGCCTGTGCAGTTCGGAGATGGCCTGGAGCGGTCGCAGCCCGGCGACGTCGCCGAGCGCCCGTTCCCGGCTGATGCCGTAGTCGATCCACTGCACGGACTCGTTCTGCTGGGTCAGCACGCCGAAGGCCGAAACGCCGACGAAGGAGTAGCGCGACCAGATCCCGCCCTGCTCGGCGGATTCGAGCAGGAAGCTTCCCGGGCGGCCGATCGCGAGTTTGCGGTAGATCCCGACCGGGGTCTCGCCGTCGGCGAAGAGTTCCCGGATCACCGGGATGACACGGTGGTCGCGGGCGAGTGCGTCGAACGCCGCCCGGCTCGTCGTTCCGGTACCTTTACTCGTCGTCATCGGCGTTGTCCTCGGGTTCGTCGCCGATGGCGGGGCTGAGTTCGTGGGCGTCGAAACAGGTGCGCGTGCCGGTGTGGCAGGCCACGCCGACCTGTTCGACCTGGAGGAGGAGAGTGTCGGCGTCGCAGTCGAGCGCGGCGCCCTTGACGTACTGGGCGTTGCCGGACGTGTCGCCTTTGCGCCAGTATTCCTGCCGCGACCGGGACCAGAAGGTGACCCTGCCCTCGGTGAGGGTGCGCCGCACGGCCTCGTCGTTCATGTAGCCGAGCATGAGCACCTCCCCGGTGTCCCACTGCTGCACGATGGCCGGGATGAGGCCGTCAGCATCGAACTGGATCTGCTGGATCGTCGAGGCAACACTCATCAGCGCACCAATATCCCTTCGTGGGTCAGTTCTTTCTTGACGTCTGCGATGGTCAGCAGGCCGGAGTGGAACACGCTCGCGGCGAGCACGGCATCCGCACCCGCGGCGATGGCCGGCGCGAAGTCCGCGGCCTTGCCTGCGCCGCCGGATGCGATGACGGGCACACTGCTGACCTCACGCATGAGTGAAATCAGTTCGGTGTCGAAACCCTGCTTGGTGCCGTCGGCGTCGATGGAGTTCACGAGGAGTTCGCCCGCACCGCGTTCGATCGCCTCACGAGCCCAGTCGAGGGCATCCATCGACGTCTCGGTGCGGCCGCCGTGGGTGGTGACGACGAAACCGGAGTGGGTGGACCCGCCGCGCTTGACGTCGAGCGAGAGCACGAGCACCTGCGCGCCGAAGCGGTCGGCGATCTCACCGAGGAGGGGAGGCCGGGCGATGGCGGCGCTGTTGACGCCGACCTTGTCGGCGCCGCTGCCAAGAAGCCGCGCAACGTCGTCGACCGAGCGCACTCCCCCGCCGACGGTGAGCGGAATGAAGACCTGCTCCGCGGTGCGGGTCACGACGTCGTAGGTGGTGGCGCGGTTGTCGACGGTAGCGGTGACGTCGAGGAAGGTGAGTTCGTCTGCACCCTGCTCGTAGTAGCGGCGAGCCAGTTCGACGGGATCCCCGGCGTCACGCAGGTTCTGGAAGTTGATCCCCTTCACGACCCGGCCGTCGGCGACGTCGAGACAGGGAATCACACGGCACGCAACGGTCATCGTTTCGCTCCCTAGAGTCTGGCCGCGTGGATGGCGCTGACGAGGATCGCCCGGGCGCCGAGTTCGTACAGCGAGTCCATGATCTGGTTGGTGCGCTCGCGCGGCACCATCACCCGGACGGCGACCCAGTCCTTGTCCCGAAGCGGCGACACGGTCGGCGACTCGATGCCGCCGGCGATGTCGGTAGCCTGGTCGAGGAGGCCGGCGGGCAGGTCGTAGTCCATGAGGACGTAACGGCGAGCGACGAGCACGCCCTGCAGCCGGCGCCGGAGCGTGTCGAGGCCGTTCGCCTCGTGGGGCGCACCGATCAGCACAGCCGTCGATTCGAGGATCACCGGGCCGAAGATGTCGAGGCCGGCCTTGCGCAGTGTCGTGCCGGTCGAGACGACGTCCGCGACGGCATCCGCCACTCCGAGCTGAACGGCGGATTCCACGGCGCCGTCGAGGGGAACCAAATCGACGTCGATGTCGTGGCCGGCCAGGAACCGTCCGACGAGGCCGGGATAGCTCGTGGCCACACGGTGACCGGCGAGGTCGGCGAGGTCGGTGAACCGGCCGGTGGGTCCGGCGAAGCGGAAGGTCGAGTCACCGAAACCGAGGCTTTCGATCTCGGATGCCTTCGAGCCGGAGTCGAGGAGGAGGTCGCGTCCGGTGACGCCGACGTCCAGTGCCCCCGACCCGACATAGGTGGCGATGTCGCGCGGGCGGAGGAAGAAGAATTCGACGTCGTTCGGGGCGTCGCGAAGGTGGAGCTCTTTGGGGTCGCGGCGGCCGGCGTACCCCGCCTCGGACAACATCTGGGCGGCGGTCTCAGCCAGGGAGCCCTTGTTGGGCACTGCGATTCTCAACATGCGGAAGTCTCTTGTCGTTAGGTCTGGTCGTGGAGGCGTTCTGTGGCTGCGCTCACAGATGTCGGTAGACGTCCTCCGGCGAGAGGCCCTTCGCGAGCATGAGCACCTGCAGGTGGTAGATCAGCTGGGAGATCTCTTCGGCGGTCTCGGTGTCGCTCTGGTACTCGGCCGCCATCCAGACTTCGGCGGCTTCTTCGACGATCTTCTTGCCGATGGCGTGGACGCCAGCGTCCAGTTCGCGAACCGTGCCGCTGCCCTCGGGGCGTTCGGCAGCCTTCTGGCTGAGTTCTGCGAACAGGGCGTCGAATGTCTTCACAGGTATCAGGGTACTAGCTTCGCGATGACGGGCCGTGCGCGTGCCCGGATGCCGCCGCCTCGCGCAGCGCGCTGATTCGCAGAGTGGGGTTGTCGGAGCCGAAGACGCTGGAGCCGGCGACGAAGGTGTCGGCCCCGGCCGCCGCGGCGATACCGACGGTGTCCTCGTTGATGCCCCCGTCGACCTGCAGCCAGACGTCTCCCCCGGTGCGGTCGAGTTGTTGCCGGAGCAGCTCGAGCTTGGGCATGGTCTCCTGCATGAATGACTGCCCGCCGAAACCGGGCTCGACCGTCATGACGAGCACCTGGTCGAATTCGGCGAGCAGGTCGAGGTAGGGCTCGACCGGGGTTCCCGGTTTGAGGGCGATGCCGGCGCGGGCGCCGATCGAGCGGAGGCGCCGGGCCAGGGTGACGGGTTCGGCGGTGGCTTCGGCGTGGAAGGTGACACTGTACGCGCCGAGTTCGGCGTAGCCGGGGGCCCAGCGGTCGGGGTCTTCGATCATGAGGTGCACGTCGAGCGGCAGCGCCGACACCTGCTGGATCCGGTCGACCATCTGCGGGCCGAAGGTCAGGTTGGGCACGAAATGGTTGTCCATGACATCGACGTGGACGAGGTCGGCGGTGCTGATTCGCCCGAGGTCACGCTCGATGTTGACGAAATCGGCGGCCAGGATGCTCGGGGAGATTCGAATCGACATCCCGCCAGCCTAACGAGTGCGAGCGGTCGACCGCGATTTGGCGATCAGGGCGATGAACATGGCATCCGTCCCGTGGCGGTGCGGCCAGAGCTGGACCGTCGTGCCGGTCTCGCCGGCGACGGGATCGGGCAGGTCGAGCTTCTCAACGGCCACCGACTGCACGGCCCCGGCGGTGTCGAGCAGTTCGGCCGCGTCGCCGAGCCGGCGGAGGGCATCGGAGACCACGCCGCGGGTCTCGGCGACGTGCGGCGAGCAGGTGACGTAGGCGAGCACACCGCCCGGTTTGAGGGCGTCGAAAGCCGACAGCAGGAGCGACTGCTGGAGCACGGTGAGGTCGGCTACGTCCTTCGCGGTCTTGCGCCAGCGCGCCTCGGGGCGGCGGCGGAGCGCGCCGAGGCCGGTGCAGGGTGCGTCGACGAGGATGCGGTCCCAGGCTTCCGGCTGGAGTTCTCCGACCTGGGTGCCGTCGAGTTCGGTGACGGCGATGTCTCCGGGTACCGGGGCGACGGCGCGGCGGACGAGCTGGGCGCGGGCCGGGACGATTTCGTTGGCGGTGACGGTCGCCCCGGAGAGGGCGGCTTCGGCGCCGAGCAGCGCGGTCTTGCCGCCAGGGCCTGCGCAGAGGTCGAGCCAGCGTTCCCCCGCCGTCACCGGCCGGGCGCGGCTGAGCGCGAGTGCCGCGAGTTGGGAGCCTTCGTCCTGCACCCGCAGGCGTCCGTCCTCGTGGCGGATCGCGGCATCCGGGTCACCGCCGGAGAGGGTGAAGCCGAACGGCGAATACCGGTCGGTCTCGGCGTCGTCGGGCACCTCGGCGAGACCGGGCAGCGCGACCAGGTTCACCCGGGGCGCCTGGTTGTCTGCGGCGAGGAGGGCGGGCAGTTCGTCGGCGCGGCCTTCGAGGGCGAGGGCCTGCCGGAAGGCGCGGAGAATCCAGGCCGGGTGGGCGTAGTCGGCGGCGAGCCGGTCGTCGGCGTTGGTCGCCGCGGCGAGCACGCGTTCGCGCCATTCCTCGGGCGTGGACCGTGAGATGGTCCGCAGGACGCCGTTGGTGAACCCGACGGCGGAGCGTGAGCCGACCATGCGGGCGAGGGCGACGGACTCGTTGACGGCGGCGTGGGGCGCGACCCGGGTGGCGAGGAGCTGGTGGGCGCCGAGCCGGAGGACGTCGAGGATTCCCGTGTCGATCTGGCCGATGTCCCGCCCGGCGGCCAGGGCGATCACCCGGTCGTAGTAGCCGCGGAGCCGGAGCGTTCCGTAGGTGAGCTCGGTGGCGAGGCCCGCATCGGCGGAGTTGAGGGCGGCTCTGGCGATGAGTGTCGGCAGGAGCAGGTTCGCGTAGGCGTCGTCGGTGCTCACCGCGGCGAGGACGTCGTAGGCGATACGCCGCGCGGGCTGGACGGGCGTTTGGCCTTGTGCTGGAGTCATGTGTCGGGCCTACTCTGCCTGGATGGGCTGGTCGTGGCTGAGTCCTCGCCACCAGTCGGATGCTGGCATGGCCGGCTTTCCTGCCGGTTGGACACGCAGGAGTTCGAGCGCCGACGTTGCGGTGCCGATGAGGATGCGGCCGTCGGAGCGGTCGACGGCACCGGCGGGAAGTGTGGCGGTCGGCGCCAGGCGCGCGTCGAGGATCTTGAACCGGGTGCCGCTGATCTCGGTGTGGGCGCCCGGCTCAGGGGTGACGCCGCGAAACCGGTTGTACACCTCGTCCGCCGGGGCGGTCCAGTCCAGCCGGCCGTCGTCGATGCTCAGTTTCGGGGCGAGGGTCGCTGCGCCCGCCTGCGGAACCGCTCGAGCTGATCCAGCACCGATGTCGTCGACGATGCCGGCCAGGAAGCCGGCCCCGGAGTCGGCGAGCTCGTCGAGGAGCGCCCCGGCGGTCGCATCCGGGTCGATCGTGTGTTCGAGGACGCCGAACAGGTCGCCGGCGTCGAGTTCGCGGACGAGCTGGAACACGCTCGCACCGGTGATCGTGTCGCCGGCGAGCAGCGCGTGCTGCACGGGCGCCGCTCCCCGCCAGGCGGGAAGCAGCGAGAAGTGCAGGTTGATCCAGCCGTGCCGCGGCGTGGACAGCAGCGGCTCGCGGAGCAGGCCGCCGTACGCGACGATGACTCCGAGGTCGGCGTCGAGGTCGGCGATGGCCGCGGTCACGTCGTCGGTGAGCCGGTTGGCCTTGATCACCGGAACGCCGGCATCCGCGGCGGCGCGGGCGACGGGCGACGGCGTGAGCACGCGTTTGCGGCCGAGCGGCGCATCCTCACGGGTGAGCACGGCGACGACGTCGTGGTCCCCGGCACGAAGGCGTTCCAGGCTGGGCACGGCCACGTCGGGCGTACCGGCGAAAATCAGTCTCATGCGGAAGCTCGGGGGGTCATGACAGGATCTCCGGGTCGTCGAAGCGAACTTTCAGTGTAGGCGGCGGCCGGTAACCGGCTTTCCCCTGCGGTGCCTTGCGTCGCCTGGTCGCGTTCCGCACGACGGCGCCGCGGAGCAGCCGGGCCGCGTCGCCGGCCTGCGCGTAGTCGAGCCGGAGGATCGCCCGAACCCCGTCGTCGGTGGGTGTCGGCCCGAGGATGCTCGCCCCGGGCAGGTCGCGGACCTCGGTGACGGCGGCGGCCACGGCGGCCGCGTCTCCGGACACGGATGCCGCGCGGACGGCGGGCGGGAACCGCAGCGCGCGACGGTCGAGCAGTTCTGTGTGTGCGAACGCGGGCTGGGTCCAGGTGGCGAGAGCGCGGGCGAGGTCGCCGGTGACCCCGGTGAGCACGACGGGGGCTCCCGGGCGCGCGAGTGCGGCCGCATTCGACCACCAGCGCAGGCAGTCCTCGCCGATGCGGAGGTGCTCCGCTGCGAGCATGCGGTCGCCGTCGAGCAGCAGGACGGCGGCGTAGCCGCCGGCCGCGACGGGTTCAGCGCCGCGGGTGGCGATGACGAGCGCCGGCCTGGCCTCGACGGTGGTGACCTGCCGGTCGCCGTCCGAGATGATCACCGGCACGCCGGGGAACGCCCGGCCCAGTTCCTCGGCGGTGCGCCCGGTGCCGCGGGTGACGAGGCGCAGTTTGGTGCCCTCGCAGGTGGGGCACGTCCAGCCGGCGGCGATCGCCCCGCACAGGGTGCAGGACGGCGCGGAGCCGGCGGAGGCGATGCCGAGGGGGCCGGCGCAGGTGGCGCACCTGGCGGCCGAGGAGCAGGTGGCGCAGGCGAGAACGGGCGCGTATCCGGGCCGGGCGACCTGGACGAGCACGGGTCCGGTGGCGATCGCTTCCTTCGCCTGGCGCCACGCCATCGACGGGATGCGCGCGGTGACGGCCGTGTCGTCATGGTCGGCCTTCGCCGTGATCAGCACACGCGGGGTGACGGAGCGTTCCGGGCTGACCGCTTCGACCCACCCGAGTTCGACGAGTCGCTGGGCGTCGACGCTGCGGGTGTGCCCGGCGAGCACGAGGGCTGCCCCGGACTGTTGCTGTCGGATGAGCGCGGCGTCCCTCGCGTGGACGTACGGGGCGAGCGGTTCGGAGTACAACGGGTCGCCGTCGTCGAAGATGGCGAGAAGGCCGAGCGCGGCTGCCGGCGCGTACACGGCGGACCGGTTGCCGAGGATCACGCGCGGGATGTCGGTCAGGCAGTCGAGGAACGCCCGGTACCGGTCGGCGTTCGGTTGCGACGCGTCGACGCGGGTGATCCGGTCGCCCGGAAGGTACTCGCTGAGCGCCGCGAACAATTGGTCGCTGTCGCGGTAGTCGGGCACGGCGAGGATCGCAGTCTCGCCGCCGAAGACGGTACGGGCGGCGGCCTGCGCGAGGGTGACCGCCCACCGACCGACCCAGGTGCCCGAGCCGAGACGGACGACCTGCGGGGAAACGTCGAGCGCGACCCGCCCGTGTGCGGCGAGCATCTCGGCGAGAGCGGGCCCGTAGCCGTCGAGTTCCGGTGCGTCAGGCACCGGTGACCCGGCCACACCTTCCAGTTGTTCGCGCTGCCAGGTCTTCTCCACGCGCACCTGCCGTGCGGGGATCGCGAGGCGGAGGATGTCGCTGGCGCCGCCGGCGGCCCGGTCGGCGGCCTTACGGGCCAGCGCCCACACCTCGGGGGTGAGCACCGGGACCGCAGAGACCACGGAGTCGAGCGGGCTCAGTTCCCCGTCGAAACCATCAGCCTCATCGACGATCTCGACGATATAGCCGCGGGCGACACGGCCGGCGGAGCGCAGCGGCACGGTGACACGCACGCCGGGGAGCGCGTCAGCCTCGAGTTCCTGAGGGATCCGGTAGTCGAAGAGGTGATCGAGTTGCGGCAGCGGGGAGTCGAAGACGACCCGGGCCGTCGTGGTTCGCCGGGCCGGCGCGGGTGGGGCAATTCCGGTTGCGGCGCCCTCGGTCATGTTCCGCCCTGAGCCAATCAGATGCCGGCTGCGCTGTGCAGGTCGGCGACCTTGTCGAGCCGTTCCCAGGTGAAGTCCGGAAGTTCGCGGCCGAAGTGGCCGTAGGCGGCGGTGGCCGCGTAGATCGGGCGTTTCAGGTCGAGGTCGCGGATGATCGCGGCTGGGCGCAGGTCGAAGACCTCCCGGATGGCGTCGACGATCGTCTCTTCGGAGATCTTCGCGGTACCGAACGTTTCCACGTAAAGCCCGACCGGCGCCGCTTTGCCGATCGCGTACGCGACCTGCACCTCGAGCTTGTCGGCGAAACCGGCGGCGACAGCATTCTTGGCCACCCACCGCATCGCGTATGCGGCTGAGCGGTCGACCTTCGACGGGTCCTTGCCGCTGAACGCCCCGCCGCCGTGGCGGGCGGCCCCGCCGTAGGTGTCGATGATGATCTTGCGGCCGGTGAGGCCGGCGTCGCCGGCCGGGCCTCCGATGACGAAACGGCCGGTCGGGTTGATCAGGAAGTTGACACCGGACGAGTCGAGGTCGACCCCGTCGAGGACCGGACGGATGACGTGTTCCTCGACGTCTGCGCGCAACCGGTCGAGGGCGATCCCTTCCTCGTGCTGGGTCGAGAGAACCACCGTCTCAACGCTGCGCGGGGTGATCCCGTCGTAGCCGATCGTCACCTGCGTCTTGCCGTCGGGGCGCAGGTAGTCCAGCTCGCCTGATTTGCGTACGGCGGAGAGCCGCTCGGCGAGGCGGTGGGCGATCCACCCGGGCACGGGCATCAACTGCGGGGTTTCTGTCGTGGCGAAGCCGAACATGATGCCCTGGTCGCCTGCTCCCTGGTGGTCGAGCGCGTCGGAACTCGCCAGTTCGCGGGTTTCGAAGGCGTCGTCGACGCCCTGCGCGATGTCCGGGGACTGCTGGCCGATGGAAACGGAGACACCGCAGGATGCGCCGTCGAAGCCAACGTCGGAATGGTTGTAGCCGATGTCGGTGACGAGTTCGCGGATGAGCGCGGGAATCTCGACGTAGGCCTCGGTGGTGACCTCGCCGGCGACATGGACGAGCCCGGTGGTGACGAGGGTTTCGACGGCGACGCGACTGTCTGGATCCTGTTTGAGCATGGCATCCAGAATGCTGTCTGAGATCTGGTCACAGACTTTGTCTGGGTGTCCTTCAGTGACGGACTCCGAGGTGAACAGGCGCAGATGCGTCATACCAGCTCCAAAAGGTACGGGGCGAAAACAAGAATTCGGGAGGGCCGCCCGCAGGCCAGTGTCGGTGAGACCACCGACATCGTGCAGCTGGGAGGGCCATCATCACTATATCGCCGGGCTGCTGGGAGGCACTCCGGTTACGTTCTGCGTCAGCGAGCGGGGACGCTCGCCCTGCCGGTCACGGCGTCGAGGATGTGATCGGCCACGTCGAGCTTGCTGCCGGATGCCTCGACAGCGACGTCGCCTCCCCGCGCCAGGACGACGATCGAGTTGGTGTCGAGCGCGAACCCCTCGTTCCACCCGACCCGGTTGACGACGAGGTAGTCGCATCCCTTCCGGGCGAGCTTTGCCCGGCCGACCCGCAGGAGTTCGTCGTGACCCGGTGTCGTTTCGGCCGCGAAACCGACGATCACCTGGCCCGGGCGGGCGGATGCCGCGAGAGAAGCGAGGATGTCCGGGTTCTGAACGAGCCTCAGAGTGAGTTCGGCGCCGTGATCTTGCTTGGTGATCTTCGCGTCCTGCCTCTCGGCTGGGCGGTAGTCGGAGACGGCGGCGGCCATGATGACGATATCTGCCGAACCGGCGGCATCCGTCACCGCTTGCTGGAGCTCGGCGGCGCTCGGTGCGTGCACCAGCGTGACGCCGTCTGGCGGGGGGACGTCGAGGTGGGAGGCGATGAGGGTGACGGTGGCGCCACGCCGCACAGCTGCGGAGGCGAGGGCGACGCCCTGCTTGCCACTGGAGCGGTTGCCGAGGAAGCGCACCGGGTCGAGCGGCTCGCGGGTTCCTCCGGCGGTGACGACGATCCGGGTGCCTGCGAGGTCGCCTGGTTCCTGGTTCCCGTCCATCAGGGCCAGGGCGGCCTGCACGATGGTTTCGGGTTCTTCCATCCGGCCGGGGCCTGAATCGGCACCGGTGAGCTGCCCGCTGGCCGGACCGACGACGGTGACCCCGCGGGAGCGGAGCGTGGCGACATTCGCCTGTGTGGCCGGGTTCTGCCACATTTCGGTGTGCATGGCCGGGGCGATCACGACGGGTGCCGTGCTCGCGAGCACCGTGTTGCCCAGCAGGTCGTCGGCGAGGCCGGTGGCCAGACGCGCGATCGTGTTCGCTGTTGCGGGGGCGATGACGATGAGGTCGGCGGCCTGCCCGATGGCGACGTGGCGAACCTCGGCGACACCCTCGTACAGCTCGGTGTGCACCGGGTTACGCGAGATCGCTTCGAGGGTGGGCCTGCCCACGAACCGGAGAGCCCCGGCGGTGGCGACCACCTGGACGTGATGCCCGGCGAGCACGAAAGAACGGATGACACCGACCGCTTTGTATGCGGCGATGCCACCCGTTATGCCGACAACGACATTCAGAGAACCTGTCATCGGGAGGACGACGTGTTACTCGACGATGGGACGCAGGACGAGCTTGTCCTCGTTGATCTCGTGGAGTGCGACGGAGAGCGGCTTGTCCTCGACGTGCGAGTCGACGAGCGGGCCGACGTTGTCGAAGAGGCTTCCTTCGTGCAGGTCGGAGTAGTAGTCGTTGATCTGGCGGGCGCGCTTGGACGCGAAGATCACCAGGGCGTATTTGGAATCGACCTTGGAAAGCAGGTCGTCGATGGGCGGGTCAATGATGCCCTTGGGCTTTTCAGCCATACTGAAGTCACACTCCTCGTGTGTTGCGGATTGGAGAATAGAGGTCTGTCGGCGGCGCGCGTTACGCCTTAACGGTGTCTGACGGGCCGCGAGTCTGCATCAAGTCTACGACCTCCCGGGCGGCTTCGGCCACGGTGCGGTTCACGACCCGGTAATCGAACTCATCCTGGGCTGCCAATTCATGCTTCGCGGTGCTGAGGCGGCGGTCCCGTTCCTCGGCGTCTTCGGTCCCCCGGCCGACCAGGCGGCGGACGAGTTCGTCCCAGCTCGGCGGCAGGAGGAAGACGAGGGTGGCCTCCGGCATGGCATCCCGCACCTGACGGGCCCCCTGGATGTCGATCTCGAGGAGAACGCTGTGGCCGGAGCTGAGCGCCTTCTCGATCGGCGCGCGCGGGGTGCCGTACCGGTAGGCGTTGTGCACCGTTGCGTACTCGAGAAGTTCGTGGTCGGCGATGAGCCTGTCGAACTCGGTGTCGTCGACGAAGAAGTAGTTCACACCTTCGACCTCTCCCGGCCGCGGTGCGCGGGTGGTCGCTGAGACGGAGAGGAGCACAGTGGGATAGTTCTCCCTGATGTGCGTCGCCACCGTGCCCTTGCCGACGGCCGTGGGGCCGGCGAGCACGACGAGGCGGCTCTTGCGCCTCCCCCGGTTGCGCTGTTCACGATCGATGACGAAGTTCCGCAGGCGACCGCGCTGGTTGTGGCCGAGTCCCCCGATCCTCTTCGACGGCGAGATGCCCAAATCCTGCAGGATGCGGGCGAGTTTGGTGCGGCCGATGGCGGGCACGCTCAGGAGAAAATCGGTGACGCGCATCCGGCCGGCGACGCCTTCGGGGTTCGCCAGTCCGTCGTCGAGGACGGACAGGGCGGTTGTGGAGCCGTCGGCGATGGCATTCTTCAGCGCCGCGCGCGCGCGACGCGCTTCAACGGCGGCGCGCGATGCGGCGACCCGGTCAACGTCCGGTGGTGTTCTGTCGGTCGATTCAGGCACTGGCCAGTCTCACCTCTTCTGCTCGGGCGGCAACGGCCTGGCGGATGCGCGCGGGGCCTGTCGCGAGGAGGGCACGGGACTCTGAGACGATCACGCCGTCGGAGAGCGCCCCGTAAATGGTTGTGAGGTCCGCGACGGATGCTCCCTGGTGGCCGAATCCCGGTGCGAGCACGGGAGGAGCGGGTACCGGGGAATCGCCGAGCTCGAATTCGGCGAGGTCGAGGGTCGCCCCGAGGACGACGCCGACGTTCCCGAGCGGGCCGGTCGTGTGCGCTGCATTCCACGTGGTCACGTCGTCGAGAATACTCCGAGCGAGGGTCCTTCCGGAGGTGAGTTTTGCCTTCTGACCGGCGATCCCCTCCGGGTTGGATGTCGCGGCGAGGACGAAGATGCCCTTCCCGTTCCGGTGTGCGAGCTCGAACGGGCCGGACAGTGCGCCGACGCCCTGGAACGGGTTCAGGGTGACGGCATCCGACTCGAGGGGCGAGCCCTCGCCAAGCCAGGTTTCGCCGTACGCGTCGACGCTGGATCCGACGTCGCCGCGTTTGGCGTCGGCGATCACGAGGATGTCCTGTTCGCGGGCCGCCCTGATCACCTGTTCGAGTGCGTCGAAGCCGCGCGAACCGAAGCGCTCGAAGAACGCCACCTGCGGTTTCACGATCCCGGCGAGGCCGGAGGCGGCGTCGACGATGCGCAGCCCGAACTCCCGGGCGCCCTCCGCAGTGTCCGGCAGATTCCACTCCGACAGGAGCCAGCCGTGCGGGTCGATGCCGACGCAGAGCCGACCCTGGCCGGCGAAGACGCCGGCCAGTCGGGAGGCGAAACCGGCGGTCATGCGCGGAGCGCCCGGTCCTGGGCGTATTCCTGCAGCGAGCGGACCTCGAAGCCGTTCCGAACCGCTTCGATCGACGCGACCGCCGCGGTCAGTTCGGCGATCGTCGTGAACAGCGCCTTGTCTTCGGCTACGGCTGCGGCGCGGATCTCATACCCGTCGGCGCGACCGCTCCGGCCGGACGGCGTGTTGATGACGATGTCGACTTCGTGGCGGTTGATCAGTTCGACGATGGACGGCTCGCCCAGTTCGGACTCGTCGCCCTCGCTGAACTTGCGGACGGTGCGCGCCGAGATGCCGTTGCGGTTGAGGATCTCTGCCGTGCCGACGGTGGCGAGGATGTCGTAACCGAGTTCGGAGAGGCGCAGGATCGGAAGCACGATGGAGCGCTTGTCACGGTCGGAGACCGAGACGAAGACGGTGCCGGTGAGCGGAACTCCGCCGTACGCGGCGGTCTGGCTCTTGGCGAAGGCCCGCGGGAAGTCCTTGTCGATGCCCATCACTTCGCCGGTGGAGCGCATCTCCGGTCCGAGGATCGAGTCGACGATCCGGCCGTCGACCGTGCGGAACCGCTTGAACGGCAGCACGGCCTCCTTGACCGAGACCGGGGAATCCATCGGGATCCGTGAGCCGTCCACGGGCGGCAGCAGCGCGGATTCCTTGAGCTCCGCGATCGTCGAGCCGGTCATGACGAGCGACGCCGCCTTGGCCAGCGGGATGCCGAGCGCCTTGGAGACGAAGGGCACGGTGCGGGAGGCCCGCGGGTTGGCTTCGAGCACGTAGAGGATGCCCGCACCGATCGCGAATTGCACGTTGAGGAGTCCCTGCACGCCGATGCCCTGGGCGATCGCGAGGGTCGCTTCACGGACCCGGTCGATCTGGGCGCGGCCGAGCGAGATGGGCGGCAGGGTACAGCTCGAGTCGCCGGAGTGGATTCCGGCCTCCTCGATGTGCTCCATGACGCCGCCGATGTACAGCTCGGTGCCGTCGTAAATGGCGTCGACGTCGATCTCGATGGCGTCGTCGAGGAACCGGTCGACCAGCAGCGGGTGCTGGGGGCCGATGATGCCCTGGTCGGCCATCCGGAGGAAATAGTCCCGGAGGGAGGCGCTGTCGTAGACGATCTCCATGCCGCGGCCGCCGAGGACGAAGCTGGGGCGGACGAGCACGGGGTAGCCGATATCCTCGGCGATCGTGACGGCGCCGGTCACTTCGGTGGCCGTGCCGTTCTTCGGGGCGAGCAGTCCGGCGTCGTCGAGGATCTGGGAGAACTCACCGCGTTCCTCGGCGAGGTTGATCGCTTCGGGGGTGGTGCCGAGGATCGGGATGCCGGCGGCTTTCAGGCCGGCGGCGAGGCCGAGGGCGGTCTGGCCGCCGAGTTGGACGACGACTCCGACGAGTTCGCCGGCGGCGCTCTCCGCGTGGAGGACCTCGAGGACGTCCTCGAGTGTCAGCGGTTCGAAGTAGAGCCGGTCACTCGTGTCGTAGTCGGTTGAGACGGTCTCCGGGTTGCAGTTGATCATGATCGTCTCAAACCCGGCGTCGCGGAGAGCGAAGGAGGCGTGGACGCAGGAGTAGTCGAACTCGATGCCCTGGCCGATCCGGTTCGGCCCTGAGCCGAGGATGACGACCTTGCGGCGGTCGGAGGGCGTGACCTCGGTCTCTTCGTCGTAGCTGGAGTAGTGGTACGGCGTGAGCGCCGGGAACTCCCCCGCGCAGGTGTCGACGGTCTTGAAGACCGGGCGCACATCGAGGATGTGGCGCACCTCACGCACTTCGGCCTCGCCGAAGCCGCGCAGTTGCCCGATCTGGACGTCCGAGAAGCCGTGGTTCTTGGCGGTGACGAGCACGTCGGTGTCGAGCCGCGCAGCGTCACGGATGTAGTCGGCGACCTCGTTGATGAGCACGATCTGGTCGAGGAACCACGGGTCGATCTTGGTGGCTTCGAACAGCTGCTCGGGCGTTGCGCCGAGGCGGAGCGCCTGCTGGACGACGACGATGCGGCCGTCGGTGGGAACGGCGGCCACCCGGAGGAGTTCGTCGATCGAGCGGTTCTCCTCGCCCCAGTGGAAGCTGGAGCCGCGCTTTTCGAGCGAGCGCAGCGCCTTCTGGAGGGCGGTGGCGAAGTTGCGGCCGATCGCCATCGCCTCGCCGACCGATTTCATGGTGGTGGTGAGCGTGGCATCCGCCGCCGGGAACTTCTCGAAGGCGAACCGCGGCACCTTGACGACGACGTAGTCGAGCGTCGGTTCGAAGCTCGCCGGGGTGACCTTCGTGATGTCGTTGGGGATCTCGTCGAGGTGGTAGCCGATGGCGAGCTTGGCGGCGATCTTCGCGATCGGGAAGCCGGTGGCCTTCGACGCGAGGGCGCTCGAACGGGACACCCGCGGGTTCATCTCGATGACGATGATGCGGCCGTCTGCCGGGTCGATGGCGAACTGGATGTTGCAGCCGCCGGTGTCGACGCCGACGGCGCGGATGATGTCGATGCCGATGTCGCGGAGTTTCTGGTATTCGCGGTCGGTCAGCGTGAGCGCCGGGGCTACTGTGATCGAGTCGCCGGTGTGCACGCCGACCGGGTCGACGTTCTCGATCGAGCAGACGACGACGGTGTTGTCGGCGGTGTCGCGCATGAGCTCGAGCTCGTACTCCTTCCAGCCGAGGATGGACTCCTCGAGGAGGACCTCGGTGGTGGGGCTCTGGTGCAGGCCGTCCGTGACCATGCGGACGAGCTCGTCACGGGTGTAGGCGAAGCCGGAGCCCAGGCCGCCCATGGTGAACGAGGGGCGGATGACGAGCGGGTAGCCCAGGTCCTCGGCGAATTCGATGGCCTCGTCGACGGTGTGTGCGATGTAGGACTTCGCGACGTCTGCGCCGCACTCGATCACGAGGTCCTTGAAGATCTGGCGGTCCTCGCCCTTGTTGATGGCCTCGAAATTCGCGCCGATCAGTTCGACGTCGTACTTCTCGAGGATCCCGTGCTCGTGCAGCTGGATCGCCGCGTTGAGGGCCGTCTGCCCGCCCAGGGTGGGCAGAATGGCATCCGGTTTTTCCTTCGCGATGATCGTCTCGAGGACTTCCCAGGTGATCGGTTCGATGTAGGTGGCGTCGGCGAAGTCGGGGTCGGTCATGATCGTGGCCGGGTTGGAGTTCACGAGGATGACGCGGACGCCCTCTTCGCGGAGCACGCGGCAGGCCTGGGTTCCGGAGTAGTCGAATTCGGCCGCCTGGCCGATGACGATCGGACCTGAGCCGATGACAAGGACACTCTGGATGTCGTCGCGCTTGGGCATTAGTTGTTGTCTCCTGCTCGGTTGGCCTGGTTCGAGATCACGAGGTCGCGGAATCGATCGAAGAGGTGGTTGGCGTCGTTGGGGCCTGCCGCGGCCTCCGGGTGGTACTGGACGCTGAACGCCGGGATGTCGAGGCAGGCGAGCCCTTCGACGACCTGGTCGTTGAGGCTGTAGTGGCTGACGGTCACCCGGCCGAATCCCTCGGGCGACTGGTGTTCGCCCTCGATCGGCAGGTCGACGGCGAAACCGTGGTTCTGCGAGGTGATCTCGACCCGGCCGGTCGACTTCTCGAGCACGGGCTGGTTGATGCCGCGGTGCCCGAACGGCAGCTTGTACGTGCCGAAGCCGAGCGCGCGGCCGAGGAGCTGGTTGCCGAAGCAGATGCCGAAGAACGGCACGTTTTCACGGAGGACGGCGCGCAGCAGCGTGACATGGTCGTCGGATGCCGCGGGGTCGCCGGGGCCGTTCGAGAAGAACAGCGCGTCGGGGTTCAGCGACAGCACGTGCTCGGCGGTGACGTTCTGCGGCAGCACGAGCACGTCGAAGCCGCGTTCGGCCAGGTACTTCACCGTCGACGTCTTGATGCCGAGGTCGAGCACGGCGACGCGGCCCACCCGGTCGCCCTGCGCGGGAACTTCATACGGGTCGATGGTCGAGACGTCGTGGGAGAGGTTCCTGCCCTTCATCGACGGGCCCTGGCGGACCTGGTCGAGCTGGTCCCCTTCGGACAGGTCGAAGAACTCGCCGGAGAAGATCCCGGCGCGCATGGCGCCCTTGTCGCGGATGTGGCGGGTGACGGCGCGAGTGTCGATATTGCTGATCCCGACGACGCCGGTGGTGGTGAGGTCGTTGTCGAGGCTGTCCTCGGCGCGGAAGTTGGAGACGACGCGCGAGGGGTCACGCACGACGAAGCCGGCGACCCAGATCTTCTTCGACTCCATGTCTTCATTGTTGACACCGGTGTTGCCGATGTGGGGCGCGGTCATGAGGACGATCTGCCCGGCGTACGACGGGTCGGTGAGCGTCTCCTGGTAGCCGGTCATGCCGGTGGCGAACACGGCTTCGCCGAGGGTCTTGCCGGTGGCGCCGTAGGCGCGGCCGACGTAGCGGCTGCCGTCTTCGAGGACGAGGACGGCCGGTGTCGCTGAGCCAAAACTCGAGCTGCTCATTATTTCTCACTCTCAGTGGAGGTGGTGGAGTCGGTGGGCCCGGGCCTGGCCGGTGCCGGGATGAGGGAAGTCAGGGTGGAGAGCACGGCGGACTGCCGGGTGGCGTCGATCACGCGGAGGTAACTGTCGACATCCGTCTCGGCGGATCGCCAGGACAGCGCGATCATGCCGTTCGATTCGACGACGCGGTCGATGGTCCAGGTGGCGGTCTGCGCCGACCGGAGCTGCGCGGACGCGAGGAAGATCGGGTCCTGCCCGGGCACGGCAAGGACGACGCCCTCGTCGGCGACGGTGAGCTCGGCCCGCGCGCGGAACGCGAGCCCGCGGATCGCGAGGCGTTCGAGCGGCTGTCCTGCCCGGGTCGTCGCGACGTAAAGCACGTCGGTGGTGAGGATCGGGTGAATGCCGTCCGCCGGCAGCGGAAGCCCGGCGGGGACGCCGGCGTCACGCCGTGCACGTGCACGCCACGCAAGCCACATCCCCAGCAGCAGCAGGGCGAGCAGCCCCAGGACGAGGATCGCCGGGAGAAGGCGGTCAGGCACGGGTCGCCATTCTCTGCTCGGCGGCGAGTCGAGCCACTTCGTCGGCCGGGCGGAGGTTCCCGTCGAGGACAGTGGCGAAGCCGGAGTGGAAGGTGGCGACCACCCGACCGGGAAGGGTGCGGCCGAGGAACGGCGAGTTCACGCCTTTGCCGGCGAGGTCGGCGGTGCTGAAGGCGCGGGTCGCGGCTGGGTCGTAGAGGGTCACGTGCCCCGGGGCGCCGGCGACGAGGCCCTGCCCGTGGCTCGAGATCCGGCCGATCCGTGCCGGGGTGGAGGAGAGCACGCGGGCGACGTCGGCCCAGTCCAGCTGGCCGGTCTCGACGACGGATGCGTGCACCACGCTGAGTGCGGACTCGAGGCCGACCATGCCGTTGGCGGCGGCATCCCATTCGCAGTCCTTGTTCTCGACCGGGTGCGGGGCGTGGTCGGTGGCGACGATGTCGATGGTGCCGTCGGCCAGCGCATCGCGGAGGGCCATCACGTCTTCACGACGCCGGAGCGGCGGGTTGACCTTGTAGCGGGCGTCGAAGCTGCGGACGAGTTCCTCGTCGAGGAGCAGGTGGTGCGGGGTGACCTCGGCGGTGACGCGGATGCCGCGGGCTTTCGCCCAGCGCAGGACGTCGACCGACCCGGCCGTGGAGACGTGGCAGATGTGGAGGCTCGAGCCGACGTGCTCGGCGAGGAGGACGTCACGGGCGATGATCGACTCCTCGGCGACAGCGGGCCAGCCGGTGAGGCCGAGTTCGCCGGAGACGGCGCCCTCGTTCATCTGCGCGCCGACGGTGAGGCGGGGCTCCTGGGCGTGCTGGGCGATGACGCCGTCGAAGCTCTTGACGTATTCGAGGGCGCGGCGCATGAGCAGCGGGTCCCAGACGCAGGAGCCGTCGTCGGAGAACACCCGCACCCGGGCGCGGGAGGAGGCCATCGCGCCGAGTTCGGCGAGCCGTTCACCGGCGAGGCCGACGGTGACGGCGCCGATCGGCTGCACGGTCGCGTAGCCGGCCTGCTCCCCCAGCGAGAGCTCCTGTTCGACGACGCCGGCGGTGTCGGCCACCGGCGAGGTGTTGGCCATGGCGAACACGGCGGTGAATCCGCCGGCTGCGGCGGCCTGGGTGCCGGTGAGCACCGTCTCGCTCTGCTCGTACCCGGGTTCGCGGAGGTGGGTGTGCAGGTCGACCAGGCCGGGCAGTGCGACGAGGCCGTCGGCGTCGATGCGCTGGGCGCCGGCGGCCGACAGGCCCGAGCCAAGCTCGGCGAGGACGCCGTCGCGGAGCAGGATGTCGGTCCGCGAGCCGTCCGGTAAAGCGGCGCCGGAAATCAGGTAGGTGTTTGTCATTGTCTTAGTTCTCCCGATCGCCGGAAAGCAGCAGATAAAGTGCGGCCATTCGCACGGAAACCCCGTTGGTGACCTGTTCGCGCACGGTTGACATGGGTGAGTCGGCGGCAGCAGCGGAGATTTCGAGGCCCCGGTTCATCGGTCCGGGGTGCATGACAATGGTAGTCGGCTCCAGCCTGTGCAGTCGTCCGTCGTCGAGTCCCCAGCGTCTCGAGTACTCGCGGCTGTTCGGGAAGAAGGCGTCTCGCATCCGTTCGCCCTGGATGCGGAGCATCATGACGACATCCGGTCCGGCGGCAAGTGCTTCGTCGAGGTCGTAGCCGATCGTGACCGGCCAGCGCCGGGTGTCGACCGGCACGAGAGTCGGCGGGGCGACGAGGGTGACGGTGGCGCCGAGCGTGGTGAGCAGCCACACGTTCGACCGCGCCACGCGGGAATGGAGGATGTCGCCGACGATGGTCACGGCCAGTCCGTCGAGGTCCCGGCCGCGCGAGGCTGCGCCGTGGACCCGCTTGCGGATGGTGAACGCATCCAGGAGTGCCTGGGTGGGATGTTCGTGGGTTCCGTCGCCGGCGTTGAGGATGCCGGCGTCGATCCAACCGCTCGTGGCGAGGGTCTGCGGGGCGCCCGAGGCGGGGTGACGGATGACGACGGCATCCGCCCCCATCGCCTGCAGGGTCTGGGCGGTGTCCTTGAGGCTTTCGCCCTTCGAGACGCTCGATCCCTTGGCGCTGAAGTTGATGACATCCGCGCTCAGGCGTTTCGCGGCGGCTTCGAACGAGATCCTCGTGCGGGTGGAGTCCTCGAAGAAGAGGTTGACGACGGTCTTGCCGCGCAGGGTGGGCAGCTTCTTCACTTCGCGCTGCTGGGTGTCTGCCATGTCTTCGGCGACGTCGAGCAGGCGGACGGCGGCGTCCCGGTCGAGGTCGCGGGTGGAGAGCAGGTGGCGCATCAGCGGGCCGAATCGATCGAGACGAGGTCGGCGCCGTCGAGCTCTGCGAGCCGGACGTTGATGCGCTCGGTCTGGGCGCTGGGAAGGTTCTTGCCGACGAAGTCCGGGCGGATCGGGAGTTCGCGGTGGCCGCGGTCGACGAGGGCGGCCAGGCGCACGGCGCGGGGGCGGCCGATGTCGTTGATCGCGTCGAGGGCGGCGCGGATGGTGCGGCCCGAGTAGAGCACGTCGTCGACGAGGATCACGGTCTTGCCGTCGATGCCGGATGCCGGGATGCGGGTGGGGGCGGGCGTCCGGGTCGGATGCTTCGCGAGGTCGTCGCGGTACATGGTCACGTCGAGCGCCCCCGCTTCCATCGGCGTGCCGGTGATGTCGGAGATGATCGCGGCGATCCGGTCGGCGAGGAGCACCCCGCGGGTCGGGATACCGAGAAGGACGAGGTCGTCTGCGCCTCGATTGGACTCAAGGATCTCGTGCGAGATCCGGGTCAACGCTCGGGCGATGTCAGCCTGCTGAAGTACGACGCGCGCACTCATGCGGACTCCCTTCTCCGTCTCTCTGGACGGCTTTAAAGGTTGTCTGTTTGTTCGAGCCTACCAGTCGGCGGCTGGACGTTCGGGACGGCTCGGGCCATGGACGGGCTGTCCGGATGTATGGTGGCGCCCTAGGCTGCTGCCATGAGCGAGCATCAGTCGAACCGATTGCTGGTCATGCGGCACGCGAAGTCGGCCTGGCCGCCCGGCGTCCCCGATGTCGAACGCCCTCTGCTTCCTCGTGGTTTTCGCGAAGCACGCCTGGCGGGGACCTGGCTGCGGGAGAACGGCATCCGCCCCGACGTCATCCTCTGCTCGACGGCCACGCGGGCGCAGCAGACCTGCGCTGAGGTTCGTTCGGGATTGGGCGATGATGTTCCGGATGCCGAGCTTCAGGACGCGCTCTACGCCGCGTCAGCTGCGCGCATGCTCGCCGTGGTCAATGCCGTGCCGGACACCGCCCGTTGCGTACTCCTCGTCGCGCACATGCCGGGCGTCCAGGAGCTGGTCACCCGCCTCGCGTCGAACGACTCCGACGGCGACGCGGCAGACGACGCCGCCTCACGCTATCCCACGAGCGCGTTCGCGGTGCTCGAGACCCTCACTCCCTGGGCGGAGCTCGACGGTCGGGACGCCGCGGTCGCGCACTTCGTGGTCCCGCGGGGCCGCTGAGACCCGCCAGTGCGTCCTGACTGGTGCCCTTTCACCTTTTTGGTGCTGCCCGCTCGGCCGCAAAACAGGAGATCGTGCGGTTAGCAGGTCGGATTCGGCGGAAGTCTCCTGACAAGCGTGCGTTCTCCTGCGAAACGTGCGTTGGGGCATCCGCCTGCTGTGAGCCTTCGGCGCGGCATAAGGAGAAAGGCGCGGGATAAGGATGCTGTGGCCGTACGGTCCTTATCTCGCCGCTTTCACCTTCTCCCGCGTCGGCCGCGATGATCGGGGAGCAGACTGCGGCCCCTTTGCCGGCGCGGGTGGTTTTGTCTCACGCGGGTGAAAGAACACGCGCGCCCTGCGAATACACCCGCGCGAGCGGACGGAGGCCGGCGGTCTGACGGCGGACCCCTTCCGGCGCCGCCCGGTTCGGGTGGATACTGGCGCACCGCGGCGGCGCGGGCACCGGGAGGCAGCAAATGGCACGGATCATGGTCGCGGTGATGCCGTTCGCCGGGCATATCGCGCCCGTCGAGGCGGTCGTTGGCGAGTTCCTGTCCCGCGGTCACTCGGTGCGCGTGTACACCGGGTCCGCCTATGCGGATCGATTCCGCACGGCCGGGGCCCGGGTGGTGCCGTGGCAGGACGCCCCGGACTTCGACGAGCACGCGGTCCAGGACACGTTCCCACAGTTGCGCGGCAAGAAGGGCCTCCGCCAGACCGGCACCAACCTCGAGTACCTGTTCATTCGCAGCGGCGCCGGGCAGTACCGTGACCTCAGCCGTGCGTGGGACGAGGAACCCTGGGACGTCCTCCTCGCCGATGGCATGAGCTGCGGGGCGGCGCTCGTGGCCGAGAGGACTTCGGCGCCGTGGGCGACGCTTTCGGTGATTCCCTTGATGACGCCGAGTCGGGACCTGCCCCCGTCGGGTCTCGCGCTGCGGCCGGCCCGTGGTGCGCTCGGGCGGACGAGGGATCGGGTCCTCCGGGCCTTGTTCCGACTCGCGAGCAGAAAACTCCACACCGCCTGGAACGAAACCCGCGAGGCGGTCGGGCTCCCCCGCACGACGACACAGTTCACCAGCGCGTGGGTCTCATCGGCGCTGACCTGCGTGAGCGGGCTCGCCTCCCTCGACTACCCGCGGAGCGACCTGCCCGCGACCACCCACTATGTCGGCCGCATCCGGACGCGACCGGCGGCATCCGGACGCCCCGCCTGGTGGGCCGACGTTCTCGAGTCGCGGGTTCCCGTGGTCCACGTCACCCAGGGCACTCTCAACGTCGACCCGGACGATCTGTTGCGTCCGACGATGGTCGGCCTGGCGGATGCCGCGGTGCTGGTCGTGGCTGCGACCGGGCACGCCGACGGATCGAGGCTGCCGTTTCCGGTGCCGCCGAATGCCCGCGTCGCCGGGATGGTGGACTACGACGAGTTGCTCCCGCTCACGAGCGTCGTCATCACCAACGGCGGGTGGGGCGGGGTCCTGACCGCGCTGAGTTACGGCATCCCCCTGATCGTGGCCGGCGGCGACATCGACAAACCGGAGATCGCGGCGCGGGTGGCGTATAGCGGTGCCGGAATCGACCTGAGGACGGGAACGCCGTCGCCGGCGAAGGTCGCCGCGGCGTATCGACGGGTGGCGGCTGATTCGTCGTTCCGCGCGGCGGCCGGTCGCCTGGCCGACGACTTCGCCGGCGCCGGTGGCGCCGGCGAAGTCGTCGAGAGGTGCGAGGCGCTGATCCGCTGACTCGCGTTCGGGGTTTAGGGGCAACCCTCCATGAGCTGGATGCCGTGCTCGGTCTGCCTGCTGACCAGCACGGACCCGTTGGAGTCGCAGATGGCGTTCACGAGCAGTGCGTATCCTTCGCCGCTCTGGTAGTTGCCGTTCTCACCCGGGAGGCCGAAGCCCTGGACGGTTCCCGGGGGAACGAACGCCCAGGCCTCAGGAGCTCCAGGGAAGACGCTGGGCAGCCACGCCCAGTTGCCCTTGATGATCGGGCCGTCGGTGCACACCGATCCGCACGCGGCCGGCGGCCGGGACACGTTGGTACAGTCCAGGGCCGAGGCGGCCGTGGGGATGAGGACGAAGCCGGCGGCAAGCCCGACCGCCATGAGGGATTTCTTGAACACGATCTCTCCTTTGAAAGGTGCTGAAAGCGCGTACCAACGCGGTAGCGCCGTCCCCCTCATGATCCGGGCCACGATACTCAGACCTGATCGCCCGGTCAACGGGCCTACGCTCGTTCCTGATGGTCGTGCCCGCGGGCGCGCGGGCGATTTTGCCGCGCGCGGCATCACATGCACCCGCGCGGCGCAGGAACACCCGCGCGGCATCCGGGTTGGTCGTGTTCTCGGGGTGCGCTACCGGCGGCGGGACTCTCCCGCAACGCCGAAACGCCCGCCACCGCACCGGAGTGCGACGACGGGCGTCCGAACCAGGCGGTCTTAGCCGTTCGCCTGCGCGATCTTGCCGAGCAGGCCGTTGACGAAACCGGCCGAGTCGTCGGTCGACAGCGTCTTGGCCGACTCCACGGCTTCGTCGATCGCGACAGCGGCGGGGATCTCGTCGTTGAACAAGACCTCCCACACGCCGATCCGCAGGATCGCACGGTCGACGGCGGGCATGCGCGCGAGGGTCCAGCCCTGGGCGTACGTCTCGATCTGCTCGTCGATCTCTTCGGCGTTGTCGATGATGCCATCGACGATGTCGCGGGCGTAGAGCCAGGATGCTTCACGCTGCGGTTCGCTCGCCGCGCGCTTCGCTTCGACGGTCAGCGCTTCACGCAGCGGAAGGTCCCGGAGATCGGCGCCATAGAGGATGTCGAGGGCCCGTTTGCGGGCTTTACTGCGGGCGCTCACTAGTCGTTGACGCGGCCCATGTAATCACCGGTGCGTGTGTCGACCTTGACCCTGGTGCCCTGCTCGAGGAACAGCGGAACCTGGATCTCGTACCCGGTCTCGACGGTGGCCGGCTTGGTGCCGCCGGTCGACCGGTCGCCCTGGAGCCCGGGCTCCGTGTAGGTGATCTCAAGAGTGACGGATGCCGGCAGCTCCACGTACAGCGGGTTGCCGTTGTTCAGGGCGATGGTGACGGCCTGGTTCTCGAGCATGAAATTCGAGGCATCACCGACGACGGCGGCGGGGACGCTGAGCTGGTCGTAGTCGGCGACGTCCATGAACACGAACGAGTCACCGTCCTGGTAGAGGTAGGTGAAGTCGCGGCGGTCGACATTCTCGATGTCGATCTTGGTGCCGGCGTTGTACGTGCGGTCGACGGTCTTGCCCGAGACGACGTTCTTCAGCTTGGTGCGGACGAACGCGCCGCCCTTGCCCGGCTTGACGTGCTGGAATTCGATGACGTTCCAGAGCTGGCCGTCGATGTTGAGGACGATTCCGTTACGGATGTCGGCGGTAGATGCCATGAAGAGGGGGTTCCATTTCAGTGGGAAGAGGTCCGGCCCGACGGGGCCGTCTCTGCAGAGTTTACCTGCAGCGGCTGTGAGGCGCCAAAGACGGCGTTCAGCTCAGGCGCGTGACAGCCGTCAGTGCGAGCCGGTACGAGTCGAACCCGAAGCCGGCAATCACCCCGGTCGCGACACCGGAGATGACGCTCGTGTGCCTGAAGGTCTCCCGCGCGTGCGGGTTGCTGATGTGCACTTCGACCAGCGGGAGGCCGGCCTTCGAAACGAGCGCGGCGGCATCCCTCAGCGCGTAACTGTAGTGCGTGAACGCCGCGGGGTTGAGGATGACCGGCCAGCCGGAGTCGACGGCTTCGTACAGCCAGGAGATCAGTTCGGCTTCATCGTTGGTCTGCCGCAGGTCGACGGTGACGTCGTCGGGCGCGTCGCTCTCGAGCAGCACGCGAAGGTCATCGAGGCTGCCGCTGCCGTACACGTCGGGCTCGCGCGAGCCGAGGCGCCCGAGGTTGGGGCCGTTGAGGACGAGGACTGTGGTCATGAACCGATCTCCTGGTAGGCGGCGAAGAGCAACGCCGTTTCGGGACCGGCGAGCACCGTCGGCTTCGCGAGGTCGTCGAGCACGATGAAGCGGAGCATCCCGGCGCGGGCCTTCTTGTCGCGCTGCATCGTCGCGAGCAGGGTGTTCCAGCGGCCGACCGGGTATTCGGTCGGAAGGTCGAGCGAATCGAGGATGCTCCGGTGCCGGTCGGCGACGGCGTCCGGAAGGCGCCCGGCCAGTCGCGACAGCTCTGCGGCGAACATCATGCCGACGGAAACGGCTGCGCCGTGCCGCCACTGGTACCGTTCCGCGTGTTCGATGGCATGGCCGAGGGTGTGTCCGTAGTTGAGGATCTCGCGCACGCCACCCTCCTTGAAGTCTTCGCTGACGACGCGCGCCTTGAGGGCGATCGACAGTTCGACCACCCGACGGAACGCGTCGGAGGTCGGGTCGGTGACGGCGTCGACGTCGGCTTCGATGAGGTCGAGGATTTCGGGCTCGGCGATGAAACCGCATTTCACGATCTCGGCGAACCCGGCGAGGATCTCGTTCCTCGGAAGGGTGTCGAGCAGGTCGAGGTCGACGATCACGCCGGCCGGGGCGTAGAACGAGCCGACGAGGTTCTTGCCCTCGTTCGTGTTGATCCCGGTCTTGCCGCCGATCGCGGCGTCGACCATGCCCGCGACTGAGGTCGGGACCTGAACGAGGCGGACCCCGCGGAGCCAGGTGGCCGCGACGAACCCGGCGACATCGGTCGTGGCTCCCCCGCCGAAACCGATCACGGCGTCGCTGCGGGTGAAGTCCGCCTGCCCCATGATCTGCCAGCAGAATGCGGCGACCTCGACCCGTTTGCCGGTTTCGGCATCCGGGATCTCGGCCAGGAGAACCTGGTACCGGTCGGCGAGGCTGTCGCGAAGCTGTTCCGCCTTGGCCGCGAGGGTGGGCGGGTGCACGAGCAGGATCTTCGCGACCGGGTCGCCGAGCATGGCAGGAAGACGGTCGAGGATGCCGCGGCCCACCTCGATGCTGTACGCAGCGTCTCCGGTTACCTCAAGAGTGGTGATCTCGGTCATGCGGTTCCTCTCGCCCAGTCGGCAATTCGTTCGGCGATCTGCTCGATCGGCTCGCTCGACGTGTCGAAGCTGATCGTCGCCAGTCGTTCGTAGACCGGGCGGCGTTCGTCGTAGATGCGCTGCCACTCGCCTGTGCCGTTCTTCAACAACGGTCGTTTTTCGGTCTTGATCCGCGCGGCGACCGCCTCACCGGTGATGGTCAGCAGGACGACGGTGCACGCGGCGAGGTCGGCCTGGGTGTCGGCGTTCAGCACGGCCCCTCCCCCGAGCGAAACCACTGCAGGCTCCGCCAGCGCCGCGACGACGGCGGCGCGCTCGAGTTCACGGAATGCCGGCTCGCCGCGGTCGGCGAAGATCTCGGTGATCTCACCGTGCTCGGCGACGATGCGCTTGTCGGTGTCGATGAAGGGCACGTCGAGCGCACGGGCGACCCGGCGGCCGATCTTCGTTTTGCCGGCACCCATCGGTCCGATCAGGACCAGGGGAAGCGGGAGCTCTGCTGCGCTCACAGGAGTTCTGGCGTCGATTCCGTCGCGGTTCTCAGCCCGGCCGGAATGGCGGCGAGGTAGGACTGGAGGTTGCGCCGGGTCTCTTCGACGGCGTCTCCTCCGAACTTCTCCAGGACGCTGTTGGCGAGGACGAGGGCGACCATGGCTTCGGCGACGACCCCGGCAGCGGGGACGGCACAGACATCGGAGCGCTGGTGGTGCGCGCCGGCGGCCTCGCCGGTGGCGACGTCGACCGTGCGGAGCGAGTGTGGGATGGTCGCGATCGGTTTCATCCCCGCCCGGACCCGCAGGACGGTTCCCGTGCTCATGCCGCCTTCGGTGCCTCCGGCCTTGTCGCTCGACCGGACGATCTCATCGTCGATCGCGAAGAGCTCGTCGTGCGCGTCCGAGCCCCGGCGGGTGGTGGTGAGAAAGCCGTCTCCGACCTCGACGCCCTTGATCGCCTGGATGCCCATGAGCGCCTGGGCGAGCTGCCCGTCGAGCCGGCGGTCCCAGTGCACGTGCGAACCGAGGCCAGGCGGCAGCCCGTAAGCGAGCACCTCGACGACTCCGCCGAGCGTGTCGCCGTCTTTCTTGGCGGCATCCACTTCCTCGACCATCCGCGCGGAGGTCGCGGCGTCGAAACAGCGCAGCGGATCGGCGTCGAGCTGGTCGACGTCAGCCGGCGTCGGAAGCGGGCTGCCTTCCGGCACCCGCACGGGTCCAATCGACAGGGTGTGGCTGACGAGGGTGATGCCGAGCTCGGCGAGGAACCCGCGCGCGACGGCGCCGAGGGCGACGCGCGCCGCCGTCTCCCGGGCGCTCGCACGCTCGAGGATGGGACGGGCCTCATCGAAGTTGTACTTCTGCATACCGACGAGGTCTGCGTGGCCGGGGCGCGGGCGGGTCAGCGGCGCACTGCGGCCGCGGGACTTCTCGGTCTCCTCGACCGGTTCAGGGTTCATCACCTCGACCCACTTGGGCCATTCGGTGTTGCCGATGCGCACGGCGACCGGGCTGCCGAGGCTGAAACCGTGGCGCACCCCACCCGAAATGTTGAGTTCGTCCTGCTCGAACTTCATCCGCGAACCGCGGCCGTAACCGAGCTTCCGGCGGGCGAGGTCGGCGCGAATGGCGTCGAGTGAGACGGGGACGCCGGCGGGAAGACCCTCGACGATTGCAATGAGTTCCGGGCCGTGAGACTCTCCGGCAGTGAGCCAACGAAGCATGGCTCTATCCTTCCACAGCACCGATGCCCGCTCGAACGCCGCCCATCCGCTAGCCTGCAGGGAATCGGGGTTCAGGACGACGAAAGGTGACGCAGGTGGAGATTCTGGTAACCGGGGGTACCGGCAACCTGGGCAGGCTCGTCGTCGACCGCCTGCGGGCCGCCGGGAACAGCGTGCGGGTGCTGAGCCGTTCGTCCCGGCCCGGTGTCGTGACCGGTGACCTGGTCCGGAATGTCGGGCTCGGCCCGGCCGTGGCAGGCGCAGACGTTCTCGTGCACTGCGCGACAGGCCGCAACGACGCGAGGGCCACGGCGAACCTGCTGAGCGCCGCGCAGGCGGCAGGATCCCCGCATGTCGTCTACATCTCCATCGTCGGGGTCGACCGCATCCCGTTCTTCCTGTACCGGCAGAAGCTGCGGTCCGAAACCCTGATCGCGAACAGTGGCCTGCCGTTCACGATCCTCCGCGCCACCCAGTTCCACACCCTCGTCGCCTCGATCTTCGACGCACAGCGGCGACTTCCGGTGCTCTTCGTCCCGTCGGTCATGGTCCAGTCGGTCGACGTCTCCGACGTCGCCGACGCCCTGGCCGCCCTCGCCACCGGCGCTGCGGCCGGCCGGGTGGCCGACCTCGGCGGTCCCGAACGTCGGCCTGCCGGCGCTGCCGCCACCGAGTGGCAGAAGGCAGAGCGGCATCAGCGCAGGCAGGTGACGTTTCGGGTGCCTGGGGGCATGTTCCGCGCGCTCCGAGCGGGACTCAACACCACCCCTGGCACCCGGACCGGCTCCGTTCTCTTCGCGGACTTCCTGGCCGCACGGAGCCGTTGACGGGCTTCGACGAGTTCAGTCGAGGGGGATGCCGCGGTCGTCGAGGCCGACGGATGCCAGCATGCCGGCGAGGACGTCGCCCTCGCGGTCGAGCCGCTGGAAAGGGTCGTTGGACGAAAAAATCCGCACCTGCACGAGGGCCTGCTGGACGAGCATCGACAGGCCGTTCGCGACCGGCCTGCCAGCCCCCGCCCACGTCGTCGCCAGCTCGCTCGGCCACGGGTCGTAGGCGACGTCGAGCAGGGCGGCCTGGGCGAGGACGTCCGCCGGATAGGCCACAGGTGATGCGGACCGGCCGGGCAGGGTGCTGATCACGAGTTGCGGCCGGGGAAGCTCCGCGGCGTCGCCGAAGCGGGCCAGGTCGACCGTGAGGCCGGCGCGCCGCCCGAGCGCGATGAGCGGCTCGGACTTCTCGGGTGAGCGGGCGAGCACGGACACCGAGATCGCGCCGAGTTCCGCAGCCGCAACGACGGCGCTGGCGGCGGTCGCTCCCCCGCCGAGAATGTGGACGTGTGCTGCTTCGGTGACGTCGATGGCGGCCAGGGCCCGGGTGATCCCCGCCACGTCGGTGTTGTAGCCGAACGCGGTGCGGCCAGCGCCTGATCCGACGAATCGGAGGGTGTTGACGGCGCCGGTGAGTTCCGCCATGGCATCCCGCGTGTCGGCCAGGTCGTAGGCGACCTGTTTGAGCGGCATGGTCAGCGACAATCCGCGCCAGTCGTCGCCCAGGCCGGAGACGACCCCGGGCAGGTCGGCGGCGACCACGTCACGGGAGTCGTACTCCCAGTCGAAACCGAGCAGCCGGTACGCGGTGCGGTGCAGCACCGGTGACTTCGAGTGGGCGATCGGGGAGCCGAAGACGGCGAGACGGTCGACCATCAGCAGCCCTTGCCCGGGTTCGCCGTGCACCAGGCCTTGAGTTGCTGAACCGCGGCGCCGTGCTCGGCGACCGTGTTCGTGAACACGGTTTCACCGGTGTCGAGATTGACCGTGACGAAGAACAGCCAGGTTCCCTCCGCCGGCGCCATGGCCGCGGCGATGGCTGTGTCGCCCGGGTTGGCGATCGGGCCGATCGGGAGGCCGGGGCGAGTGTACGTGTTCCACGGGTTGTCGGACTCGAGGGCTTCCTTCGTCGACCAGACCGAGCCCGGTTCCGTCACCTCCGCGTACTGGGCGGTGGAATCCATCTCGAGGTTCATGTTGGTGTCGAGGCGGTTCTGGATCACCCGGCTGACCTTGTAGAAGTCCTCCTCCAGTCGTGCCTCACGCTGGATGATGGAGGCGATCGTCAGGATGCGCTCCCTGTCCGCCTCAGGCACGCCCGCGTTGTCGAGCGACTGGATCGTGCGGTCGACAAGGACCTGGATGATCTGCTGGGCAGTCAGGTCCGGGTCGAACGTGTAGAGGGCAGGGAAGAGCCAGCCTTCGATCGACGGCACGCCGGACTGAACACCATAAATGGTCGGATCCGCCACCGCGGCCTGAAACTCTTCGACCGGGATCTCGGTGCCGGCGGAGAGTTCGGTGAGTATCTCAGCACCGGTGATTCCCTCGCGCAGAAGTACGGTCCGTTCGATCTTGTTCGCCGGGTCGAGCAGCGCATCGAGGGCTGCCTGCGCGCTCATCTTCTTCGCCAGCAGGTAGACGCCCGGGTGGAAGACCGGCTCGCTCGACTGGGTGAGGAGCAGCTCGTAGAAGGCTTCGGTGGTTTTGGTGACGCCGCTGTTCTTCAGCGTGCGCGCGATGTCGCTGCCGTCGTCGCCTGACGCGATCGCCACTTTCACCTCGCCGTCGCCTTTGCCGACGTAGTCGACGGGCTCCTTCCAGCCCATCACTTCGCGGATCTGCGGCTCGAAGGTGTTCCACACGTAGAGCCCGCCTCCGCCGATACCCGCGAAGAGGACGAGGACCACGATGGCGGCGATCAAGCCGGTCTTCTTGCGCTTCCCGCGCTTCTCGCGCGGCGGGTACTCCGAATCTGCCGCTCGCCGGCCAGTCCTGCCCGCCGGCGGCTCAGCCGGTTCCGGGAACTCGCGTGGTGGTTCGTCGCTTGCGACGGGTGCGGCGGCGCTGGCACGCGCAGCCTGTTCCCGTGCCTCACGCCGTGACATCGGTGCTGCGGCATCCGGCGCGGCAGGCGCGGGCGGCTCTGAGCCGTCTGGTCTGAAAATGGCGTCGAACGCATCGTCGCGCGGCGTCTGTCCAGTCACTCCTGGGATCCTTCGTTCGTGCCGACCAGCGAGCCCGGTGGCAGCGCACTGCCCCGTTCCGTGTCGAGGGCATGCTGCAAGATTATGACGGCGGCGACCTGGTCGACAATTCCGCGGGACCCCTTCTGCCGTTTTCCCGACGTCCGCAGGGCGGAATGCGCCGAAACCGTGGAAAGACGCTCGTCGACGAGCCGCACCGGGATGCCGGATGCTGCGGCCAGCGCGGTCGCGAAGGTCACAGCGTCGTCGGTTGACGCGGTGTGCCCGCCCGACAGGGCGAGTGGCAGGCCGACGACGATCTCGATCGGATCCAGCTCGGCCGCGATCTGGAGAATGCGACCAATGTCGGCGTTCCCGGTGGCTGCGCGAGGAACCGTCTCGATGGGGGTCGCCAGCATCCCGTGTGCGTCTGACCGGGCTACGCCGATGCGCGCCTTGCCGACATCGATACCGAGCCGGACGCCCGCGCGCATATCCGTCACGGGTTAGCGGGCGACCGCGTCGACGATGGCGGACAGCGCGGCCGGGATGGCTGTGACATCCGAACCGCCGCCCTGGGCGAGGTCATCCTTGCCGCCGCCGCCTCCGCCGAGAATCCCCGCGGCGGTCCGGGCCAGCTGGCCCGCCTTCGCGCCCAGGCCTCGAGCGGCGTCGTTGGTGGCGACGATGACGATCGGACGATCGTTGACGGTGGCAGCCAGCGCCACGACGGATGCCGCCGACCCGAGTCGTTCACGGACACCGGTCACCAGCGCACGGAGGTCGTCCTGTGACGCGAGTGCACCGAGCGACTCAGCCACAAGGCGGTAGCCGCCGCCGTCGCGCGCGGTGGACACCAGCGCGGGGATGCGTTCCGAGAGCGCACGCGCTTCGAACGACTGGATCTTCTTCTCGGCCTGCTTGAGGTTCGCGACAAGTTCGGCGATCCGGTCGGGAAGCTGGTCGCGCGGTGTCTTCAGAGAGGAGGTGAGCTGTGACACGATGGCCCGCTCTGCGGCGAGGTCGCGGAACGCCTCGAGTCCGACGAGCGACTCCACCCGACGGTTGGTGGATCCGACGCTCGACTCGCTGACGAGGTTGATCATGCCGATCTCGGCGCTGGATGCGACATGGGTGCCTGCGCAGAGTTCACGGGACCACGGTCCCCCGATGTCAACGACGCGCACGACGTCGCCGTACTTCTCGCCGAACAACGCCATCGCTCCGAGCGACTTGGCCTCGTCGAGCGGCAGCTCGCGGGTGCTGACCTCGAGGTTGTCGCGGATGGCGTTGTTCGAGACCTCTTCGATCTCGGAGCGCGTCTCCGGCGACAGGCCTGAGTTCCAGGTGAAGTCGAGGCGCAGGTAACCGGCCTTGTTGTACGAACCTGACTGGTGCGCGTTCGGGCCGAGGATCTGGCGCAGGGCCGCGTGAATGATGTGGGTGCCGGAGTGCGCCTGTTTCGCACCGCGGCGGTAGTCCGCGTCGACGACGCTGCGGGCGAGGCTGCCCACGCCGACTTCGCCACGGGAGACCTGGACCTTGTGGCTGATGAGCCCCTTGACGGGTTTCTGGACGTCGAGGACTTCGAGCTCGAATCCCGGGCCGACGATGAGGCCCTGGTCGGCTTCTTGCCCGCCGGACTCCGCGTACAGCGACGTTTCGGCGAGGATCACTTCGGCGATGTCGCCGACCGCTGCCGTCGTCACCGAATGGCCGTCGACGATCAGGCCGAGGATGCGCGATTCCGTTTCGAGTTCGGTGTAGCCGGTGAACACCGTCTCGCCGTGCGCGCGGAACGCGCTGTAGACGGAGAGGTCGGCGAGGGCCGTCTTCTTGGCTTTCGCGTCGGCTTTCGCCATCGACCGCTGCTTCGCCATGAGGGCGTCGAACGCCGTGCGGTCCACAGACAGTCCGGCCTCCTCCGCGATCTCGAGGGTGAGGTCGATCGGGAAGCCGTACGTGTCGTGAAGCAGGAAGGCGGTGTCGCCCGGGAGCTTGGCGCTTCCCGCACCTTTCGTCTTCGTGACGGCGAGATCGAGGATGGTGGTCCCGCCGGCCAGCGTGCGGAGGAACGTCTCCTCTTCGCCGAACGCCGCCTGCGAGATCCGCGCGTAGTCGTGCTCGACTTCGGGGTATGAACTCTTCATGGCATCGCGGGATGCGGCGAAGAGCTCGGGAAAGGACGCTCCGTCGAAGCCGAGGAGACGCATCGCGCGAACGCTGCGGCGCATCAGGCGGCGGAGGATGTAGCCGCGGCCTTCGTTCGACGGGGATACCCCGTCGCTCATGAGCATGAGCGAGCTGCGGACGTGGTCCGCGATGACGCGCATGCGCACATCGTCGGTGTGGTCGGCGCCGTAGCGGCGCCCGGCGAGTTCGGCGGCGCGGTCGAGGACTGGACGGATCTGGTCGATCTCGTACATGTTCTCGACGCCCTGCTTGAGGAACGCGACGCGTTCAAGTCCCATGCCGGTGTCGATGTTCTTGCGCGGGAGTTCACGTTCGATCCGGAACTCGGTCTTCGACTTCACGTCGCCGATCAGGTACTGCATGAACACGAGGTTCCAGATTTCGACGTACCGGTCGTCATCGGTCGCAGGACCGCCGTCGGCACCGTAGGCCGGGCCCCGGTCGAAGAAGATCTCGGAGCAGGGGCCCGCAGGCCCAGGCTGACCGGTGTGCCAGTAGTTGGTGTCCTTGTCCAGGCGCTGGATGCGCTCCTCGGGAAGGCCGGCGATCTTCTTCCACAGGGCGATCGCTTCGTCGTCGTCCTTGTAGACGGTGACCCAGAGGTCTTTCTCGTCGAATCCGTACCCGCCGGCGTTCTCCGGGGTGGTGAGCAGCTCCCACGCGTGGGAGATCGCCCCCTCCTTGAAGTAGTCGCCGAAGGAGAAGTTGCCGTTCATCTGGAAGAACGTCCCGTGGCGGGGGGTCTTGCCGACTTCTTCGATGTCGTTGGTGCGGATGCACTTCTGCACGCTTGTCGCCCGGGGATACGGTGCCGGAACGAGGCCGGTGAGGTACGGGACGAAGGGGACCATGCCGGCGACGGTGAAGAGCAGCGACGGGTCGTCTGAGACCAGCGAGGCAGAGGGGACGACGGTGTGGCCACGCTCGGCAAAGTAATCAAGCCAGCGCTGGCGGATATCAGCGGTCTTCATGGGTCCGTTCGAGAAGTTCGGGGGTGCGCCGAAGCGCGGGAATCAGTTTTTGTTGAGATCGCCGAGCGCGTCTTCCGCGTTCCGGGCGAGGTCGTCGATCTTGTCGCGAAGTTCCGCTTCGCGCTCCTTGTATGCGTCGGCGACCGTCTCGCTGAACTCCCGAAGCTTGATATCGAGGTCGGCGAAGAATTCCTTGCCGCGCTGGGTCTTGTTGATTTCGTGGGCAACCACGAAACCGGCGCCGATTCCTGCGATCAACCAGAGCAGGTTCTTCATAGGGGCTCCTTGCATAACTGAGGGGCGGATGCGTCCAAGCGATTCATCCTATCGGTGAAGTCTTGGGCCCCGCCGAAGATGTAAGGGAACGAAGAACGGGGCCGCGGCAATAGCCGCGACCCCGTTCCAGCGTGAGGCGAATGCCTAGCGAGCTGCGTAGTACTCCACGACGAACTGGACTTCACAGGTCACGGGGACCTCGGCACGCTTCGGGGCGCGCACGAGACGCGCCTGCAGCTTGTCGAGCTCGACCTCGAGGTACGGCGGGAGCTTCGGAAGAACGTCGACGTGTCCGCCGGCCGCTGCGACCTGGAACGGCTCGGTGCCTTCGCTCCGTGCCTTGACGTGGATGAGCTGACCCGGCTTCACGCGGAACGACGGGCGGTCGACGAGCTGGCCGTCGACGAGGATGTGGCGGTGCACAACCATCTGACGTGCCTGCGCGGTGGTGCGGGCGATGGCGGAACGCACGAGGAGAGCGTCGAGACGGGTCTCGAGGATCTCGACGAGGTTCTCACCGGTCAGGCCCTTGACCCGACGAGCCTCTTCGAACGCGATCTTCAGCTGCTTCTCGCGGATGCCGTACTGGGCGCGCAGGCGCTGCTTCTCGCGAAGACGCACGGCGTAGTCGGAGTCGGTCTTGCGCTTGGTGCGGCCGTGCTCACCCGGAGCGTAGGGGCGCTTCTCGAGGTACTTGGCTGCCTTCGGGGTGAGGGCGATGCCCAGTGCCCGGGACAGGCGGGTCTTGCTGCGTGTACGTGACTTGGTAGACACGGTTTCCTTTCGATGGAATCTCTGACGATGTGGTGCCGGCGCACAGAAGCGCGACCGGAAAGTAAGAGGGGTGAGCCGGAACAGTTCGGCTAAAGAACATGTCCGTCAACCCGATTCAGTGCAGCCATACATTCAAACCGGGCCTAGGCCAGCAGCAATCCTAACACGCATGGGCCTGACCCGGGTGCGTCAGCCGCGCCCGCCGCGCACGATCCGCAGCAGTTTCGCCAGGCGGGACGAGACATCCCGTTCGTTGCCGTGCTGGGTGGGCTGGTAGTAACGGACGCCACGGAGCTCGTCTGGCAGGTACTGCTGCTCGACGACGCCGACATCGGCGTCGTGCGGGTAGCGATAGCCCTTGCCGTGGCCGAGTCGTTTGGCCCCGGCGTAGTGGGCGTCGCGCATCGGCTTCGGAACACGCCCGAAGTTGCCGGCACGGACGTCGGCGATCGCCCGGTCGATGGCGAGGTATGACGCGTTCGACTTGGCGGCCGTCGCGAGGTACACCACCGCTTCGGCCAGCGGGATCCGGCCCTCGGGCATCCCGATGAACTGCACCGAGTCCGCGGCGGCGACGGCGATGACGAGCGCTTGTGGATCGGCCATGCCGATGTCTTCGGCGGCCGACACGATGATCCGGCGCGAGATGAAGCGGGGGTCCTCCCCCGCTTCGATCATTCGCGCCAGGTAATGCAAAGCCGCGTCGACGTCGGACCCGCGGATGGATTTGATGAAGGCGCTGATGACGTCGTAGTGCTCATCGCCGTTCCGGTCGTACCGGAGTAGCGCGCGGTCCACGGCGGAGGAGACCACGTCGGCGGTGATCACCGGGCGATGGCTGGACGGCGTCGGCGCGGGTTCCTTCGGCCGAGCGTCGTCATCGTCATCGTCATCGTCATCGTCATCGGGGTCGGGCGTCTCCGCCCGCTCCGTTGTGCCCTCGGCGGGTTCGGTCTGGGCGAGGGAGTCCGCGCTGACGGATGCCGCCTCCAGAGCGGTCAAAGCGCGGCGGGCGTCGCCGGAGGCCAACCGGATGATCGTGTCGCGCGCGTCGGCGGTGACCTCGAAACGCCCGCCGAGGCCGCGGGGATCGTCGATGGCCCGATCGAGGACGATTCGGAGGTCGTCGTCGGTGAGCTGCTCGAGCGTCAGCAGGAGAGAACGCGACAGAAGCGGCGAGATCACCGAGAACGACGGGTTCTCGGTGGTCGCGGCCACGAGGATGACCCAGCCGTTCTCGACACCGGGCAGGAGGGCATCCTGCTGGGCCTTCGTGAACCGGTGGATCTCGTCGAGGAAGAGGACCGTGGAGAGGCCGTAGAGGTCGCGACTGGTCATCGCTTCGTCCATCACCTGGCGCACATCACGGACCCCGGCAGACACGGCTGACAACTCGACGAAACGGCGACCCGAACTGTGGGCGATCGACTGCGCGATGGTGGTCTTGCCGGTTCCGGGCGGGCCCCAGAGGATCACCGATACCGAGCCTTTGTCGCCGGACTTGCTCGTGGCGAGGCTGACGAGGGGCGAGCCCGGTTTCAGCAGGTGCTTCTGGCCGGCGACTTCGTCAAGGCTCTTGGGGCGCATCCGAACGGCGAGCGGAACACTGCCCGACTGCAGCGCCGCTGAGGTGTTTGCCATGATGCAAGGCTAGCCGCACCCACCGACAGCTCGTGTCGAGGGTGCGGCCCGAGCCGTCCTTACTTCGAGGGTGCTGCAGCCTCGGAGAGGATCGCGACGTAGTCCTCGATGCCCCAGGTCAGCGAGAGTGCGCTCGGCGGCGAGACCGCCGCGACGAGCTCGACACCGACGACGGATGCGACGGCGCCGCTGGCGACCGCGGGAATGGTCTTTGCGTAGCTCGAGTTCAGGAACGTGTCAGCGGCTTCCTGCGTGTCCGAGAAGCTCACGAGAATGTCGCTGTTGAGCTTGTCGAGTTCCTCATAGCTCAGTTCGTAGTAGAAGCTCGAATCGCCGGTGGCGAGTTCGTCGACAGCGGGAGCGTCGACGAGTCCGAGGTCGAAGAGAAAGTCGACGCGCGCATCGGCGGCCTTGTAGACATAGAACTTTCCGCCAGAGTCGGAGACCGCCGCAACCGTCTTGCCCTTCAGTTCCGGGTGGGCTGCGGCCTGCTCGGCGGTCACCTTCTCGATGTCCTCGAGCACGGACTCGGCTTCTGCGCTCTTTCCGAGTGCCTCCCCGACAGTCGTGACGACATCCGTCCACGGCGTGGCCCAGGGGGCGTCCGGGTAGGCGACGGTCGGCGCGATCTCGCTGAGCAGGTCGTACTGTTCCTCGGTGATCCCCGAATACACGGCGAGGATGAGGTCCGGCGCCTGCTCTGCGATCTCTTCGTACGCGGGCTCCCCCACCGTCGACGGGATGATCGCGGGAGTCTCGGCATCGAGGTCGGCCAGTCCCTCTTCGACCCACGGGAGCACGCCTTCGGCGTTCCCGCCGTAGCTCTGCGCTTCCATTCCCACCGGTACGACGCCGACCGCGATGGCGGCATCCGTCGAGCCCCAGCCCAGGGTGACGACGCGTTCGGGCGCCTCGGGGATCTCTGTTGCGCCGAAGGCGTGGTCGATGGAGACCGGGAATGCGCCTGCGTCGGCGGGGGCCTGGTTCGGCGTTTCATCGCCGGCCGGGGCGCAGCCGCTGAGGGCGAGCGCGGTCGCGGCGATGGCCGCGACGAGTGCGAGTCGGGTTCTGTTGGACACTGAGGTCTCCAGGTGTCTCGAAGCGAGTAGTTTAGGTAAGCCTATCCTAAGAGGCCGGAGGGCGGTGGAATCGGCCGATGGGGATGACCATCGGTGAGCCGCAGACCGGGTCGGGAATGATCCGTGACTCCAGTCCGAACGCGCGCCGGACGAGGTCGGCCGTGAGGATGTCTTCCGGCGTGCCGTTTGCGACCACCTCTCCCCCGGACATCACGACGAGATGATCGGCGTACCGTGCTGCGAGGTTGAGGTCGTGCAGCACCATGACGATGGTCGACCGTCGGCTGCGGTTGAGTTCGGTGAGAAGGTCGAGCAGTTCGATCTGGTGGGTGACGTCGAGGAACGTCGTCGGCTCGTCGAGGAGCAGGATGTCGGGGTCCTGGGCGAGGGCCATGGCGATCCAGACCCGCTGCCGCTGCCCGCCGGAGAGTTCCTCGACCCTCCGCCCGGCGAGTTGCGTCGTCGACGTGACCCGCATGGCGTCGGCGACCGCCGATCCGTCGGTGCTCGACCACTGGCGGAACAGTCCCTGGTGCGGGTAGCGCCCTCGACCGACCAGGTCGGCGACGGTGATGCCCTCCGGGGCGATCGGTGACTGGGGCAGGATGCCGACGACGCGGGCGAATTCCTTCGCCGGGTAGGACGATATCTCCTTCCCGTCCAGCTCGATGACGCCCGCCGCCGGCCGCAGGAGCCTGGCCACGCCGCGAAGCAGGGTGGATTTGCCGCAGGCGTTCGCGCCGACGATGACGGTGACCTCCCCGTCCGGGATGGCGAGGTCCAGGCCGGCGATGACGGTGCGGCCGTCGTACGCCAGATCAAGGCTCCTGGCGACGAGTTCATGGCCAGGCTTCAGCTCGGTCGATGCCGGTTCCGGGGTCATGCTCCACGGCCTCCTCGATCGGCTGTGGCCAGGAGCCACAGCAGGTAGGGGGCACCGATGATGCCCGTGATGATGCCCGCGGGCACCTGCAGTTCTCCCGGCAGCGCGTGCTGGGCGACGAAGTCCGCGGAGAGGACGAGCAGTATTCCGACGAGGGCGCTCGGGATCAGCGCGAGTGACCCCGTCCCCACGATGCGCCGGGCAATCGGCGCCGACACGAAGGCGACGAAAGCGATCGGGCCGACGAACGCCGTGGCCACCGCGCACAACGCCACGGCGGCGACGAGGAGGAGAACCCGGGTGCGTTCCACCGTTACCCCGAGACCTCCGGCTGCGTCGTCTCCCAGTTGGAGCACGCGGAGTCGCGGGGCCAGCGCGGCGACGACCGGAAGCAGAAGCGCGAGGGCGCACGCCACCACAACGATCTCGGACCACTGGGCTCCTCCGACGCCTCCGACCATCCAGACCAGCGCCTGTGACACTTCCCGGACGTCGCCGCGCGTCAGCAGGTAGCCGAGCACCGATTGGAGAAAGAATGCCGCACCGACGCCGATGAGCACGAACCGGTAGCCGCTCACGCCGTTCCGCCAGGACAAGAGGTAGATGGCCGCGGCAACCGCGAGGGCGCCGCCGAAGGCGCTGAGCGAGACCACGAAGCCGCTCGCGCCGAAGATGAGGATCGCGGTCGCCGCAGAGACGCTTGCGCCCTGCGAGATCCCGATGATGTCCGGGCTGGCGAGCGAGTTCCGGAGCAGCGTCTGGAACAGGGCGCCGGCGACGGCGAATGCCGCCCCGGTGAGGATGCCGAGGGCGACCCGCGGCAGTCGCAGACGGAAGACAATGACGGTGTCTCCCCTGGCGCCCTGGCCGAGCAGCGTCGTCACGAGATCCGCCACCGACAGGGTGTACGCCCCCACCGCGAGGCTGACGCAGGCGACGGCGACCACGAGAAGCACCAGGATGCCGATAACCCAGAGTTCCTTCGGGGTGGACCGACGCGGGACGGCCGCTGCCGCGCGGAGGGAGGCATCCGCTCGCATCATCGAGGTCATGTCAGATCCCCGCCAGATTCGACCGGCGCACGATGGCGACGAGAACGGGGGCCCCGATCATCGCTACGATGATGCCCGCTTCGATCTCGCCCGGATAGCTGATCAGACGGCCGATGATGTCGGCGGTGAGGAGGAGTACCGGGCCAAGGACCGCTGAGTACGCCAGAATCCAGCGGTAGTCGGGTCCGGTGATCGGCCGGACGAGGTGAGGTATCACCAGGCCGACGAAGACGATGGGGCCGGCCAGCGCGGTCGCCGCCCCACAGAGGAGCACGATCGCCGCAGCTGCAAGACCCCGCGACAGGCCGATGCGTTGACCGAGGCCGCGGGCCAGGTCGTCGCCGAGCGAGAGGACGTTGAGGGTGGGGCCGATCGACAGGGCCAGTGCGGCGCCGAGGACGAGAAAGGGCAGCAGCACCGACACTGTTTCGAGGTCACGGTTGACGAGAGAACCGACCGACCAGAAGCGGTAGCTGCTCAACGTGTCGATGTCGGTGATCAGCAGCAGGGTGATGATCGAGGTGATGCCGGCGGTGAGAGCGGTTCCGCCGAGGGCGAGCTTCACGGGTGTGGCGCCTCCCCTGCCGAGCGCGCCGATGGCGTAGACGACCGCGGCGGCCGCGGCGGCTCCCGCGAACGCGAACCAGATGTATCCGCCGGGGTCGGTGATACCGAACAGGGCGATCGCGAGGACCACGAACAGGGATGCTCCGGCATTGACACCGAGCAGGCCGGGATCGGCGAGCGGGTTGCGTGTGATGCCCTGCATGACCGTGCCGGCGAGGGCGAGCGCCGATCCGACGACGAGACCGATGACAGTGCGGGGCACCCGCAGTTCGCGGATGACGAGATGGTCGTTGTTGTCGGGCTGCGGAGCGAACAGCGCACCGAGCACGCCGTCGAGCGACGTCGCCCGGGTGCCCAGGCAGAGACTCGCCCCAACGACGACGAGAAGGACCAGCACGGCGACGAGGAGCCCGACCCGTCTGCGGAGGGGTGAAGCCCTCACCGCGGAGGCTGCCACAAGGGCTGTCGCCATTACTGCCCTTCGGCTTTCCCTGTCCGCCAATAGCCCATGAAGGCGATCCGTTTGCGATCGATCCCGGTTTCGCTGACCAGGAAACGGCGCAGCATTTTGATCACGCCCGCCTCGCCCGCCAACCAGGCATAAAAATCCCCGGTGTCCTGCGCCGCGGGCGAATCCCAGAGCAGGTCGTGATCGATGTCGACGTCGTCGACCTGCTGCGCCGCGTCAGCGAGGGCAGCGCGGTAGACCGGCCGGTTGCGGGCGACCCAGGCGCGTACGGCCGGGTCGAGAACGGCGCCGTTCGCGGCGCCGTTCCGTGGAAGCCAGGTGAGTTGCGAACCGGCGGGAACGTTCACCGCGAGGATGTCGGCGTCGTCGGGAACTTCGATGAACGCCTGGGCGGTGCGGCCGGGTGGGAGGGATTCCAGGACGCTGCAGATCGCCGGGGCCGCCGTCTCATCGCCGACGAGCAGCACACAGCGGGCGTCGCCGGGGCGCCAGTCGATACCCACCGCGGAGTCGACGCTCTGGACGTCGGGACCGATGATCACGACCTCCTGGCCCGGCTGCGCGCTCGTCAGCCAGCGTGCGGCCGGCCCGCCGTCTCCGTGTGCCACCATGTCGACGTCGACCTCGCGCTGCTGAGGACGCACCGCACGGACCGTGTAGGTGCGGAACGGGTTGCGCTCGGCATCCGGGAGCGCACGCCACCGCGTGTACCAGCTGCCGTCGGCGATGGTCTGCGGATCTCCGGCGCCGAAGTCGCTCAACCCGGTCTCGCCTGGAAAGACGATCTTCAGCCGCTGGTCCTGCCGGTCGACACCGAACACGTCGAGGTCGTCTCCGGTGAACGTCACCCGAATGAAGTGGGGTGTCAGCGGTTGGACCCGGGCAACGGTTACCCGGAAAGGGCGGTACGACGGGCGGGAATCCTTGACCGGCACGGGGCTCAGGGTAAGCATGGCCTAAGTATGGCATGCCTAACCTAAGCGCGGCATCAGCTGTCGTCATTTGGTGGGGACCATGGGGTGACCGTAAAGTTTCACTGGGCGGGGAGGCCTCCAGCGTCTCCCCCGCGCGATTGCGCACCGGCACCCATGGAGGATCCACGTGGCACCCAACAAGATCGACGACCGTGCGGCTCGTGAGAACCGGGAACGGCTCAAGGGGTACAAAGCCCGCCAGGCGATGCATCAGTTCCGCGTCCGTCGCCGCGTGCGTGACAACTGGATCGCCGCGATCGCCATCGTCGCCGTCGCCGCCGGCGCCACCTTCGCGCAGATCGCGTACTTCTCCGCCGGACCGGGGAAGCCGGTCGCCACGGCCGAACCGGAACCCACCGAGACGACGCCCCCGACCGGTGAGAACGTCGGCGACGTTCCGGACCCGGCGCTGGCCGAAGGCCGCACCTGGACCGGCACACTGACGATCAACGACGTACCGCTCGGGATCGAACTCGACGGGGCGGCGGCGCCGCAGGGAGTCGCGTCGTTCGTGTCGCTGACCCAGAAAGACTTCTACACCGGTGTCCCATGCCATCGCCTCACCAGCGATGGCTTCTTCGTGCTCCAGTGCGGTGACCCGGAAGGCGACGGGAGCGGTGGCCCCGGTTACAGTTATGGTCCGGTCGAGAACGCCCCCGCAGACAATGTCTACCCGGCCGGAACCATCGCGATGGCCAGGCAGGCCGAGAACGCCTACAGCAACGGCAGCCAGTTCTTCGTCGTCTACGAAGACACCACGATCCCGTCGGACTCGGCCGGTGGTTACACCGTGCTCGGAACCGTGACGAGCGGACTCGACGAGCTGAAGGCACAGGTGACCGACAAGGGAATCGCCGAAGGCACCACAGACACGCCGGCGATCCCGGTCACGATCACCGGTGTCACGATCGAATAGCTATGCCGGGCGCAGGCGCCAAGGTAATAGGCTGGAGCAGAGTTTCCGGTCGCACGCGAGTGTGACATCCAAGCAAGGTGAGGCACGTGTCCAATTCAGAGCAGCAACCATGGGGTCGCGTTGACGAGTCCGGCGCCGTCTTCGTCCGCGAGGGCGAAGAGTGGCGCGAGGTTGGCCAGTATCCCGATGGAACGGCCGAAGAGGCTCTGGCCTACTTCGAGCGCAAGTACGTCGACCTGGCCGGCCAGGTGACGCTGCTCGAGCAGCGCGTCAAGCGCGGCGCCCCCGCCGCCGACGTCGCGACCGCGGTCGCACGCCTGGCGAAGAACCTCGATGGCGCGAACGCGGTCGGTGACCTCGAGGGTCTGAAGGCCCGGGTCGCCGCCCTCGACACCACGGTGGGTGAACTGACCGAGCAGCAGGGCGAAGAGGCGAAGGCCGCCGTCGCCGAAGCGCTCGCCACCCGCACGGCCATCGTCCAGGAGGCCGAGAAACTGGCCGCGCAGGACCCGGCGAAGGCCCAGTGGAAGAACACCACCGAGCAGATCAACGCACTGTTCGCGCAGTGGCAGACGCACCAGCAGGAGGGCCCGAAGCTTCCCAAGGGAGAAGCCAACGACCTCTGGAAGCGATTCCGTGCGGCCAAGTCGACGATCGAGCAGAACCGTCGCGCCTTCTTCGCCGAACTCGACACCGTGCACCGCGACGCGAAGTCGCGTAAGCAGGCTCTGATCGAGAAGGCGGAAGCGCTGATCGACAAGGGAGTCGACGGCATCCCTGGCTACCGGGCGCTCCTCGACGAGTGGAAGCAGTCCGGCCGTGCAGGCAAGCGTCACGACGACGCGCTCTGGGCCCGCTTCAAAGCGGCCGGTGACGCCATCTACGCGGCGAAGTCCGAGGTGGATGCCCGCGACAACGTCGAGTTCCAGGGAAACCTCGATGCCAAGCTCGCTCTCCTGGACGAGGCCGAACCGCTCCTCGCCGAGAACGACCGCGACAAGGTGAGGTCGGCTCTCGCCGACATCCAGCGTCGCTGGGATGAGATCGGCAAGGTCCCCCGCGACCAGGTCAAGAACGTCGAAGACCGCCTGCGCAAAGTCGAACAGCACCTGCGCACGCTCGATGACGACCACTGGAAGCGCAACAACCCCGAAACGAAGGCACGAACCGAGGGTCTTGCCGGGCAGCTGAACGCGGCCATCGCGAAGCTCGAAAGTGAACTCGAAGAGGCGAAGGCGTCCGGTGACAAGGCGAAGATCGCCGAGGCGACCGACGCTCTCGAAGCGCGCAAGCTCTGGCTCAACGCGCTGTCCTGATCTGCGACCGACTCGAGATGCCCGGCTGTGAAATCACGGCCGGGCATCGTTGTTTCTGCGGCAGCGCCACGGTGTGGCCGGTCGGCAGCGGCCCGCGATAGAGTGTCCTCCTGCACGAGTCGGTTCTCGTTACGACGTGCTGCCGAACAACCACAGGGAGCACACCGATGGCAACAACCGCCGGACAGGCCGACACATCCAGCCGAACGAAACCGCCGGTCGAGGCATCTGACCGTTCGCTGCGCGTCGCGCTGATCGCTGCCATCACCGCCCTCATCACCTTTGCCATCGTGAGCGTGCTCAGCTACGGCAAGTCCTACCTCGCGGAGCCTGTCGACCTCTGGTGGAACGACCTGATGGGTGACGAGCGGTCAGACATCGGTCTCTTCATCGCTTGGGTCCCCGCCGTCGTCGGTGGGCCGATGTGGATGCTCGTCATCGGGCTCGTGACCGTCGTCACCTTCCTGCTTCTGCGCTGGAAACTCGCCGCCCTGATGGTGGCGGCCGCGATGGTGACGTCGGTGGTCCTGGCCTCCCCCCTCTCCTTCCTGGTCGCCAGGACGCGACCGGAAGGTTCCCTCGCGGAATCCGTTCCGACGTCCTTCCCGTCTGGCCATACGGCGATGGCCGCAACGCTCGCCGTGATCTTCGGCTTCATGCTCCGCCACTGGATCGCCTGGGTGCTCGGCGTGGTCTGGGTGGTTCTCATGGCGTGGAGTCGCACCTACCTTCAGGCGCACTGGCTGACGGATGTCGTCGCTGGCGTCTGTCTCGGCGTCATCGCCGGGTCCCTCGTCTGGTACCTGGTCAATACGATCCGGCGACGCCGGGCGGCCTCTTCCGGCTCCTGACCCGGTTTCTCCACATAGCCCGGCTCCGGTCTGGCTGTGCACACCGCCGCTCCCTACCGGCTGTGGCGGCGGGAACCGGTGCATGCTGGTCGACATGCCCCGCATCCCCGTTGTCCTCACTTCTGGCACGCTGCCGCCCGCCGAACTCGCCGCAGCGAGGCTCGACGGCGAGCTCTTCGCCGTCGACGAATCGTGGGTCTGCGCCGATGAGCCCGACCGGTTCGAGCTCCGGACGACCGCCCTGGCCGCGTTGCTGCCGCCGTCTGCGAGCACCAGCCGTCTCATCATGATGGGGCTGACGGCGGCCTGGCTCCACGGGGCGACGGATGCTCCGCCGTTCTGTCACGAAGTCTGCGTGCGTCTCCAGGAACGGGCGGCGCTCCGGTTGCCGCGGCGCTTCCTGCTGCGGGAACTTGCGATGAAAGACGCCGACGAGTGCCGGATGGGGTGTATCCGGGTGACGACGCCCGTCCGGACGGTGTTCGACCTGGCTCGCCGGGATAGGCCCGGAGCTGCTGAACGGTTCGCCATCGACGCCCTCATGCTGATGTTCGGAATCCGTCCGGACGACGTCGCCAGCGGCATCCGTCTGCCGGGTCGACGGGCCGCTGTTGAGAGGATCGCGGCCATCCACGTCGAGCAGGGGCGATGAGGCGCGACGCTGGGTTTCGACGCTCGATGTGCGCAGTGGCTCCGAAGATGGCTGCTGACGTGCTTTTGCGCGTCCTGAACGCGCTGTCGACGGATGCCGCGCGGGTCGGTGACGACCCGAATCAGCCGCCGTTGACCCGGTAAACGTCGTAGACCGCGTCGATCCTGCGCACGGCGTTGAGCACCCGGTCGAGGTGCGTGGTGTCGCCCATCTCGAAGACGAATCTGCTGATCGCCAGCCGGTTGCTGCCGGTCGACACGGTGGCGGACAGGATGTTGACGTGGTGTTCGCTGAGCACCCGCGTGACGTCGCTGAGCAGCCCGGCCCGGTCGAGCGCCTCGACCTGGATGTTGACGAGGAAGACGCTCTTCGACGTCGGCGCCCACTCCACGTCGATCATCCGTTCGGGCTCCTTGAGCAGTTCCTGCACGTTGTGGCAGTCGCTGCGGTGGACGGAGACTCCGGAGCCGCGGGTGACGAATCCGACGATGTCGTCGCCGGGCACCGGGGTGCAGCACTTCGACATCTTCACGAGGATGTCAGGGGCGCCGCGAACGAGGACCCCGGAGTCGCTGTGCGGCAGTTTGCGGGTGCGTCCGCGCACCGGGAAGTCGATCGCTTCGGCTTCCGCCTCGCTGTCGCCCTGGAGCAACGCGGCGACCTTCTCGAGCACCGACTGGGTGGAGACGTGTCCTTCACCGACGGCGGCGTAGAGCGCCGAGACGTCCTCGTACCGCATCTGGGCCGCGACCTCGGCGAAGGAGTCCTGGCTCATCAGTTTCTGCAACGGCAGGTTCTGTTTGCGCATGGCGCGCGCGATGGCATCCTTGCCCTGCTCGATGGCCTCGTCGCGTCGTTCCTTGGTGAACCACTGCCGGATCTTGTTGCGCGCGCGGGTGCTCTTGACGAAGCTCAGCCAGTCCTGGCTCGGGCCGGAGTCGGGGTTCTTCGAGGTGAAGACCTCGACGACGTCGCCGCTGTTGAGTTCGGTCTCGAGCGGAACGAGCCGGCCGTTGACCTTCGCGCCCATGGTGCGGTGACCGACCTCGGTGTGCACGCCGTAGGCGAAGTCGACGGGCGTGGCCCCTGCGGGGAGCCCGATGACGCGGCCCTTCGGCGTGAAGACGTAAACCTCTTTGGCGCCGATCTCGAAGCGCAGCGAGTCGAGGAACTCCCCCGGGTCGGCGGTCTCGGCCTGCCAGTCGGAGATGTGGGCGAGCCAGACCATGTCGTTCTCGTTGGCCTTCGCGCCCGCGCTGGTCTTGCCGTTGACGTTCTCCTTGTACTTCCAGTGCGCGGCGACGCCGTACTCCGCGTGCTGGTGCATCTCATGCGTGCGGATCTGAATCTCGACGCTCTTGCCGCCCGGGCCGATGACCGTCGTGTGCAGCGACTGGTACAGGTTGAACTTCGGGGTGGCGATGTAATCCTTGAACCGACCCGGGATCGGCGTCCAGCGGGCGTGGATCGCACCGAGCACGGCGTAACAGTCCCGCACGGAATTGACCAGGATCCGGATGCCGATGAGGTCGTAGATCTCGTCGAAGTCGCGACCGCGCACGATCATCTTCTGGTAGATCGAGTAGTACTGCTTCGGCCGGCCGACGACCTTGCCGCGGATCTTCGCGGCCTTGAGGTCGTCGTTCACCGAGTCGATCACCTGGTGCACGAGCTCTTCGCGTTGCGGCGTCCGCTGCTTCACGAGGCTCTCGATCTCGGCGTAGAGCTTCGGATAGAGGACGGCGAACGAGAGGTCCTCCAGCTCCCACTTGATCGTCTGGATCCCGAGGCGATGCGCGAGCGGCGTGTAGATCTCGAGCGTCTCTGTGGCCTTCTTCGCGGCCTTCTCGGGTGGGACGAATCCCCACGTCCGGGCGTTGTGCAGGCGGTCGGCGAGCTTGATGACGAGGACGCGGATATCCTTTGACATCGCCACGATCATCTTGCGGACGGTCTCGGCCTGCGCGCTTTCGCCGTACTTGACCTTGTCGAGCTTGGTGACGCCGTCGACGAGCATGGCGACTTCATCACCGAACTCGGCCCGCAGCTCGTCAAGGGGGTAGCCGGTGTCCTCGACGGTGTCGTGGAGAAGGGCGGCGGCGAGGGTCTTCGGTCCGATCCCCAGGTCGGCGAGGATCTGGGCCACGGCGACCGGGTGGGTGATGTACGGCTCGCCACTCTGCCGCTTCTGCCCCCGGTGGGCCTGCTCCGCAACGGTGTAGGCGCGCTCGATGATCGAGAGGTCGGCCTTCGGATGGTGCATCCGGGCGGTGCGGACCAGCCGGTCGACGGCACCGGCCGGCTGCGCCTTCGAGAAGATGCGTGGAACGAGGCGTCGCAAGGAAGCGCTCGACGATTGTGTTTCAGTCATCGTGTGCCTCCTTACGCTCTATTATCCCGCGCAAACTCGGGTGTCAGACCGTGTGGGCGACGACGGGTTCTGTAACGGCGCGCTTTCGGGCTTCGAGGATCCTGGCATCCCGCTTCTGGATCTCGGGTTCGTTCTGCCGGAACAGCGCGTACAGCGGTGCCGCCACGAAGATCGTGGAGTAGGTCGCGATGAGGATGCCGACGAAGAGCGAGAGAGAGATGTCACGGAGGGTCTCTGCACCGAGGATGAAGTCACCGATCACGAGAATGGCTGCCACAGGCAACGCGGCGACGATCGACGTGTTGATCGAGCGCACAAGGGTCTGGTTCACAGCGAGGTTCACCGATTCGGCGAACGTTCGTGGTGCGTTCTCCCCGTCCTCTGTGGTGTTCTCACGGATCTTGTCGAACACCACGACGGTGTCGTAGAGCGAGTAGCCGAGGATGGTCAGGAAGCCGATGATCGCCGCCGGGCTGATCTCGAACCCACTGAGTGAGTAGACCCCGAGCGTGATGACGAGCACATCGAGCAGCGCGATCATCGCCGCAGCCGACATCTTCCAGGTGCGGAAGTACAGGGCCATGATGATGAACGCGAGCGCGAGGAAGATCACGAGGCCGGTGATGGCCTGCCGGGTGACATCCTGACCCCATGAAGCACCGATGAACGACGTCGTGACGGCGCTCTGGTCGACGTCGAACGCCGTGGCGAGGGCGGCGCTCACGTCATCGGTCTCGTCGTTGGTGAGCTGGTTGGTCTGCACCCGGACCGAGTTCTCGCCGACCGTCGTGACCTTGGCCACGGCCTCGGGAACGACGCTCGCGACAGCATCCGTCGCCTTGTCCTGGTCTGCGGAGGCCACTGGTGAGATCGTGAACTGCGACCCGCCCGTGAACTCGAAGCTCAGGTTGAATCCGCCCTTGACGATCGGAACGAGGATCGAAAGAAGCACGAGCGCGATGGCGACGCTGAACCACACCTTGCGGTTGGCGACGAAGTTGAACGATCGCTTGCCGGTGTAGAGGTCGTTACCGAATGTGGTGAGGCTTGCCATTAGGAATCCTTCTCCTGGCTCTTCGTTCCGCCAGCGGCGATCAGCTCGGCCTGTTTGCGTTCTGCGATCGTCTGGCGTTTGGTCGCCTCACGGCTGGACTTTGATGCCTTCACCTTGCTGACTTCGGTCGGCGGCCGGAACTGCGCCCTGCCCCGGTAGACAGCTCCGAGCGCATGGGGGTCGAGCCCGGAGAGCGGGTGACCGCTCGAGAAGAACCGGGTGCGGGCCAGGAGCTGGAGCATCGGGTGGGTGAAGAGGAGCACGACGACGATGTCGATGATGGTGGTCACGCCGAGGGTGAAGGCGAAGCCCTTCACGTTGCCGACGGCGAGCACGTACAGCACGACGGCGGCGAGGAGGTTGACACCCTTGGATGCGTAGATCGTCCGTTTCGCGCGGCGCCATCCGGCTTCGACTGCCGATTCGAGGCCGCGCCCGTCTCGAAGCTCATCGCGGATTCGTTCGAAGTAGACGATGAACGAGTCCGCGGTGAATCCGATCGCCACGATCAAGCCGGCGACACCGGCCAGCGAGAGGCGGTAGCCGTTGCGCCACGACAGGATGGCGATCACGAGGTAGGTGAGCACGCCGGCCACGACAAGGGACGCAAGGGTCACGAGGCCGAGGAGGCGGTACTGGAACAGGGTGTAGATGGCGACGAGGATCAGGCCGATGATGCCGGCGATGATACCGATCTGGAGCTGGCTGGATCCGAGCGTCGCGGAGATCTGGTCTGAGCTCTGAACGGTGAAGCTGATCGGCAGGGCGCCGAACTTGAGCTGGTCGGCGAGGGTCTTCGAGGTTTCCTGGGTGAAGTTACCCGAGATCTCGGGTCTGCCGTCGCTGATGACAGCCAGCGTCTGGGGCGCGGAGATGACCTGGTTGTCGAGCACGATCGCGAACTGGTTCTGCGGGCTTTCCAGACCGTTGAGCCGGCTGGTGACATCGGCGAACTGGTCGGTTCCTTCGCCGTCGAATCGCAGGTTGACTGCCCACTCGCCGGTGGTCGCACCGGACTGGGTCGTGCGCATGCCGTTCGTGGCATCCGTGATGCGGGAACCCTCGACCTCGACCGGGCCGAGGATGTACTTGACGCTGCCGTCGACCTCGCAGGCGACGATCGGCTCATCGGCTGGCTGGATGACCCCGGCTTCGACCGGCGCTGCACAGTCGAAGGCCTGGAACTGCGCCTGCAGGGCGGGTGTCACCTGGGCGAGGTCGCTCGGGCTGGTCGGCTCCGCGGTTGGTGTGTTCGGCAGGGCCGGGTCGGGTGTCGGGTACGGCGTCTCGGTGCCGTCCTCCCCCACGAACGTGTTGGAAGGCTGGCCGGCGACGAGAACAGGACGGAATTCCAGCTTCGCGGATGCTTCGATGCGCTTGCGGGTCTCTTCATCGGCTTTGCCGGGGATGGAGACGACGACGTTGTTGCCCTCGGTGTTGACTTCCGCCTCGGAGACGCCGGAGGCGTCGACCCGCTGACGGATGATCGCTACAGCCTGGTTGAGCTGATCGGCAGTTGCCTGGCTGCCGTCCTCGATGTTCGGCTGCAGGATGATCTGCGTTCCGCCTTCGAGGTCGAGCGCGAGTTTGGGCGCCCAGCTCGCGCTGCTCAGCATGATGCCGCCCACGAGGGCGGCAAGGAGCGCAAGGGTGATGACACCCAGCCAGGTCAGGGAACGCCTGGCCATGCGGGTGGGCGACAACTTCGACTGTGCCAACGACGTACTCAGCTTTCTGTGACCGCCCCGTACCGCTGAGGGGCGGGAGGGACGCTTCGAGGTGGTGCAGATTCGGTGAGGGACGCCCACAGAGCGCCGCGTCCCTCACGAAGACTACTGGTCGGTGTTCTTCTCGCGTGAATCGGTGGCCGGCTTGGTGTCGGTCGGCTCTACGATCTCACCGAATCCCGGCTCCGCGGTGTAGGTGGGGTGGTCTTCGTTGATCTGGTCGGGAGCGTCGTCAACGACCTCCTCGGTGGCCTCGGGGGTCGGCTCCTCGTCGAGGAAACGAACGATCGTCTGGCGGTGCACCGTGAGGACGTTGCCCGGGCTGGTCTCAACCTGGACCTTCTCGTCGTTGACGCTGAGAATGGTGCCGAACACACCGAAGTTGGTCATCACCTCTGCGCCGGGGACGATCTTCGTCTGCTTCTCTTCGAGATCCTTCTTGCGCTTCTGTCCGTTGCGGAACATGAAGAAGATGAGGACGGCGAGAATGGCAAGCATGCCGATGCTGAGCGGGTCAAGAATCATGAGTTCTGTGAAGCCTTCCGCGATGAGCTCATCGCAAGGTTGGGGGTGGAGCCGAGAGGCCAATTAAGAATTATAGAACATCGGGCAGAAGAGAACCCTGAGCGCGAGCCACCCCGAAGTGGGCAAATGCTTCAGGGGTCGCCATCCGGCCGCGTGGAGTACGTGTGATGAGCCCGATCCGGACCAGGAACGGTTCGACGACGCTCTCCACGGTCTCTGCTTCTTCACCGACCGAGACGGCGAGAGTGTTGAGCCCCACCGGGCCTCCCCCGAACCGCGTGAGCATGATCTCCATCACCGCGCGGTCAAGTCGGTCCAGCCCCAGGTCGTCGACGTCGTAAAGGTTGAGCGCGGCACGGACGGATGCCTTGTCTGCGTCGGTGCGGTGGACGAGGACGTAGTCGCGCACCCGACGCAGCAACCGGTTCGCGATGCGCGGGGTGCCACGGCACCGCCCGGCGATTTCGGCCAGCGCGTCGTCGTCGATCGGAAAGTTGAGCATCCGTGCTGCACGGTGCAGTACCTGCTCGAGTTCTGATGCGTCGTAGAACTCCAGGTGGGCGGTGAAGCCGAAACGGTCGCGCAACGGGTTCGGGAGCATGCCCGAGCGCGTCGTCGCTCCGACGAGGGTGAACGGGGCCAGGTCGAGTGGAACAGAGGTCGCGCCCTGTCCTTTGCCGACCATGATGTCGATGCGGAAGTCCTCCATCGCCAGGTACAGCATCTCCTCCGCGGAGCGGGCCATCCGGTGGATCTCATCGATGAAGAGCACTTCACCCGGCACGAGGCTGGAAAGCACCGCCGCCAGGTCGCCAGCGTGCTGAATCGCGGGACCGCTCGACATCCGCAGCGGTTTCTGGCTCTCGTGCGCGACGATCATTGCGAGCGTGGTCTTGCCGAGGCCGGGAGGACCGGCGAGCAGGATGTGATCCGCGGTGCGACCCTGGATGGCTGCGGCCTTGAGCAAGAGCTCGAGCTGGCCACGCACCTTGGTCTGCCCAACGAACTCACCGAGGCTCTGGGGGCGGAGGGCGCCTTCGAACACCAGCTCGGCGTCGGACTCGGGCGCCGGGTCGGTGAGGTCGAAGTCGCTCATGCGCGTGCCGTCGATGCTGAGCTGTGCTGGGCCGGCCCGAGCTGCGCGAGTGCGAGGCGCAGGAGGGTCTGCACCGGGAAGGCGGCGGCATCCGGGGTGGAGGAGAGAACGCTGTCGACGGCATCCGCGGCGATCTTCTCCGACCAGCCCAGTCCGACGAGGGCGACGACCACCTGGTCTCCGGCCGGGGTGACTGCGGCGGCACGCGCGGCCGGTTCGGCGTGCGCGATGAGCTTGCCCGCCAGGGAGACGACGATGAGCTTCGCGGTCTTGGGTCCGATCCCGGACACTTTGCGGAAGGCGGCGTCGTCTTCGGCGGCGACGGCAGTCGCGATCTGGCCGGGGCCGAGCACCGACAGGACGCCGAGGGCGGATTTGGGGCCGACCCCGGTGACGCCCGTGAGGAGGTCGAAGACGGCGAGTTGCTCGCGGGTCTCGAAACCGAACAGGCTCATCGAGTCTTCGCGGACGATGAAGGAAGTGTGGACGAACGCCTGGTCGCCGACGCGCAGCGCGAGGGCATGCTCCGGCGTGACCTGCACGGCGTAACCGATCCCGCCGACCTCGATGATGACGTTGCCGCCCACGGCTGAGAGCACTGTTCCACGTACGCTTGAGATCACTGTTCCAGCCTACGTGGGGCCTCCGACAGAGCAGGGATCGCCACGCTGCCGGGGAACGGACGGCGAGTGGTTTTCGTCCGTCCCGAATGTCGGGTTCCGCTTCGGAGTGCCGGCAGATGGGACGGATGAACCGTGGTCGGGGCGTTGGGCGTTGGGCGTTGGGCGTTGGGCGTTGGGCGCTGGAAGCGGGTGCGGCGCGCGGCGCTTCGGTTCCGGTGACGCGAACGCACGTTTTGAGGCGTTTTCGGGGCCTTTGCGTCACCGGAAGGCGGTGCGGAGTGCGGGACTCCGGTTCCGGTGACGCGAACGCACGTTTTGAGGCGTTTTTCGGGGCCTGCGTCACTGGAAGGGCGTGTGGCGCCCGGGACTTGGGCATTCGCGTCAGCTGAAGCGCTCCGGCGGCGCAAACCGGGGATTCGTTGGACGCAATAGCCGGTTTCCCGGCCGTATTCCCGGCATCAGGGTCACCTGAAGCCTGGTCGGAGGGAGTCGATCGGCCGCGGATGCTCCGTAGGTGTCACCTGTGTCTCCAGCGTCTTGTGGCGTCGCCGGGTGATCTGCTCCGAGTTCGTTGGACGCAAAGGACGGTTTCGCGGCTGGATTTCCAGCATTCGGGTCAACTGAAGCGCCGCGCGGCCACACGGGCCGACGCTCGCGGGACGCGAATGCCGGTGCCGCCACCGTACGCCTGGTACCCGGCCCAACCGAGCCACACCTACCGGCCGCGAGACGCCTTCTCCGCCTTCGCCCAGGCCTCCTGCGCGGGGGTGAGGGTGGTCGCCGCTCCCCCGGGCGCCGGGATGCCGCCACGCCAGGCGTGGCAGATGGCCAGGGCAAGCGCGTCAGCGGCGTCGGCTGGCTGTGGGGGCTCCGCCAGTCCGAGAACCCGGGCCACCATCGTCGCAACCTGCTTCTTGTCGGCAGAACCGTACCCGGTGATCGCTGCCTTCACCTCCGAGGGCGTGTGAAGCCCGACCCGCAGGTTGCGTTTCGCCGCGGCGTGCAACGCGAGCCCTGAGACCTGGGCAGTGCCCATCACGGTGCGGAGGTTGTGCTGGGCGAATACCCGCTCAACGGCGACCGCCTGGGGTAGGAACTCGTCGAGCGCCTCGTCGATGCCCCGCCCAATGACGAGGAGTCGCTGGTCGATCGGCGTGTCGAGAGCGCTTCTGACGACCGAGTACGACACCAGCCGAGCCTTCCGGTTGGGCTCGACGTCGACGATTCCGATCCCGCAGCGGGTGAGGCCGGGGTCGACGCCGAGCACCCGGAGGGTCACCGCTTAGTCGTCCTGCGTCTGAAGTTCAGCCTGGACCTCGGGCGACAGGTCGTAGTTGCTGTAAATGTTCTGCACGTCGTCGGAGTCCTCGAGGGCATCGATGAGCTTGAAGATCTTGCGGGCCGTCTCGGCATCCACCTCGACCTTGAGGTTCGGAACAAAGGCTGCGTCAGCCGAGTCGTAATCGATGCCGGCCTCCTGCAGCGCCGTTCGCGTGGCGACGAGGTCGGACGGTTCGGTGATGACCTCGAAGGTCTCCCCTTCGTCGACGACCTCTTCGGCCCCGGCGTCGAGGACCGCGGTGAGGATGTCATCTTCGGTCGTTCCGGCCGCGGGCACGACGATGATGCCCTTGCGGGCGAAGTTGTACGCAACGCTGCCCGGGTCACCCATGGTGCCGCCGTTGCGGCTCATGATGGTGCGCACGTCGGCGGCCGCACGGTTCTTGTTGTCGGTGAGGCACTCGATCAGGAGCGCGACGCCGTGCTGCGCGTAGCCCTCGTACATGATCGTCGTGTACATGACGGATTCGCCCGACAGGCCGGCCCCACGCTTGACGGCGCGATCGATGTTGTCGTTCGGGACAGAGGTCTTCTTCGCCTTCTGGATGGCGTCGACCAGCGTCGGGTTGCCTGACAGGTCGGCGCCGCCCATCTTCGCGGCGACCTCGATGTTCTTGATGAGCTTTGCGAACGCTTTGGCACGGCGCGAGTCAGTGATCGCCTTCTTGTGCTTCGTCGTCGCCCACTTGGAGTGTCCGGACAATGTGCTCCCTTACTGGATGTCTAACCGCCCCAGTCTAAATCACCGGAGCCGAATTGCCGGGTTCAGCCCGCGTGTGCCCGAACCCTGTCGAGGAAATACGCGTGAAAGCGGATGTCACCGGTCACCTCGGGGTGGAACGACGTGCCGAGCAGATTGCCCTGTTCCACAGCGACGACGCGACCGTCAGCGAGTGAGGCGAGAGCGGTTGCGGCCGGTCCGACCGTGTCCACCACCGGCGCGCGGATGAAGACGGCGTGCACAGGCTCGTCGCCGAGGACCGGAACGTCGAGGTCGGTTTCGAACGAGTCGAGCTGGGAACCGAAGGCGTTGCGCCGCACCGTGACGTCGAGTCCACCGAGCGACTGCTGCCCGGCGATACCGCCGACGATGCGGTCGGCGAGCATAATCAACCCAGCGCAGGTCCCGTAGACGGGAAGCCCCGAGCGGATCGCCTGCTTCAGCGGTTCGGCGAGCCCGAACGTCCTGGACAGCTTGTCCTGGACGCTCGACTCACCGCCGGGCAGGATCAGCCCGTCGACGGCCGCGAGTTCCTCCGGCCGCCGGACGTGCACGACATCAGCACCGAGCCCGCGCAGAACGAGCGCATGCTCACGGAAATCACCCTGGAGGGCGAGGACTCCGACGAGAGGTGTGCGGCTACCAGCCACGTTCGGCGAGGCGGTGCGGCGCGGCGAGATCGGACACGTTGATGCCGACCATGGCTTCGCCGAGTCCGCGTGACACCTCTGCGATCACGGAGGCGTCGTCGAAGAAGGTGGTGGCCTTGACGACGGCCGCGGCGCGCTTCTCGGGGTTGCCGGACTTGAAGATGCCCGATCCGACGAAGACGCCGTCGGCGCCGAGCTGCATCATCATTGCGGCATCCGCCGGAGTGGCGACGCCGCCGGCGGTGAAGAGCACGACGGGGAGCTTGCCGGTCTCGGCGATCTCGACGACGAGGTCGTACGGCGCCTGCAGTTCCTTGGCCGCGACGTACAGCTCGTCCTTCGACATGGAAGTCAGCTGGGCGATCTCGCTTCGGATCTTGCGGATGTGCTTGGTCGCTTCGGAGACGTCGCCGGTGCCGGCTTCGCCCTTCGAGCGGATCATCGCCGCGCCTTCGTTGATCCGACGCAGGGCTTCACCCAGGTTCGTCGCACCACAGACGAATGGCACGTTGAAGTCCCACTTGTCGATGTGGTTGACGTAGTCGGCGGGGCTCAGCACCTCGGACTCGTCGATGTAGTCGACGTTGAGCGCCTGCAGCACCTGCGCCTCGACGAAGTGGCCGATGCGTGCCTTCGCCATGACGGGGATGGAGACCTCGGCGATGATCGACTCGATCAGGTCGGGGTCGCTCATGCGTGCGACGCCACCCTGGGAGCGGATGTCTGCGGGGACGCGCTCGAGGGCCATGACGGCGACCGCTCCGGCGTCTTCGGCGATGCGCGCCTGCTCGGCTGTGACGACGTCCATGATGACGCCGCCTTTCAGCATTTCTGCAAGGCCGCGCTTGACGCGGTTGGAACCCAGTTCGCCGGTGTTGGTGCTGTTAGTCATAGAAATCAATCCTAGATCGTTGGGAGAGGAGAGCGTGCCGCTGGGCAGCGGCACTGGTTCAGTTGGTGGGCCAGGCGTCCGCGATGGCTGCGCGTACGTCGCCGAGCAGTTGCGGCAGCGCCTTGGTCTTCGCGATGATCGGCAGGAAGTTCGCGTCCTGCGCCCAGCGGGGCACGATGTGCTGGTGGAGGTGGCCGGCGATGCCGGCACCGGCGACGATGCCCTGGTTCATCCCGATGTTGAAGCCGTCGTTCCTCGACACGCTGCGCACGACGGTCATCGCCGTCTGGGTGAGCGCGCCGATCTCGGCCACTTCTTCGGCTGACGCCTGGTCGTAGGTCGGGATGTGGCGGTACGGGCAGACGAGGAGATGGCCGCTGTTGTACGGGAACAGGTTGAGCAGGACGTAGGCATGCTTCCCGCGCGCGACGATGAGGGCATCCTCGTCGTTCATCTGCGGCGCATGGCAGAACGGGCAGTCGTCCTTGTCTGGCTGCTGCCCGTGCTGGATGTAGACCAGCCGGTGCGGCGTCCACAGCCGCTGGAACTCGTCCGGAACCCCGGCGAGGTGCGCGGCTGCTTCCACGGAGTCGGCCACAGGCGCCGACTGCTCGTGCGGTTCCGCGTGGTCGTCCAGTCCTAGTCGAGCCATGCGGTCGACACCTGCGCATGGCTTGCGATGGACGACACGATCTTCTCGATCGCCTCGTCGACGGGGATGCCGTTGAGTTGCGTTCCGTCACGGAACCGGAAGCTCACCGCGCCATTGGCGCGGTCGTCTTCGCCGGCGATGAGCTGGAACGGAATCTTCGCCTTGGTGTGCGTGCGGATCTTCTTGGGCATCCGGTCATCGCTGTGGTCCACCTGGACACGGACGCCGCGCTTCTTCAGCTTCGCGGCGATCTCGTCGAGGTAGGGGGCGTACTCCTCAGCGACCGGGATGCCGATCGCCTGGATCGGTGAGAGCCACACCGGGAACGCGCCGGCGTAGTGCTCGAGCAGGATCGCGAAGAAACGCTCAACCGAGCCGAGGAGCGCGCGGTGGATCATCGCCGGCTGTTGGCGAGTGCCGTCGGCGGCCGTGTACTCGAGTTCGAACAGTTCGGGCTGGTTGAAGTCGAGCTGCACGGTCGACAGCTGCCAGGTCCTGCCGATGGCGTCGCGTGCCTGGACGGAGATCTTCGGACCGTAGAACGCTGCCCCACCCGGGTCGTTGACGAGTTCGAGGCCTGAGTCGATGGCGACTTCCCGCAGGGTCTGCGTCGCGCTCTCCCAGATCGCGTCGTCGCCGACGAACTTCACCGGGTCCTTGGTCGAGAGCTCGAGGTAGAAATCGTGGAGACCGTAGCCGCGAAGCGTCTCGAGCACGAACTGCAGCTGACGGCCGACCTCGTCCTTGATCTGATCCTGCGTGACGTAGATGTGGGCGTCGTCCTGCGTGAGGCCGCGCACCCGGGTCAGTCCTGAGAGGGTTCCGCTCTTCTCGTAGCGGTACACGGTGCCGAACTCAGCAAGCCGAAGCGGGAGTTCCCGGTAGCTGCGCCCGCGCGCCCGGAAGATCAGATTGTGCATCGGGCAGTTCATGGGCTTGAGGTAGTAGTCCTGGCCCGTCTTGGTGACGTTGCCGTCGGCATCCGTCTCTTCGTCGATGTGCATCGGCGGGAACATACCGTCGCGGTACCAGTTGAGGTGCTGGCTCGTTTCGAAGAGGTGACCCTTGGTGATGTGGGGCGTGTTGACGAGTTCGTAGTCGTTCTCGATCAGCTGTTCGCGGAGGTAGTTCTCGATCTCGGAACGGATGATTCCGCCCTTGGGGTGGAACACCGCCAGGCCGGACCCGATCTCGTCGGGGAAGCTGAACAGGTCGAGCTCGGCACCGAGCTTGCGGTGGTCGCGTTTGGCGGCTTCCTCGAGGCGCGACTGGTACGCCCGCAGCTCGTCTTTGGTCGGCCAGGCCGTTCCGTAGATGCGCTGGAGCTGGGGGTTCTTCTCCGAACCGCGCCAGTAGGCGGCGGCGACCCGGGTGAGTGCGTAACCGTTCCCGATCATGCGGGTGTTCGGCAGGTGCGGGCCGCGGCAGAGGTCCTTCCACTCCGTCTCCCCTGTCTTCGGGTTGACGTTGTCGTAGATGGTGAGTTCCGCTCCCCCGACCTCGACGTTCTCGTTGTCGGCGCCCTCGGCCGGTCCGCCTTTGAGGCCGATCAGCTCGAGCTTGAACGGTTCGCTCGCGAGCTCTTCGCGCGCTTCGTCGTCAGTGACCACGCGGCGAACAAAGCGCTGGCCCTGTCGGATGATCCGGTCCATTTCCTTCGACAGGGCCTTGAGGTCCTCGGGTGTGAAGGATTCGGGCACATCGAAGTCGTAGTAGAAACCGTCGGTGATCGGAGGGCCGATGCCGAGCCTGGCGTCCGGGTTCACCTTCTGCACGGCCTGGGCGAGCACGTGTGCTGCGGAGTGCCGGAGGATGCTGAGCCCGTCGGCGGAGTCGATCGTCACCGCTTCGACCTCGTCGGTGTCGGTGAGCGTCGTCGCGAGATCCTTCAACTCGCCGTTGACGCGCATCGCGACAACGGAACGGTCGGTAAATCTTTCGAATCCGTCAGACACGTAGGTTTGCTCCTCTTAGTTGTAAAGACTCTCCAACTTTAGCGTCGTCGGGGATCGCGTTCGTGCGTTCAGCCGCTTGCGGCCGTTGCGGCTTAGAGTGAACCCACCCGACGACGTGAGAGGAACCACGACGTGTCCTATCCCCCAGTACTTTCAGCACCCATGCATGCTGCCTTCGAAGGAACGCGGTCGTGAGGGCCGACGATCGAACCACCTTCGTCTTCGGCGACCTCACCATGCTCGTGAAGCGGTGGGATGCCTCGCCGGGGGCGGGCAGTCAGGCTTTCGTCCTCGTGCACGGGATTGGTGTGTCGTCGCGATACTTCGAGCGTCTTGCCGGCGAGCTCTGCCGCTTCGGCACCGTCCACGTCGTCGACCTGCCCGGGTTCGGTGCCGCCCCGCGCCCCGAACGCCAGCTGACGGTCGAAGCCGGCGCCGCGCTCCTCGCCGAGTTTCTCCGGTCGGAGGGCCTCGCCGGCGCGATCCTTCTCGGACATTCGATGGGAACCCAGTTTGTTGTCGAGACCGCTGCCGTGCATCCGACAGGCGTCGCAGGAATCGTGTTGGCCGGCCCGGTCGTCGACGAGAGGGCGCGGATGCCGTGGCAGCAGGGCATGCGCCTCGCGCGGGACACGCTGCGGGAGACGCCGGTCGCGAACTGGATCGTGGCGACGGATTACGTGCGCAGTGGCATCCGCTGGTACCTCACCGAGCTTCCGGTGATGATCGGGTACCGGACCGAGCAGAGACTGCCGCTCGTGTCCGTCCCCGTGCTCGTTCTGCGCGGCGAACGTGACCCCATCGCCCCCCGCGGCTGGTCGGCCCGGCTCACGGCGACGGCGCGGAACGGCAGGCTCGTGGAGGTGCCCGGTGCGGCGCACGTCGTTCAGCACACGAAGGCGGCGGAAGTCGCAGAGATCCTCGCCGGCTTCGCGACGGATGCCGTGGCATCCGTTTCGCGAGAGGCCGCGATGCCGCCTACGGCGCAGGCGGAGCAGGGGTTGTAGCGCTCGCAGCAGGAAGCGCCCGATCCTTCTTTTTCTTCTTCTTCTCGGGGCGCTCGAGCGAGGGATCGGGACCGTTCCAGACCTTGACGATCGCCCACGCCACGGCCGCGATCGGCACCGACAGCACAGCACCGGTGATTCCGCCGAGGATCGTTCCCGCGGTGAGCGCTACGAGGATGACCAACGGGTGAAGCTTGAGCGACTGGGCCATGACGGTGGGCTGGAGGAAGTTGCCCTCGAGCTGGTTCACGACGATCGCGGCGATGATGACCATGAGCGCCGTGAACGGGCCGTTCTCGGTACCGACCAGCGCGACGAGGGCGGCGAGGATGCTGGCGACGGTTGCGCCGACGATCGGGACGAAACCGCTGAGGAAGATGATCACGGTGAGCGGAAGGGCGAGCGGAACGCCGAGGATGAAGAGGACGGCGCCGATGAAGACCGCGTCGACCAGGGCGATGAACGCTGTGCCGCGCACGTAGCCGCCGAGGACCCGCACGCCGGTGTGGCCGATCCGCTTGCCGCGCGCGAACCGTTCGCCGTGCAGGGGCTTGAGGAAGAAGTTCCAGATCGAGTCGCCGTCTTTCAGGAAGAAGAAGAGGATGACGACTGCGAGGAGCGCGCCGGTGACGAAGTTGGCGGCGGCCGACACCCCGGCGAGGGCACCTGTGCCGAACTGGCTGCTGGTGAGGAACTCGATCGTCGCGTCGCGGGCATCCTGGATCTGCTGCTCGTCGATCGGAAGCGGACCATCCTCCAGCCAGGTCAGAAGCTGGTCGAATCCCTGGACCGCTGACTTCGCGAGTTCGTCCCACTGGTCGCGGACAGCGAACACGATCAGGGTGATGATGCCGCCGAAGACGATCGTTCCGCCGAGGAGCGCGACCCACGCGGCGAGCAGGTTGGACATGAACCGGCGGAGCCAGAGGATCACCGGTGCCGCTGCGGCGGCGACGATCAGGGCGATCAGCAGCGGGATGACGACCAGCTTGAGCTGCACCATCGCGTAGACGAGCACGCTGCCCAGCGTGATGATGACGAGGAGTTGGATGCTCCGGGTGCCGAGGTAGCCGACCCGGTCCGTCCACAGCTCGCGCAGGGTCGGCTTCGGGGTCTTCGGACGTGCGTCGATGTCAGCGCTCATGAGTGCAGCCTAGTTACTGCATCCCTCGGCGAATGGTGCGTTGCGCGGCGTGTGCCCGCGCGGTAGGCAGAAGTTTTTCTCTCCCTTCCCGACGCGGTCGAGGGCGCGCCCGGTCACGCTACTGGGCGGGCATGGCACCGTCAAGGCATCGACGCGCGCGCCGGAGAGGCGTAGGAAAGGGGCATGAAGGCACTCACCTGGCAAGGAAAACGTTCCGTCTCCGTTGAGACCGTCCCCGACCCTCGTATCGAGAAACCCACGGATGTCGTCATCCGGGTGACCTCCACCGCGATCTGCGGTTCCGACCTGCACCTCTACGAAATGCTGGGCCCGTTCCTCACCAAGGGTGATGTGCTCGGCCACGAGACGATGGGAGTCGTCGAAGAGGTGGGGTCGGCGGTGACCCGGCTCTTCCCCGGCGACCGGGTGGTGATCCCGTTCGTGATTGCGTGTGGCGACTGTTACATGTGCACGCGCGGGCTGCACACCCAGTGCGAGACGACGCAGAACACCGAGAAGGGCACGGGCGCGACCCTCTACGGGTACACCGAGTTGTACGGGTCGGTTCCCGGCGGGCAAGCCGAGCGCCTGCGGGTCCCACTGGCGGACTTCAACGCCACGAAGGTGGGCCATGACCTGCCCGACGATCGGTACCTCTTTCTCAGTGACATCCTTCCCACCGCCTGGCAGGGTGTCGTCTACGCGGACCTGCCGTCCGACGGCATCCTCGCGGTGATGGGCCTTGGGCCGGTCGGGCAATTCGTCGGCCGCATCGGAAAGTACCTGGGGCATCGCGTGCTGGCGGTCGAACCCGTGCCTGAGCGCCGCGAGATGGCGGAGCGGTACGGCATCGAGACGTTTGACCTGACCGACGACGTCGTCGAGCAGATTCGCGACGCGACGGACGGTCGGGGCGCCGACTCCGTTGTCGAAGCGGTCGGCATGGAGGCGCATGGAAACCCCGGTGCGGCGTTCGCCCAGAGCGCGGTCAACCTGCTGCCGGACGCCCTCGCGAAGAAACTCATGGACACGGCAGGCGTCGATCGTTTGGCGGCGTTGTATGCGTCACTCGACTCCGTCCGCCGCGGCGGCACCGTGTCGCTGAGCGGTGTCTACGCCGGCGAAGCAGACCCGATGCCGATGAAGACCCTGTTCGACAAGCAGGTGAGCATCCGGATGGGACAGTGCAACGTGCAGCGGTGGAGGGACGAGTTGATGCCCCTCGTCGAGGACCCGAGCGACCCGCTCGGTGTCGAGGACCTCGTCACCCACCGGGTGCCCCTCGAGAAAGCCCCGCAGATGTACGAGATGTTCCAGAAGAAGGAGAACGGCTGCATCAAGGTTGTGCTGAAGCCGTAGTTCGCTGCCGCAGTCATCCGTTTCGGACGAGGTCACCCGGTGGGCCAGATGACTGCGACCGGAACGGATGACCTCGCCGCCGGTTGGCTGTGATCGGGACGGAGGAGGCAGGTGGATCCGCTCGACATCGTCCGCCGCAGGCTCGTTTCGCAGCGCCTCGCCGGCGAGCCGTTCGACACCGTGGCGGATGCCGTCGGCTGGCTGGGGGCGGTGCAGGCGCAGGAGTTCGCCGAGGCCAAGTGGTCACTGGCGGAGCGGGTTCGGGACTGCACCGATGCGGACGTCGAGGAAGCGTTCAGCCGGGGTGACATCGTGCGGACGCATGTGCTGCGGCCGACCTGGCATTTTCTTACCCGGGAGGATGCCCGCTGGATCCTGCGGCTGACTCGCCCACGGGTCCACGCGCTCAACGCGTACTGGTACCGCAGAGCGGAGCTCGACGACGGAGTGTTCGCCCGGGCAGATGGCGTCTTCGCCGGTGCCCTCGCAGGCGGAGCAACCCGGACCCGGGCGGAACTCGCGGCTCGACTTTCGGAGGCTGGTATCGAAGCGGCTGGTCCGCGGCTGGCCTACCTCCTCATGCACGCCGAGCTCAACGAGCTGATCTGCAACGGTCCGCGCCGCGGGCGCCAGCACACCTACGCCCTCTTCGACGACCGTGTTCCCGTGTCAGCCGGCGACGAGCGGCCCTACGAGTCCGCCCTCGACGAGTTCGTGTTCCGCTACGTCCGGAGTCACGGGCCCGCGACGGTCCGGGACTTCACGACCTGGTCGAGCCTCCCGGTGCGCGACAGCCGTGCGGCACTGGCGCGGCTGGAGGACAAGATCGAGTCGGTCGTGGACGAGAACGGGATCGCGTGGTTCTCAGCGCGCGACGCGGCATCCATCCCACTGCGGCCCGACCGTCTGACCGGTGCCTTCCTTTTGCCGATGTACGACGAGACGATCGTCGCGTACCAGGACCTGCGGGTCGTTCTCGCCCACGCGGCGTCCCGGGCGGACCTGATCGAGCGCGCGATCGTGATCGACGCCCGGACGGTGGGGTCGTGGAAACGCACGCTCACCAAAGACGGCCCCGCTGTCGCAGTCACACTCTTCGGCGAACTAACCGAGATCCAGATGTCACTGCTGCAGGATGCGGTCGCCCGGTTCGGCCGTTTCCTCGGGATACCAGCGACGCTGGAAATCCGCGCGCTGTCGTGAGCGACGGATCAGGTGAAAGCCGCGATCATGCCAAGCGCAGCCGGTGTGAGCAGCACGATGAACAGCACGGGCAGGATCGTGAAAATCAGCGGGAAGAGGACCTTGACTGGGATTTTCATCGCCTGCTCTTCCGCTCGCTGGCGCCGCCGTAGCCGCATCTCGTCCGCCTGAATACGCAGCACCGATGCAATTGCAATCCCGTACGTGTCCGCTTGGACCACCGAGCGCGTGAACCGGCGAAGGTCGGGCGACGTCGTGCGGTCCCCGAAGGCCTGGTAGGCGTCCTTGCGGGCCCGCCCGATGCTCATGTCCTGCAGCGTTCGGATGAACTCTTCTGCGAGCGGCCCCTTGCCGTTTGTCGCAGCTTTTGCCATCGCCGCTTCGAACCCGAGCCCGGCTTCGACAGCGATCGTCATTTGGTCGAGAGTGTCGGCAAGGGCGTTCTGGATGTCTTCCTGTCGCTTCTGTCCCTTGTTGTACAGGAGGAGGTCTGGGAGAAAGATGCAGAGTGCCGTGAGGACAAGCCCACCCAGAAATCGCAATGGCACCGGGTCACCGCTGATCCAGACGAGCGCGATGAGGCCGCCGACGGTCGCGAGGACAGGCTTGGCTATGAGGATGCGGTCAATCGTCCACGACGGGGGCCGCCCCGCCAGGGCGAGATGACGATCTAGCATCGCCAGGTAACCCTTCGGCGCGCTTGCGCGGAGCGTGGCGGCGGCAGATCGGGGCGCTGCCACCGGAGGCAATCCCTCGGCCGTGTGGCCGGCAACCTGCCTGCGCCCCCCTGCAACGAGGATCCCGACAAGGACGCCGAACCCGCCGGCGATGGCCAGCGACGCGAGTATGGCAATCATGGTGGCTCCTAAAACTTCACCTTGACGACGGCCATCATCCAGAATGAGCCGACGATGAGCAAAATCACAGCGACGATGAGGGCGAGTATGCCCAGGATGTTGCCGAAGAAGGCATCGAGGTACGAAGGCTGGAGCAAAAGAATGAAGAGGAAAACGACAATGGGCAGAAGGATGAGAATCCAGGCGGACATCTTCCCCTCCGCAGCCAGGCCCTTCACCTGCCGTCGGATCTGATTGCGCTGGCGAATGGTATGACTGACCTGGTCGAGCACCAACGACAGGTTGCCGCCCACCTCACGGTTGATGGCAATGGCCTGCGCCACCCACTCGAAGTCCTCGCTGCGCATCCGCGTCGCCGTGTTGCTCAGGGCATCCCCCAGGTCTCGCCCGATGCGAGTTTCATTCACAACGCGCGCGAATTCCTCAGAGGTTGGTGACTCGGTCTCCTGGGATGCCGCATCCACCGCGCGGAGGAGACTGTGACCGGCGCGTAGCCCGCCCGCCAGGAGCGTGAGTGATTCATCGAGTTGGTCCGCGAATCTTGCGCGCCGCTTCGAAGCCCTGATATTGAGCATTATTGTGGCGCCCAATGGAGCGAGTGCCGCGAAGATGATCATCGCAGGAAACATCCACAGGGTTCCGATGGTGGCGACCAGACCGACGATCGCGAGGACCAGTCCGGCAGCGATCACCATTATGAGGAACGCTGACGGTTTCATCCGGATGCTCGCCTGTTCGAGCTGCTCGGCGCTGAATGGGGCTCTTCCGCGGCGTACGATCGCGCCGTCGATGGCGCCGACGGTCCGGTCAGTCAGTCGGGTAAGTCCTGAGGCCTGGATGTCGCCCGGCGCCCGGCGTCGTTCCACCGGGATCCGCGGGGCAGGAGGAGCGATCACTACGAAGACCACGGTGAGGATCGCGAGCAGGCTTGCAACCGCCCCGGCGACGAACAGGATCTCGTTCATCGCATGTCCCGCGAGGCCAGGTTCGCCTGGAAGACGTGCGGTGAGAGGTGTATTCCCAGCTCAGCGAAGTGCTCAGCGAATCGCGGTCGGACACCGGTGGCAACGGCGTGCCCGAGCAGCGCTCCGTCGAATCCGATGCCTGCCGAGTGGTCGAAGACGAATGCGTCTTGCAGAGTCACGACGTCTCCCTCCATCGACTGAACCTCGGTCACGTGGGTGATCCGGCGGGACCCGTCCTTGAGACGGCTGATCTGCACGATCACGTCGATCGCCGAGGCGATCTGTTCCCGAATCGCCCGCAAGGGCAGATCCATTCCCGACATGAGCACGAGAGTCTCCAGGCGGGAGATGGCATCACGCGGGGAGTTCGAGTGCACTGTGGAGATCGAGCCCTCGTGTCCAGTGTTCATCGCCTGCAGCATGTCGAGAGTTTCGCCGCCGCGGCATTCGCCGATAACGATGCGATCCGGTCGCATGCGGAGGGAGTTCCGCACGAGGTCGCGAATAGTGACTTCGCCCTTTCCTTCGATGTTGGACGGCCGCGACTCGAGCCGGATCACGTGTTCCTGCTGCAGTTGCAGTTCGACAGCGTCCTCAATGGTGATGATCCGCTCGTCCGCGGGAATGAACCCGGAGAGCACGTTGAGAAGGGTCGTCTTGCCGGTGCCGGTACCGCCGGAGACGATGATATTCAGCTTCGCTTTGACGCAAGCATCGAGAACGGCGGCGATGTCCGGGCTCATCGTTCCGAACCGGATGAGATCGGTCACCGTGAACGGTTCACGTGCGAATTTCCGGATCGTCAATGAGGAACCATCCACGGCGAGAGGAGGGATGATCGCATTCACCCGCGAGCCGTCTGCAAGTCGCGCGTCGACGAGTGGGGACGACTCGTCGATGCGGCGGCCGACCCTTGCGACGATGCGCTCGATCACCCTCCGCAGTTGCGCTTCGCTGGAGAAGCGGGCGGGGTCCAGCCTGAGTCTTCCCGAACGCTCAACGAAAATCTGATCCGGGCCATTCACCATGATCTCCGTGACGGCATCCTCCGAGAGCAGGGCTTCGATCGGGCCGTAGCCGAGGACGTCGGCACCGATCTCGTCGATGAGCCGGGCGCGCTCCTCTGCGTTCAACGGCACCTTCTCCGCGGCGACGATGGTGCTCAACTCCGCCCTGGCGAAGGAGTGCAATTGTTCCTCCGACAGGTTCGGGTCGTTCAATCTGGCGCCGAGCCTTTCGAATAGCGCCTGCGCCGCCTTCTCCTTGAGTTCGAACAGAGGGTCGATTGGAAGGGGAACGGATGGGACCGCCGTAGCCGCAGCCGAAGTCACGGCTGCGGAGGCGCTTGCCGGCCCCACCGGAGCCGGCGGGTTGTCCGTCATTGCGCTAGGCGGGTGCGGTGTCGCAACGGCTACTGGACGCTGGAACGCCGTCCTGTCGGTTACCGAAGCATGCCCGTCACGACGGGCGGCGTCGACACGATCAGTGAGTTTCATTTGAGGGCCACCGTTCTAGCGTGCCGGCCCCGTGATCGGTCGACGGAGGGATCGAAGCGGCGTACGAGGGCCGAGTAGGCCTTCCACGCCGGATTCTTCGCTTTCTCCTGCAGAACGGGGATCCCGCGGTTCGAGGAGAGCACGACTGCCTTGGAACGTGGGACGGCGACGTCCATATGCACACCGGTTGTCGATTCGACATCCCGAACGGAGAGGCCGCTGTAACGATCGGTGCAGTTGAGGACGACGTGCCGCTCGAGTGGCATGATCCCGATCGAGGACAGCACCTCCAGATATTTGCGCAGGCCGCGTCCGCTGGTGACCGACATGCCGCAGATCGCAACCATGTCGTCGGCCCGTTCAATCGCTGCGAGGGTGTGCTCCCCTAGGCCCGGCGCCGTATCGACGACGACATAGCGGAAGACCTGCGAGAGCTGGCCGATGAGGTGGCTCAACTGCTCACCCGTGACCCGATCTCCCTCGATCGGCGACGGTGAACCGCAAATCGTGAAGAACCCCGAGGGATGGGGAGTGAGAAAGGTCTTGAGGATCATCGCATCGCTTGCTGCGACGTCCGACACCGCGTCCGGCAGGGAGTAGACCGGATCGAGCGCCAGCGCCGTCGCCACGTCGCCGAATTGAACGTCTGCGTCGACGAGGACCACTGACATCGGTGCGAGTCGCGCGAGTCCGATGGTCAGGTTCGTTGCGACCGTGGTTTTGCCCATTCCGCCTTTCGGAGACACGACCGTGATGATCTGCCCCCTGAATGCGGGAGACGTTGGCTGCAACTCGCCTGTGGCGGCTGGCCAGGTCTCCTCAGAGTCCTGCTGGGCCACCGTATTCGCGTCCACCGGCCCCCCCTGTTGATCAGGAGTCCCCCACTCCTCGTCGATGGAGGAGGCAATTGCTTCGTTGGACACGGAATCTTCGTCAGTCGGAGCGTCACTATCCGTCGGAGCGTCACTGTCCGTCGAAGCGTCACTGGAGAACCCATCAAGGTCGGATTCGCCAGCGGGGCGCGGATCGAACCGTTCTGCTTCAACCGGGGGCGCCTCGGATAGGCTGACCGCCAGGTTCTCGACCGCTGCCACCAGGGCCCGGTCATCCAGCCCGGGACTCGCTATTCCGTCAACCCTCATAGTCGTGAGCCACCTTTCGTTCTCCCAGTCCTTGCAGTCGCGCACGAGCATGATCTTGGTGCGCGGGTAGAGCGTGGATATACCAGCTGAGAATTCGTACGCCTGGGCGTAAGACAAGGCGGGTCCCAGTAGTGCTACCACGGGCTCATCCCCTGGCACCAGTCTCCGGAGTACAGCAGGCGCGCCCTTGGCGACGGAGTTGCCCATGATTGCGTCCATGTCGGTCCCGATCAGCGAGCGGAGCCGTGTTTCGAAGCGGCGGCTGCGGCTGATGAGCAGCACGCGGCTCATAGCGTAAACACCTTCCCACCGTCGATGGCGCGGGATCCGCTTTCGTCGGCCTCTTCAGGTTCGAGAGTCAGCCAGACCGAACCGAACTCCTGCCCCCAGACAATCTTCTGCACGTCGTCGGTTGGCCTCGCGAGGGTCACCATGATCGTGTCGTACGTCGCGTCGTCTGCTGCCGCGGCGGCTTCCTTGGCCTGGGTGGTCGATCCCTTCTGCACGTCAAGCACGAGGACCTTGTGGAAGATCTGCTCGGTGAACTGGATCTCCTTATCGTCTGGGGGCATCTTCAGCGTCGCGGACACGACGATCCCGACGGTGTCGCCAGCCTTGACGCTCCCGCCGACGACGTGCTCAACCGGGAGCGCGATGCTGAGCTCCTGCATGCCATCCGGGAGTGCCACGTCGCTGTTATCGCGATCTTCAGGAGCGACCCAGCGGTTTCTCAGCAGCTGCTCGCCGGGAACCAGCGCAACGTCAGAGACGGTACCGTCGAGTTGAGCCAGCTTTGTGACGCGTCCCTTAACCGCGGCAAGTGCGGGTATTTCTTTGACCTCAAAGTTTGCTACGGCGTCTTCGGCTTTGGTGCCGGCCGGGATCGCTTCCTTTACGACGTATACGGACACCATCTCGGCGCCTGCCGATGCGCGGGCGTCTGCGGTGCGGACGTAGCCGGTAAGCACGACGGTGCCGATCACAGCGAGTACCACGGCGAGGATTGCGCCGATCAGTCGTGTTTTCATGTCTTTCTCCTACCTGCTAAGCCGAATGATGGTAACGCCGAGGTCCGGCCCGCCGATCTCGACGCCAGCGGCATCCGGTGACACCCACTCGACGAAGCGTCCCTGGATGCCCTGGCAGGATCCAGTGCACGCCGGTGCTGCGGGATCGACATTGACGCGCCCACCGGTGAACCGCCAGCCGGTCACCTCAAACGCCGCGAAACCGTGGATACGGAAGGTGCCGCCGGCGCCTGTGCCGGTCCCTCCGTCGAAGATCGGGACGATAATGGTGCTGCCTTCCAGACTTGTCAGCACTGCATTACAAGCCGGGGTATTCGGGAACGCGATGCCCGGTCGACTTGGCAGCGTCTCGCGCTCGATGATGCCCGAGCATTCACCGGTGGCAACCAGATCGAGCCAGCCGAAGCCTCCGGGGATGGGATGCCCATCCGGACCGGGGCAGGGCGTATTCATGTCGATTCGAAACAGCTGCAATTCTCCGGTGAATATCCCGTTGACGTCGATCGCCCTTTCGAACTCGCACAAGGAAACTGCAAGCGGCAAGACAGTAGCGCTTGAAACCGGTGATCCCCACTCAGCTGTTGCCTCCGCTTCGACCGTGGAGAACTCCGTTCCGATCATCGCTGCGAACGGATGCCGCATGGCGGCGTCCCCCGTGGCAGCGTCTCTCGTGCTGGTTACGACGCGCACGCTGTTGGCCGTCGGATAGTTGATGCCGCCGACGTTTGCGGCGGCGTCATTCGCGTTGGCGTTAGCGAACGTCTGGGAAAGGCCCGCGGCATTATCACAGGAGTCGTCTAACGCGCAATCGTTGGCGATGGCAAGGGCTGCCGCGTCTGCGCCGTTCTGCAGTTGTGCCCGTTCTGCGTAAAGTGCGCCGACATCGAGAGCGATGGCCAGGAATCCGATCAGCGGGACCATGAGAAGGCCGACCATGACAGCGGTGGCTCCGCGGTCGTCGCGGATCCGTTCATTCAGCCACCGCATAGCATCACGCCCCGTCCGGTCAGGCCGAGAGCTGTACCGAAGAACCCGGTGATCAGTTCGGCGTTGTAGTCGATGGTGACAGTGACGGTGTCCCCTGCCCCGCAGTTCGCGGGGGTGATGGCGATGTTTCCCCCGGTCACGGCAGGGGTCACCCCCGGTGCAGCGTTGATCGCGGCCGCTCGGGCGACGCCCGGATCATTCTGGATGGCCATTACTCGCGCCCCTTCTCGAGCCGCGTTCGTGAGGGAGATCTGGGTGTTGAAGACGAGGCTGAACTCGATCAGCCCGAGGATGAGGAGGATGAGGACCGGCAGGACGAGCGCGAACTCAACAGCAGCGGCACCATCTTCGCTTCTGGAGATGCGGGTTTTGAACATCCGTGGTCCTTTCCTGGGTGAGATGGTGGTTCCCGATGTTGATCGGGAACCACCACTGCTCGGTTGGTCCGCTGCTGTGCGGATATTTGGCAAGTCGCGCTTAGAGACGACCGCCAATGTCGCGGAAGAGCCCGTCGAGCGCGCCTCCGAGGAAGGTCAGGGCGCCGATGATGAAGATGGCGATGAGCGACACGATCAGACCGTACTCGACGGCGGTTGCGCCTTCTTCGTTCTGCAGGCTGTTGATGCGGGCTTGGATGCGGGTGTAGAGCTTCATTGTTTTTCCAATCTGTTGTGGCAGCTGGTCCGGATCGACCGAGCAGGTAACGGCAAAGCTAGGCGGAACTGAGCAATCCTCACCAGATGAAAATCGTTCAAAGGACTAAACGTCGCCCGGTTGTGCGTTCAGATTCCTAAACGCCGGCTGCGCGTGCTCCGCTCTGGCATGACGCTTGAGGAGATGAGGCGCGTGGTCAGAGCGCCGCTGTGGCGCCATTGAAGATGCCGAGGAGCGCGGCTCCGATAGTTCCGATGGCGCCAATGATGAAGATGGCAATGAGTGAGACGACCAGGCCGTACTCGACGGCGGTCGCGCCTTCCTCGTGTCGCATGCCGTTGAGGCGCGCCTGAATGCGTTTATGGAGCTTCAAGGTTCTTCCAATCTGTTGGCAGCCGGTCCGGGTCGACCGTGTTGGCAAAGCTTGGCGCAAGCTGAGGGTCCCTCACGAGACGAAGGCGTTCAAAGATCTAAACAGGGACCTCTGGTGCGTTCGAATCCCTAAACGCTCCCGGATCGACCGTGCCGTCCCGCCGCGCCATGCGTGAGGTAGTCTCGCGGCATGATCAGCGGCAGGTATGAGTTTCCTCGTTCGTCTTCGCGCGCGCTGACATGACGCCGTTCTGGCTGGTGCCGGTTCTCGGGCTGATGGGCGGCATCGTCGGCGTTGCTTTGGGCGCCGTCACTGGCAGAGTCCTGAAAAGCCCACGGCACCTTCCGCTCCCCGCCCGCGTAGCGACTGCAGGCGCGACAGCATTTCTGTTTGCCCTCTCTGCGGCGCTGTTCGGTGCAGCATGGCTACTGCCGGCAATTTGCGTATTCGCTGCTGTTGCGGTCGTTCTCGGCACAGTGGATCTCATCGAGAAGCGGCTGCCGAACGCCGTCCTCTACCCGAGCCTCGGTGCGCTGGTCGTGCTGCTTGCCTGCACATCGTTGATGACCGGCGACTGGGCTGCGTTTCTCGGGGCGGTGTGTGCCGGCGCCGGCCTCTTCGCGCTCTACTTCGTGCTCGCGGTGATCTCGCCATCAGGCATCGGCATGGGCGACGTCAAGCTCGCCGCCTTGATCGGCCTCATGCTCGGATACCTCGGCTGGATGCCGCTCGTTATCGGCGGCACTGTCGGCTTCCTCATCGGCGGTCTGACGTCCCTGATCGCCCTGACGTCGGGCCGCGCGAGCCTGAAGACCGCGATTCCGTTCGGGCCGGCGATGCTCGCGGGCGTCTTCCTCGGGATGCTCGCAGCCTGACGGCACTCCATCCGCTGGGATGGCGCGTTTAGGAAGTTGAACGCCGATCAGCGATGCGTTCATGCATTTGAACGCTGTAACGCTGGCCCTCGGAGCAGGCGCGCCCGTACCGTCGAACGATTACTCGACCCGTGCGCCCCACACGCAAGCCAAAGGACTTCTCATGATCGACGTCGGAAACGGCCCGCTCCAGGCTCCACATGAGCCGACACGCAGACCGGTTCTGCGCAGCCGAATCTGGAGCACCGTCGCCGCGGTGCTCGTGCTTCTCGCGAGTGGGCTGAGCGTTCCGCCTGCGTACGCGGCCGGAACCAGCGCGAGCTTTTCGGGCGGCGGCGCCGGGACGGCAACCGTCGGCGGCGTGCTCTATGCGAAAGCCGGCGCTGCGCTGACTTTGACGCTGACCACTGATGGAGCGACGTGCATCAGCGGCGTACCGGCTGGTTTCACGGGTGACCTCACGTCTGAGACCGTGAAGCAGACGTGGGTTTTCAGGGGCCCGGCCGACTCGGTCAACGGTGCGAAGGCATACACCCTCAACGCGTCGAACGCCTTCAACAAAAATGGCAACTGCACAGGGCCGAGCACAACCGCGCAGACCCTCTACCAGGTCGACAACACCGCTCCCGTGATCACCGGCTCCCTGTCCCCCGCCCCGAACGCGGCTGGCTGGAACAACACCAACGTCACGCTCGCCTGGACGGCCACCGACTCCGGGTCTGGCGTGGCCACAAGCCAGCCGTTCTCGACGTCGACGATTTCGGCTAACGGGATCAGCACGATCACTTCACCCGGTCAGAGCGACCGGGTCGGCAATGTCGGTACCGGATCGATCCCCGTGAAGATTGACAAGTCCGCGCCCACGATCAGCGCTACCCAGGTAAAGAACCCCAATGGCACGACAACCGTCGCCTTCGACTGTCCGGACTCCTTGTCGGGAGGCGGCGCATCGTCGGGCACCGTGACCTGTCTCGCTGATGGAACGAACTCAAATTCCAGGACTGTGCAGCCGGGGACCGTTGTCGGCGGCACGGCAACGGACGCAGCAGGGAACATCGCCCGGTTGTCGGTCACCGTCGCGGCAGGCGACACCACGGCGCCCCTGCTCTCAGGTGCGCCGAAGACGGCACCCAACAGCGCCGGATGGTACGCCGGAGACGTTCCCGTCCGCTGGACGGCGAGCGACCCCGAGTCGGGCGTTCCTTCGGCTGTCGCCGACACAGTGATCACCGGAGAAGGCAGTGGCCTGACGAGCTCAGCATCCGCCGTCAACGGCGCCGGGCTGACCACGACCGCCACGAGTACTCCCCCGGTGAATATTGACCGGACCGCTCCGACCACCGGTATCGACGGCACGTCGAACGAATGGGTGAACGACGCTGTCACCGTCGCCCTGGTCGCTGCTGACAACCTGTCCGGCGTAGCCAAGACCCAGTACCGGATCAACGGGGGCCCGCTTCAGACTGGCGCCAGCTTCACCCTCGACACCGAGGGCGCATACACGATTACCTACTTCAGCACCGACACGGCCGGCAACACCGAGCAGCTCCAGACCGCGGAGGTCCGAATCGACACCACGGCACCGAGCATCCGGCACGGTTTCACCCCGTCGGACTACACCGGCGGTACGTGGACCAACACGGATGTCACGGTCACCTTCACCTGCCTCGACCAGGGATCCGGAGTCGCCGAGTGCACTCTCCCAACCACGGTCACCGCTGAAGGCACAACGACGGTGGACGGCACTGCAACCGATGAGGCCGGCAACACCGCCACCGACTCCGCCACAATCCGGGTCGACAAGACGGCACCGGCTCTCAGCTCGAAGATCCGCGAATCGAAGAACGCCGCCGGTTGGTACAACAGTGAGGCCACCGTCGACTTCACCGCGACCGACGAACTGTCAGGAGTGAACGACGCACCCGACAGCCACACCTTCGGTGAGGGCGCGAACCAGTCCACGACGGCCACCGCTACGGATGCCGCCGGCAACAGCACGAGCGTCACGGTCTCCGGCGTCTCCGTCGACACGACCGCGCCGGTACTCACCGCCAAATTCACCAGCGGGTGGCACACCGACGATGTGACGGTCGCGTGGACCTGCACCGACGCGCTCTCCGGGCCGACCGCTCAGCCCGAGGACGACATCGTCCAGGGCGAGGGAAGCAACCTGTCGTCAACCGCCAGCTGCGTCGACGTCGCGGGCAACACGGTCACCACGACGGTGACCGGCATCGCGATCGACCGATCCGCTCCCACCACCGCCGCGAGCATCCCGGAGATTCCGGCGAGCAGCTGGTTCGCCACCGCGGTTCCAGTGACCCTTACCGGGAGCGACAACCTCTCAACCGCTGTGACCACCCAGTACACGGTCGACGGAGGAAGCGCCACGGCATACGACGGCACCTTCGAACTCTCGAGTGACGGTGTTCACGAGATCATCTTCTGGAGCACCGATGAGGCAGGCAACGTCGAAACCGCCGGAGACGCTCTCACGGTCAAGATCGACCGGACGGCGCCGACCACCACGGTGATCAACCCGATCTCCCCGGAGACCGGATGGTTCACGACCAGTGGAATCCCCGTAGGGTTCAAGCCTTCGGACAACGGCTCCGGTGTCGCAGCCACCTACTACACGATCGACGACGGCCCCCGGAAGACCTACGGTGAACCGTTCACCGCCGACCTGTCCACGGGAACCCACACGATCACCTTCTGGAGTGTCGACATCGCAGGCAACGCGGAAGAAAGCGCCAGCACGAACACGGTGTCGGTGAACGTCGACACGATCGCTCCGACGATCTCCGGTCTCGCGTCGCCTCAGGCGAATGCCGCAGGCTGGAACCGGACGGATGTCGACGTGCGGTTCACCTGTGACGACGTCGGTTCCGGGATCCGTAGCGGTGTCGCCGGCTGTGCGGGCGACACCACGAAGACGAATGAAGGAGCAGGCCAGAGCGTTCAGGGCGATGCTGTGGACGTTGCGGGCAACCGCAGTCAGGCAGTCGTCGATGGCATCAACATCGACAAGACCCGGCCGACCCTGGTCGGCATCCCCGCAACCCCCAACGCCGCAGGATGGCACCGGGGCGATGTTCAGGTGGAGTGGGTCGGCGACGACGGGCTCTCCGGGCTCGACCCGGCGACCCAGCCGGAAGCCAGCACTGTCACCGGTGAGGGTGTCGACCTCGGCGCCGGACCGGTGACGATTCGCGACAAGGCGGGAAACACGAGTGAGGAGGCATCCGTTCGAGGCATCAAAATCGACCGGACGTCTCCGGTGGTCACCGGCCAGCCCACCACCGAGGCGAACAGTGTCGGCTGGTACCGTGGCGAAGTCACCGTTGACTTCAGCTGCAAGGACGCTCTGTCCGGGATCGGATTCTGCCCCACCAGCCAGGTGCTCAAGAGCGACGGCGCCAACCAGTCCGTCACGAGCGAGCCGTCGGTCGACAAGGCAGGCAACTCGAGTGCAGGCGCAAAGGTCGGCGGGATCAACATCGACGGCACTCCGCCCAGCTCGACCAGCAACAACACCTGCACGGCGGTCAACGACTACTGCAAGGGTGACACCGCCACGGTTGTGCTGAACGCGGTCGACCAGACTGGGCTCTCCGGAGTTCAGGAGATCCGGTACAGCGTTGACGGTGGCCCGGTCCAGGTGACCGCGGGAACGAGCGCATCGGTCGAGGTTCCCTTGACCGGCAGCGGCACGGGAACGATCACCTACTACGCGGTCGACAAGGCAGGAAACGTCGAAAGTCCGAACGCGGTCGCACTCAAGTGGGACAACATCGCTCCTACGGTCAGCCACTCTCTGTCGCCCGCACCGAACGCCGATGACTGGAACAACTCCACCGTCACCGTCCAGTTCTCGGCAAAGGATGACGACAAAGGCTCGGGCGTCGCGTCCATCAGCCCATCCGTCATGGTCTCGGCTGAAACGTCAGGCAAGGTGATCACCGGATCTGCCAGAGACACGGCAGGGAACGTGGGAACCGACTCCGTCACCGTCAAGCTCGACAAGACGGCGCCGGCGATCAGCGGAGCTGTGACGGCAGGAAACCTGACGGCGAGCGGCTGGTACAGCGGACCCGTCACGGTGACCTTCATCTGCTCGGATGCCCTCTCTGGAATCGCGGCCTGCCCCGACCCCGTGATCCTCTCGGCGAACGGCACGAACACGGCAAGCGGAACGGCGACCGACAAGGCCGGGAACACCCGGTCGGTCGTTGTCGACGGAATCCAGATCGACCAGGAGAAGCCGGCGCTGACAGCAGCAGACGTGAACGTCCAGGGCCGCATCTACACGCTGGGCTCCACCCCAGCCGCGACCTGCACCGCCACAGACGAATTCTCCGGCGTGGCATCCTGCTCGGTGACCGTCGCCGGTGGCACCTCCAACGGCGTCGGCTCGTGGACCTACACCGCGACCGCGGTCGACAAGGCGGGAAACACGACGACGATCACCGGAACGTACCGGGTCATCTACCGGTTCGAAGGGTTCGCGCAGCCGATCAACGACACCGCTCACCAGATCGGAACGTCGACCAGCGTATTCAAGGCAGGAAGCACCGTTCCGGTGAAGTTCCAGCTGAAGAACGCGGCGGGAGCGTCAGTCTCATCGACGGTCGCGCCCACCTGGCTGACTCCGGTGAAGGGAAGTGCGATGACGGCGGCTGTCGACGAGTCGGTGTACGCCGTGTCGGCTGACAGTGGAAGCGTGTTCCGCTTCGACGCGGCCAGCGCGCAGTACATCTACAACTGGAAGACCGGGACGGGTGGGAACTACTGGCGGGTGGGCGTCAAGCTCGACGACAGCCAGACCTACTACGTCAACATCGGCCTTCGCTGAAACGGGGAACCGGGCCCGCCCGAACGGGCCCGGTTCCTCTTACTCACCGCAACACCCCCAGGGGGCTGGGCCCCACCGAAAGGACCTCAGATGTCCCGGTCAGACAGTGCAGAATCCGTCACCGACATCACCGCGCGGTCTGAATGCCCGTGCTGGTGCGTCACCCGACACGACGCGGCGCGCGGGGAAGACGATTGGGTGCACGAGGGTGCGCCCCTCGACGTGGAAGACGGGGTGGTTGCGCGGCTCTGTATGTCGGTGGATCCGATCAGCGGAGCCGCGGATGGGCCTTACGTCGTCGTCGGTTCGCGTGAACTGACCGTCGATGAAGCTGAGGCGCTCGGCGTCTCGTTCATCGGCCTGGCACTGACGGGGGCGTCTTCTACTCGTCACGGAGCAAGCGGAACGCACTCTCCCGGTCGCTGACCGAGAGTTTGCGGAGGACTGCAGACACATGCACCCGCACTGTCGTCGGCGACACGAACAGTCGCTTGCTGACGTCTTCGGTGGAAAGCCCCTGGCTCAGCATCTCCATCACTTCCCACTCCCGGGCGCTGAGCTTCGACACGGCCGCTGATTTGCGCATGAACCGACGCTTGGTCGGCCCACGGAACTCGTCGAGAATCCGGGTCACGAGAGTGGCGGGCATGGCCGCCTCCCCCCGCAGCACACTTCGCAGGGCGTCCGGCAACAGCGTGGGGTCGGTGTCCTTGAGAAGGTATCCGGACGCCCCGGCTCGAAGCGAATCGAAGAGATCCTCGTCCTCGGTCGACTGGGTGAGCATGACGATCGCCGTTCCAGGAACGTCGCGGCTGATCTGCTGGGCGGCATGGATGCCGTTTCCCGGCATGTGAATGTCGAGGAGTGCGACATCGGGCTGATGCTCGATGGCGAGGCGGACAGCCTCATCGGCGCTGGCGGTCTCGCCGCGAACGTCGCAGCCGCCTTCTTCGAGTGCGAATCGGATGCGGGCCCGCAACGGTTGATGATCGTCTGCCATCACCACACTGATCCGGTCTGTCGTCACCATGTCACCGTCACCACACTTCCCTGTCCGCTTTGCGAGTAGATCGTGAATGTTCCGGGGAGCAGCTCTGCCCTCTCCCTCATGCTCGTCAGCCCGTATCCCGACGCCGAGGCGAGCGTTGAGGCCAAATCGAATCCGGTGCCGTCGTCTGTAACCGTCAGGCAGCGACTGTGGCCGGTCTTGGTCAACATGATGCGCACGCGTTGGGCCTTACCGTGGCGGACAGCGTTTGAGACGGCCTCGCGGGTGATCCGCAGCACGGCATGCTGCTGTTCGGCGACCGCCTCGACCGAGTCGTCGAGATCGACTTCGAGGTCAACGCCATGGCGTTCGGCGAGCTCCTGAGCCGTACGGTGCAGCATGAGGCCGAGCGGCTCGTCCCCGGTCTGGCCGAGCGCCTGGAGTGCCGCCCGAGCTTCGTCCAGCGCACGGTTGCACGCGCTGACGATACGCACCGGCGTCGCTGAAGGCTCCGTCAGGGTGAGGCTCTGTGACTTGATGAATGCGAGTTCCTGGATCACGCCGTCGTGCAGTTCCCGGGCGAGGCGCCGGCGATCCTCCAGGACGGCTACACCTGCCTGGGCGTTCCAGTACTGGCGGATTTCGCGGGTGGCCCCAACGAGGAGCAGGAGGTAACACGCCGTTCTGAAGACATCGCCTGCATACAGCCATTCGGTATGGACTTCGGGGAAGAGCGCATAGTTCACCCGCGCGAAACCCGCGAGAGCGAAGGCGGGTGCAGTCCAGCGAAGGAGCGGGTCGAGGGACCACGACGACCGGTGTGCAAAGGCGATGGATGCGACGAAGAACCACAGCCCGACCCACCAGTGGCCGGCGACGACGAGCGGGTGGCCAGCCACCGTCGATGTCTCGCCCGCCGAAAAGAAGCTCGACAGTTCATCCTCGTACGAGCTGATTACCGTCAACAGAACGCTGAGCAGACAGACCTCGGTCACCACGGAGATGCCAGACCACTTCCGGGTTTCCGCTCGCCGGATCGGCGGAGCATCCACGAGAGCCGCTGCGGCGATGAGTACGGCGGCAACCGACAGGACGGCGACAGGAAGCCATATTCCGGCCGCCTGTACGGGGGCGCCACCAACCGTGTCTGTGAGGATCGTCACCCCGAGTCCAGCGAGAGCGAGCAGCACGAGGCCATGGGTCAGGAGGAGGTCCTGAAGTCGTCCCTGACGGAGGAACCGGCCGTGAACGAGATAGGCGGCGAGCAGGGCGATGCAGGCGTTCACCGCGTCGAGAATGACGTCGAGCGCGAAGCTGCGAACGCCGGCACCGAATGAAAAGTTCACCAGGGGAAGAGTTGTGACGACGATTCCGGCCACCCAGACCGTTCCGAGTAGCGTCAGGTCCTGCGCTCGGGGTGACAACGTGCGTGCACGCTGGCTGGGTACGACACTGTCGATGTCGTCATCTCCGGCCCTCAGCACGACACTGTCCGTGAGCGTGCGAAAGCCGTGGGCTCGGGATCACCCATGGAATGTGCCTTGCCTTAGTCATCGGCGCTTGTAGGGTCAAGCGCTCAGTGATCCGAGTGTAGGGTCCCAGCTTTTTCACAGGCAGCCCCCCTTGGAGGGACGTGAGTATCGCTCAATTTGCGCCTGCGGTCAACCGCGTCGACGCAAGAAAAGCCCGGACGTTTTGTCCGCGGGGTGGAGCGGCATCCGTCGTTCCGGTGACGCAAACGCACCGAATGCTGGCGCATCGGTGGTTCCGGTGACGCGAATGCACCGAATGCGGACTCATAGGGTGCTTTTGCGTCACCGGAGTGTGTGCCGCGGGCCGGCCTGCCGTCCGTCTGCGGGAGGTGGTGCGGCATCCTGGTTCCGGTGACGCAAACGCACCGAATGCTGGCGCATCCGGGGTTCCGGTGACGCGAATGCACCGAATGCGGGCTCATAGGGTGCTTTTGCGTCACCGGAGCGCCGCTGCTGGAGCGCGGCGCATGCGGTCCAGGGGGCGCCGGTTCTATCCGGCCGTTAATCAGAAGTAGCCCGGACATTTCTGTCCGGGCTATTTCTCTGTGAGCGATACTGGGATCGAACCAGCGACCTCTTCCGTGTCAGGGAAGCGCGCTACCGCTGCGCCAATCGCTCATGCTACGTGCCATGATAATTCAGTTTTGAGTGTGAGGTGGCGACGGGATTCGAACCCGTGTGGACGGCTTTGCAGGCCGCTGCCTCGCCTCTCGGCCACGCCACCGCGTGTGGTTGCCCACATGCCGTGGTCAACCCGAAGGCTAACCCCAACACTCGAGCGGATGACGAGATTCGAACTCGCGACCCTCACCTTGGCAAGGTGATGCGCTACCACTGCGCCACATCCGCATTTGCTCGCATTCCTGCGTGCTTGAAAGACTCTACTTGATGATGAGCCGAGAAACAAAATCGAGTTACCGCGTTGTCATTTCGCGGCGGAAAGACGCGAAAACGGATGCCATGTGGTTCGCGAGGGCAGTCCGGTTCCGGTACGATAAGACGTCGTTGTGAACCGCCAGGTTCGCGCGAATTGGGCGATTGGCGCAGTTGGTAGCGCGCTTCCTTCACACGGAAGAGGTCATCGGTTCGAGTCCGGTATCGCCCACAACGAAAGGCCCGCGGATTCCGCGGGCCTTTTTTCTGTCAGGGACGAGAACGCATGACCATGCACGACGACGAAGTCGCGATCGACGCGAAGCTGGTGGCCCGCCTGCTCGCCGACCAGGTCCCGGATCTCGCACGCCTGCCGCTTCGGGAGGTTCGGTCGACGGGAACCGTGAACGCCGTGTTCCGGCTTGGTGAGAATCTTCTTGTCCGCATCCCCCGCGTGCCCCGGTGGGCGCCCGATCTCGAGCGGGAGCTGACGTGGCTGCCGGTGCTTGGGTCACAACTGACGCTTCCGATCCCCCGCCCGGTGCGCGCGGGCTCCCCCACGGCGTTCTACCCGATGCCCTGGGCCATCTACGAGTGGATCGACGGCTCGCCGTACTCGGACGACGGCGTCGACGACGAGGTGCAGGCGGCCAGGGACCTCGCGCACTTTCTCACCGAGTTGCGGGGTATCGCCCCCACGAATGCTCCTCCGGCGGGGCGAAGGCCGCTCCGGGAACTGGATGCCATCACGCGCGACGCCCTCGCGGCATCCGCTGGCGTCATCGACGCAACGGCAGCAACCGCGGCCTGGGACGAGGCGCTCGAGACACCGGCGTGGACGGGTGCCCCGGTGTGGATCCACACCGACCTGCTTCGGCCGAACCTCCTTGTGGCCGACGGCCGGCTGGCGGCGGTTCTCGACTGGGGAGGGGCCGGGGTTGGCGACCCGGCTGCGGATGTGATCGCCGCGTGGAGCGTCTTCGGCCCGACCGGCCGGCGGCAATTCCGGGCAACGCTGCGGGTGGACGACGGGACATGGAATCGCGGGCGTGGCTTCGCCCTGCACCAGGCTGGGCTGATCATTCCCTACTACAGCGACACGAACCCCCATTTCGTGCGCACGGCTGTGAGGACAGTCCGTGAGATCCTGTCCGAAGAGGGCCGCTGAGGCAAAGAAGTGCCGTGCGCCGGTCAGTGGCGCACGGCACTTCCGCCTGGTTGCGCTGCTAGCCGAGATACGCCTTCAGCGACTTGCCGGTCAGGCCCACCTTGACCAGCTTGCCGATCGGCTGCGGGCCTTCCGGACCGAGCACGAAGGCATCCTTGGTGAGGTAGAGGTTCTTCCCTGAGAGTTCGATCGCCGCCGGTGACGAGACCGGGAACTCTGCTACCGCTTCGCCGCCCCACGGCGGGATGACGGATACCTGTCCTGTTCCGTCCGCACCTCCGAACATCTCGGCGACGAACACAACACCCTTCTTTGAGACCGCGAGGCCCGTCGAACCGACAAAGCCCGTGGCGAAGAGTTCAACGTCGCCGGTGGAGGGGTCGACCCTGTATACCGCTCCACGCTCGCCAAGGCTTGGGTCCTCAGGCCCACCCGGAAGCGTGGTGACGTACAGCCAGCCTCCCGGACCGATTTCGACGTCGGTCGGCACCGGCTCGAACCGGTAGGAATAGCCGATGGCGCACTCGGGGAAGCCGTACAGAGCGATGACCTCGGCGGTCGTAACGACCGGCTCCGTCGGCGGCAGCACGGCAACGGTTGAAACGTCTCCGTCGTAACCCACCTTGAGAATCGCGTTCATCCCGGCATCCGCGACGTAGATCCCGTCCTTCGTCGCCAGTGAGGCGTACGGGTGCGTGTCGATTGCACCCGCGTAGGTGGGCTGCAGGAACGGCTCGGCGGCGGGCTCGAACTGTGAGGCGCACGACTCCGGCAGGTCCACGAACCCATACGTGTTCACGGCGTCAGGATTCTCCTGGTCCTCGTGGGCGCGGAGGTCCGCCACCTGCACCGGTGCACTCCCCTCGGTGACGCTCATGAGCACTGAGCGGCTATGGGTGGCATCCGCCGAGACCTGGGCGTAGTACACGGTATTGCCGCGTGTGGTCACGGCACTGATCTCGTCGCCATTGCCGGTGAGGACGTCGACCTGTTCGCCCTTCGCCGTCACCTTGGTGAGGACGCCGGGAAAGTTCTGCGTGATCCACGCCGTTCCGTTGGGTTGTACGTCGAGGGAGAGCGGCGCCATCATCCCGTCGGCGAGGACCTGATGGTCGACGCCGATGGGGGGATACTGACCGCGGGCCGACGCCGGTGTGGCGAGGGCGACTGTCGTGAGAACGGCGGCGCAGACCGCTGCCGTCAAGGTATGAACTTTCACTCGTGCTCCTTTGCGAGGGTGATGACAGAGCAGTCAAGACCTCTTCGCTCGGGCTGGGACTCGCCGCCGGGGGCAGGCTGCGGGTTCGTCACGCGAGTCAATCGTGAGACATGCTCATCTTTTGGAGCACGGTACTGAGGATGAGGCCCGTTGTCGACCCCTCACGCTCGCAGAGCCCCGTAAACAGCCCCTGTTCAGGGAAGATACGACGTGGTGACGAGGATCGCGCGGTGGTCCGACGCCCCTCGTGGAAGCGTCTTCACTTCGTCGATGCCCATGTTCACACTCGTCACGAAATCAAAGTGCCCGCGGAAGATCACATAACGGGCATAGGTCCGCTCGTCACTCAGGGACAGTTCGTAGCCCATCTCCTGGATCCGGCGGCGCAGGTTCTTCTTGAAGATCGGGTAGTTGAAGTCGCCGACCATCACGGTCGGGATGCCTTCGGCAAGCGAGTGCAGTTCCGCGTGGGCCGTCTTGATCTGATGGCGACGCAGCGAGTTCAGTGCGGTCAGGGGCGCCGCATGGAAGGAGGCGACGAGCATCTCCCGGCCGGCCTCCTTGTCGAAGAGCTTCGTCGCGATCAGTCGCTCCGTGGCCGGTGAGAAGAGCCGGTCATGCATCGACTTCTTCAGCTCGAACGCTGTCGTCGTGATCGCTTCGAACCGGTCGACGTTGTAGTAGACCGCCAGTCCGAGCCGGTTCGCCCGGGTGGAGTCGGCGAGGCGCAGATTGCCCACACTCTCGGGCAGGAGCTCGCTGTCGGCCTCCTGCAGGCACAGGACATCGGCTTCGTACAACGTTTCCAGGCCGATCAGTTCGGCGCTTGCAGCATGCTTGCGGAGGTTGTAGCTGATGATTCTGATGAGACTCCCCGTCCGGATCGGTGGAAAAATTCTAACGCGCTTCGGGTGGTGCTCCGTTCAACGCCAGCCGTACCGTGCCCTGATCGCACCGGCCACCTGCGAGAAACGGTCGGCGTCGAGGGCGGCTGCTTCGCGTCGCATCCCGTCGGGATGGACGCGGAACACCCGCTCGATCCCGACCCAGCTCGGCCGGCCCTGGGCGTCCCAACTCCCCCGGCCGATCGACACGAAGTTCTCAGCGTCGCCATGCGGTTTGCTCGTCAGCTGCACCGCAAGGGCCGCTCCGCTCGGCTCGGCGGCGACGAGCAGCACCGGGCGATCCTTGCCCCGGCCGTCACGCTCTTCGAACGGCACCCAGGTCCAGACGATCTCACCCGGGTCGGGGTTGCCGTCCGTCGACGGCACATATGCCATCCGGACTCGGCCGACCCGCGTGGCATCCACTTCGACGGTGGCCGTACTGCCATAGCGTCCCGGTTCCGTCGCACCGTTCGGCCGACCCGGGGAAGCCACTTCTGCCTTGATGTTCGTCGTGCGCATCAGCGACGCGACGACGGAACGGAGGACTGCACTGAAGGATGCCACGGCCTCATCCTACGGCGGGCGGCGGAGCGTCCCCGGAAACGACAAAACGGGATGCCGCGGAAGGCGGCATCCCGTTTCGAGGTGTGATCTAGACGACTTCGAGGGCGTAACCCTCTTCGCCGTGGACCGAGGTGTCGACCCCGGCGATCTCGTCTTCGTTCTTCACCCGGAAGCCGAGAGTCTTCTGGATGGCGAAGCCGACGATGCCGGCGACGAGGAAGGAGTACACCAGCACGGCGAAGGCTGCGATGAACTGAACCGCGAGCTGTTCGAAGCCGCCGCCGAGGAAGAGGCCGGTCTCGGTGGCGAAGAAGCCCAGGTACAGGGTTCCGACGAGGCCACCGACGAGGTGGATGCCGACGACATCGAGGGAGTCATCGAAGCCGAGCTTGAACTTGAGCTCGATCGCCAGGGCGCAGATCGCTCCGGTGATGACACCGAGCAGAAGTGCCCAGCCCGGGGTGAGGTTGGCACACGCCGGGGTGATGGCGACGAGGCCGGCGACGGCACCCGATGCGGCGCCGACCGACGTGGCCTTGCCGTCCTTGAGCTTCTCGATGACCAGCCAGCCGATGATCGCTGCAGCGGTTGCGCCGAGCGTGTTGATCACGATGAGGCCGGTGTTGGCGAGGCCGTTGAGCCATTCGGCGCCGGCGTTGAAGCCGAACCAGCCGAACCAGAGGATCGACGCGCCGAGGAGGGTCAGCGGAACGTTGTGAGGCTTCTGGATGCCCTTCTGGAATCCAACGCGCTTGCCCAGGACAAGGGCAAGGGCGAGGGCGGCTGCACCGGCGTTGATGTGGACTGCGGTTCCACCGGCGTAGTCGATGACGCCGATTCCTGCGTCTTCACCGAAGAGCGCCGTGCCGAGGTTCATGATCCAGCCGCCGCCCCAGACCCAGGCTGCGATCGGGAAGTAGGCGAGAGTCGCGAAGATACCGGCGAACAGCATCCAGGACCCGAACTTGGCCCGGTCGGCGATCGCACCGGAGATCAGGGCGACGGTGATGATCGCGAAGGTGGCGCCGTAGGTCGCACCGAGGAGGTTCGTGTTGGCATCCTCACCCTGCGAGAGGGCCGTGAGCCCGAAGTCGGCGAAGGGGTTGCCGGCGAAGTCGAGCGGGTTGGCGACTGCGCTCATGTTGAAGCCGTAGAGAATCCACAGCACGGTGATGAGGCCGAGTGCGCCAAAGCTCATCATCATCATGCTGATGACGCTCTTGGCCTTCACGAGCCCGCCATAGAAGAATGCGACGCCGGGAGTCATCACAAGTACCAGTGCGGTAGCTGTGATCCCCCAGGCAATGCTGCCGGTGTCCATATCGTGTCCTTAGTTCTCTCGGGTGCATCGGGGCTGCCGACGGGGAACGCTGAGCGTTTGTCGGTGTAGCCAGCATGGATGCCGGACGTTTCGAGAGCGGTGCACCCGATGTTTCGGGTCTGTTACGGCGCGGGTGCCTATGTAAAAAGAAGGTTTCGTGGAGCTACGAGCCCTCGGACAAAGCGACCATGCGCGACATCGACCTGAGGTACTTCTTGCGGTACCCGCCCGAGAGCATGTCACCGGCGAACACCTGGTCGAGTGGGATGCCGGTTGCCGAGATCGGAATCTGGGCGTCGTAGACACGGTCGATGAACGCCACCAGTCGCAGTGCCTCCGTCTGCGAGTGCAACTCGTGGACCTCGCGAAGGCCGATCCGGTCGATGCCGTCGATCAGCTTGATGTACTTCGACGGGTGAACCGTTGCCAGGTGGCTGATGAGCCCGTCGAAGGAGTCGTCTGACATTCGCTCGCCGGCCTGTGCCGAACTTTCGAGCCGAGTGGCGTAGGCAGCGTCGTCGAGATTGCCGGCATGGCCTTCCATGGAGCGGCGGCGGAAGTCGTTGCCGTCGATCCGCAGCGTCGTGAAGTGGCTCGACATCGCGTGGATCTCCCGCAGAAAGTCCGATGCGGCAAAGCGGCCTTCACCGAGTGCATTCGGCGGGGTGTTCGACGTCGCGGCGACGCGGGTCCCTTTGGCCACCAGGTCGGTGAGCAGCCGGGTCATCATCATCGTGTCGCCCGGATCGTCGAGTTCGAACTCGTCGATGCAGAGCAACGCGGACCCGGTGAGCGCGTCGACGGCCTTGGCATAACCGAGGGCGCCGACGAGTGCGGTGTATTCGATGAAGGTGCCGAAGTATTTGCGCGGACCCGGTGCCGCGTGCCAGAGAGCAGCGAGCAGGTGGGTCTTCCCAACGCCGAATCCACCGTCGAGGTAGACGCCCGGCTTGACCTCGGGCTCCTTCTTCTTGCGACCGAAGAACCCGGAGGACTTCGCCGGAGCCCAGCCTGCTGAGAACGCCTGCAGCAACTCCACCGCCTCCTGCTGCGACGCGAAGTCGGGATCAGGCCGGTAACTTGCGAAGCTGGCATCCGTGAACTGGCGCGGCGGCACGAGACTGGCGGCGATCTCCTCGCCGGTGATCGTGGGCGTGCGGTCGGAGATGCGGATGCGTGCCGTCTCGGCAGTGTGGCTCATGGGAGAATACCTCGTGTGTCGAAGTCTTACGGCGCTTTATCCGCTGTCGGGAAAGCTGCGTATTTTCGCAGGAAGAACGAGTTCCCAGCCTAAGGCAGCCGACGCCCTGAACACACCGCGTCGCGGCCCATTGAAGAAGGTAGACCATGCCCATCGAAGCCGACCAGTCCCTCGCGTTCGCCGAGTACGCCCACCCCGAACGCCTGGTCTCCACTCAATGGTTGCAGGAGCGACTTGGCACGGAGGGCCTCGTCGTCGTCGAATCCGACGAAGACGTACTGCTCTATGAGATCGGCCACATCCCCGGTGCCGTGAAGGTTGACTGGCACACCGATCTCAATGACCCGGTGCAGCGCGACTACATCGACGGTGCCGGATTCGCCGAGCTGCTGTCGCGGAAGGGCATCGCCCGCGACGACACCGTCGTTCTCTACGGTGACAAGAGCAACTGGTGGGCCGCATATGCGCTGTGGGTGTTCACGCTGTTCGGGCACCGCGACGTGCGGCTCATGGACGGGGGCCGCGACAAGTGGATCGCCGAAGGACGCGAGATGACCACGGATGCCACCGAGCGGCCGCGAACGGACTACCCGGTCGTCGAACGCGACGACTCGGCCATCCGGGCGTACAAGGACGACGTTCTCGCGCACCTCGGGAAGCCGCTCATCGACGTGCGCTCCCCTGAGGAGTACAGCGGTGAGCGCAACACCGCTCCCGCCTACCCCGAGGAGGGCGCGTTGCGGTCGGGCCACATCCCCACGGCGGCAAGCGTGCCATGGTCCAAAGCGGTCGCCGACGACGGGACCTTCCGTTCCCTCGCCGACCTGAACACCGTGTACCGTGACGGCGCCGGGCTCAAGGACGGCGACGACGTCGTCGCCTATTGCCGGATCGGTGAGCGCTCAAGCCACACCTGGTTCGTGCTGCACTACCTCCTCGGTTTCGACAAGGTCCGGAATTACGACGGCTCATGGACTGAATGGGGCAGCGCCGTCCGGGTGCCGATCGTCCTCGGAGCCGAACCGGGAGAGCTCCCCCGCTGACCGCCTGAGCGGTTGGGCACCCGGCCGGCCGCCAGTTTCACGTGGGAGAATAGGGCCACCATGACCGAGACCCTCCCCGCCCAGCTGGCCGACATCCGTGATGAGTTCCTGGACGTCGACGAGAAGTCGCGCCTGCAGCTCCTGCTCGAGTTCTCGATGGAGCTCCCGGACCTTCCGGCCCGGTACGCCGACCACCCCGACCTGCTGGAGCGCGTGGTCGAATGCCAGTCACCGATCTACATCTTCATGGAGGTCGCAGATGACGGTGTGCACCTGCACGCGACGGCGCCCCGCGAAGCGCCAACCACCCGCGGGTTCGCCAGCATCCTGGCCCAGGCTGTCGACGGGTTGAGCGTCGATGAGGTCCTGGCGATCCCCTCGGACTTCCCACAGATGCTCGGCCTCGGCAAGGCGGTTTCTCCGCTGCGGCTTCACGGCATGAATGGCATGCTCCAGCGCGCGAAGCGGCAACTGACGGACCGCGTAGCCGCCTGAGGTCAGCCCAGCGTCGCGGCCCAGTCCCGGATGGCAGACGACCAGCGTTCCTCGTCGTAGTTCCACAGCTTGGTGTGCCGCGCGCCGGTGAACGGCGAGAACGTGACGAGGTCCGGCCGGGCCGCCGCGAGCTCGTGCGATCCGGATGAGGGCACGAACCCGTCGTCGTCGCTGTGCAGCACGAGGACCGGAACCGAAAGCTCGTCGGCGCGGCTGACCATGTCGAGCCCGGAGAAGTTCACCGCAGAGTCGAGCCCGGTGAGAGCACGCCCCCAGGGGCTGCTGATCGCCGTGATCGCGGCGAGCCTCAACGGAACCGGAATCCTCGTGGCATCCGCCTGGAATTCGAGGACCCGGGCCCAGTCGAGCACCGGAGATTCAAGGGCGATGCCGCGGATCAGACCGGCCTTGTCGCTGCGCAGCGCCGTTTGCAGGGCGATCGTGCCGCCCATCGACCAGCCCATGAGCACCACGTCCCGCGCCCCACCGGCGACGGCCACGTCGAGCGCTGCGTCGACGTCCTGCCACTCGGTGTCGCCGAGCCCGTACAGGCCGTCGGCGCTCGGCGGAGCGTCGCCGTCGTTCCGGTACGACACGAGAAGGGCCGAATAGCCTGCTTCGCGCCAGACCGGAACAGCGCGGAGGCACTCGCTTCTGGTGGTGCCGCGGCCGTGGACGATGAGAACCCAGCGGCCCGTGTCCTCGTGCGCGGGGAACAACCAGGCGGGGGCGTTTCCGGCCGGCGTCGGCACGTCGACGGTGCGGAAGTCGAGGCCGAGTTCCTCAGGACGGGAGTAGTACCAGCCGCTGAAGGTCGCAGGGCCGCTCGCGGGCAGGCCGTCTGGCGGGGTCTCCAGCTGGCGAGTGACCGTCGCATCGTTGGAATTGATGATGTCGCCGAGGCGAAGGTAACGCTCTGGCGCCCCATAGAAGAGGCCGTAGCGCCCGGGCAGCGTGGTGTCAGGATTGGTGCCGAGAGTGATCGTCCCGTTCTCTGCATCGATGGCGACGACGTCGCTCTCCCGGAACCGGGTGCGGGCCGGGGTGACGACGCGTCGTGCGACGGTTCCGATAGCGATGACGGCGCTCCCGGCGAGGGTCAGCAGGATCCCGCCGAAAACCACCGCAAGTCGCCAGTGGCGGGCAGACGGGCGGGGCGATGGCCGGTCGGCGTGGCTGTGACGATTCATTGGCAAGTAACTCTAGTCTGCAAACGTGGCTGATTTACCGATGGGCACCGACGTGCCGGCAGCGTTCCAGAGAGCACTGGATTCCGTTCGTCGTGCCAAGGCGCGCCCCGAACTCGCCGTGACCGAGATTCCCGCGCCCGGCAACCTGGCGCCGTACAGTGTGGCGCTCTCGGCCGACGTCACCCCGTCGAGGCACGGAGCGGATTCCGAACTCGGAACCGGCCGGTTCATCCTGCTCTACGACCCGAGCGAACCCGACGCATGGGGCGGTGCCTTCCGAATCGTCTGCTTCGCACAGGCGCCGCTCGAGACCGAGATCGGCCTCGACCCGTTCCTGGCGGAGGTCGCCTGGTCATGGCTGGTGGACGCACTCAACGCCCGATCCGCCAAGTACAGCTCCGCGTCGGGCACCGCCACCAAGATCATCTCATCCGGTTTCGGGGAGCTCGCCGCGCAGGGCGACGGCGCCCAGATTGAACTGCGGGCCTCCTGGACGCCGCTGGAGGACGACATCTCATCACATGTGGAAGGCTGGGGTGAACTGCTCTGCATGCTTGCCGGGCTCCCACCAACGACCGAAGGTGTCACTCTGTTGTCTAGCCGCAGGACGGCGCGTGACTGAACGCCACGTCATTGAGTCGAGGGACGAATACCTCGACGCCGTGAAAATCATTGCTGCCGGAACCGGTCCGATCGCCGTCGACGCCGAACGGGCATCCGGCTACCGGTACTCGCAGCGGGCCTACCTGATCCAGCTGTACCGCCGTGGCGCCGGTCTGTTCCTTTTCGACCCGCCAGCCGTCGGCCGTTTCGACGAGTTGAACGAGGCGATCGCGCCGGCAGAATGGGTCATCCACGCTGCCAGCCAGGACCTCGCCTGCCTGCGTGAAGTCGGCCTCGACCCGGTTCGGATCTTCGACACCGAGCTCGCCGCCCGGCTCCTCGGCCTCCCCCGGGTCGGTCTCGGCACCGTCGTGGAGGAACTCCTGGGCATCCATCTCGCCAAGGAACACTCCGCAGCAGACTGGTCGACCCGGCCGCTGCCGGCGACCTGGCTGGAATATGCCGCCCTCGACGTGGAACTCCTCGTCGACGTGCGCGACAAGCTCGCCGCCATGCTCGACGAGGGTGGAAAACGTGCGATCGCCGCCCAGGAATTCGAAGCGACACTCGCCCGGCAGCCGAAGCTGCAGCGCCAGGACCCGTGGCGCAGGCTCTCCGGGCTGAACACCGTCCGCGGTGCCCGTAACCTGGCCGTCGCACGTGAGCTCTGGACCGAGAGGGATGCCTTCGCCCGCGAAAGCGACATCGCTCCCGGCCGTCTCGTGCCCGACTCCTCCCTCGTTGCCGCGATCAAGGCTGAACCCCGCACCCGGGCTGCCCTCGCGGCGCTGCGCGAATTCAAGGGCAGGGCTTCGCGGAGCGAACTTCCCCGCTGGTGGTCGGCGATCGAACGCGGCCTCAGCACCGATGACCTGCCGCCGATCCGCGGAGCGTCCGGTGACACCCTGCCGCCCGCCCGAAGCTGGGCGGAACGCAACCCGGATGCCGACGCCCGCCTGAAAGCGGCCCGTGTCGCGGTCGGTGCGATCTCCGAGGAACTGGCGATACCGGTCGAGAACCTCCTGACCCCTGATCTTCTGCGCCGTGTCGCCTGGGCTCCGCCCGAACCGGTCACCCCCGAGTCCGTCGCAGAGGCACTGTCGGCGTTATCGGCCCGGCCGTGGCAAATTGAAGCTACTGCACAGGCAATTGCCTCGGCTTTTGTAGAGTCGAGCCAATCGCCGTCGGAGGCCGAGAAACCCGAGTCGTAGGAAGAATCAAACGATTCCAGGTCGGATTTGGCTCCTCCTAGGATCAGTAGCACTACGAGAAATGGGAGGCAACGTGGCCGAAATAGCCGATGTCTTTTTTGTTGATGGTGTGCGAACCCCGTTCGGTCGCGCCGGAGAAAAAGGCCAGTACTGGAACACCCGGTCAGATGACCTCGTCGTCAAGGCGATGATCGGACTTCTCGACCGCAACCAGGATGTTCCCAAGGACCGAATCGACGAGGTCGCGATCGCGGCCACCACGCAGCAGGGTGACCAGGGCCTGACGCTCGGCCGCACGACGGCCCTGCTCGCCGGCCTTCCGCAGTCCGTCCCCGGCTATGCCATCGACCGGATGTGTGCCGGCGCGATGAGCGCCGTGACGCAGGTCGGAAGCGCCATTGCGTTCGGAGCGTACGACTTCGCGATCGCCGGGGGTGTCGAGCACATGGGCCGTCACCCGCTCGGCGCGAACGCAGACCCGAACCCGCGGTTCGTCAGCGAGAAGCTCGTCTCGGCTGACGCCCTCGACATGGGCAAGACGGCGGAGCGCATCCACGACCGGTTCCCCCACCTGACCAAGGAACGCGCCGACCGGTACGGCATGCGCAGCCAGCACAAGCTGCAGGCAGCGTACGACGCGGGCAAGATCCAGCCGGACCTCATTCCGGTGGCGATCCGGAGCGAATCGGGCTGGGGTCTCGCCACCCGCGACGAAGGCACCCGTCCGGAGACCACGATGGAAGGGCTGGCGAACCTGAGGACGCCGTTCCGCACGCACGGCCGTGTCACCGCCGGCACGGCGTCGCCACTCACCGACGGCGCTACGGTGAGCCTGATGGCCGGCGGGCCGGCCGTCAAGGAATTCAAGCTGAAGCCGAAAATGCGGATGGTGAGCTTCGCCTTCGCCGGTGTCGAACCGGAGATCATGGGCATCGGTCCTGTGCCGTCGACCGAGAAGGCGTTGCGGAAGGCGGGGCTCACGATCGACGACATCGGGTTGTTCGAACTGAACGAGGCCTTCGCGATTCAGGTGTTGTCGCTCCTCGACCACTTCGGCATCGACGATGACGACCCCCGTGTGAACCAGTGGGGCGGGGCCATCGCCGTCGGCCATCCCCTTGCGGCATCCGGTGTGCGCCTGATGACCCAGCTCGCGGCCCAATTCGCGGAGCGACCGGACGTGCGATACGGCCTCACTGCCATGTGCGTGGGGCTTGGGCAGGGTGGCAGCGTCGTCTGGGAGAACACGAACTGGAAGGGAAAGAAGTAATCGCGATGACCGACTACTCCACCATCGATTTCAGCCCGCTGCTCGCCCACGCCACCGACGAAGTCGTCACCCACTCGTTCGTTCGTGACATCGCGCTGCCCGACGGCAGCGTGATCGCCCTGGTCACCCTCGACAACGGAAGGGACCACACCCGGCCGAACACGCTCGGACCGGTCACCCTGCTGGAACTGGGCGGCGTGCTCGACGCCCAGCGCGCACGCGCGGCAGCGAAACAAATCGTCGCCGTCGCCATCACCGGCAAGCCCTTCATCTTCGCCGCGGGCGCGGACCTGAGCAAGGTCAGCGAGGTCGACTCCCTCGACTCGGCGCGCCTTCTCGGGCAACTCGGACACCACGTGTTCGGCAAGCTCGACACCCTCGGGGTGCCGTCGTTCGTGTTCATCAATGGGCTCGCGCTCGGCGGCGGTCTCGAGATCGCCCTGAACGCGACCTACCGCACCGTCGACGCGTCGGCGGCTGGCATCGCCCTGCCCGAGGTCTTCCTCGGTCTGGTCCCCGCCTGGGGCGGCGCCTACCTGCTGCCGAACCTGATCGGCATCGAGAACGCCCTCAAGGTGGTTCTCGAGAACCCGTTGAAAATGAACCGGATGCTGAAAGCGCCGGACGCGTTCGAGCTCGGGATCGCAGACGCGATTTTCCCGGCCGCCTCGTTCCTGGAGAATTCCCTCGCCTGGGCTGGCGATGTCCTCGCCGGAAAGACGAAAGTAGAGCGGAAGAACGCGCCAGGCAAGGTCGAACGCCTGGTCAAGTGGGACGTTGCCGTCGGTATTGCCCGCAAGTCGCTGGAGTCGAAGATCGGCACCGTCCCGGTGGCGCCGTACGTCGCGCTCGACCTCCTCAAGGCAGCGAAGAGCGGCACAAAGGCCGAAGCGTTCGAACGCGAAGACGCGGCGCTGGCCCGGCTCGCCTGCGGCGACCAGTTCAAGGCCAGCGTGTACGCCTTCAACCTCGTGCAGAAGCGTGCTAAGCGCCCGGCCGGGGCGCCGGACAAGACGCTCGCCCAGAAAGTCACCAAGGTCGGCGTGATCGGTGCGGGTCTCATGGCGAGCCAGTTCGCGTTGCTTTTCGTGCGTCAGCTGCAGGTGCCCGTCGTCATCACCGACCTGGACCAGTCCCGTGTCGACAAGGGGATCGACAGCATCCGCGGTGAGATCGATGCGCTGCTGCAGAAGAAGCGCATCTCCCCCGACGAAGCCAACCGCCTGAACGGACTCATCTCGGGCACGACGAACAAGAGCGACTTCGCCGACTGCGACTGGGTGATCGAAGCGGTCTTCGAAGAGCTCGGGGTGAAGCAGGACGTGTTTGCCGACGTCGAGCAGTACCTCTCCGACACGGCGATCCTCGCCACCAACACCTCGTCGCTCTCGGTGGAGCGGATCGGTGAGAAGCTGGCCCACCCCGAACGGCTCGTCGGATTCCACTTCTTCAACCCGGTGGCCGTGATGCCGCTGATCGAAGTGGTGAAGACACCGCAGACCACTCCCGAGGCCCTCGCGACGGCCATGTCGATCGCCGAGAAGCTGCGCAAGAACGCCGTGATCACACGAGACACCCCCGGTTTCGTGGTCAACCGCGTGCTCGCGAAGCTCCTCGGTGAAGCGATGCACGCGGTCGACTCCGGCACCTCGTTCGAGGTCGTCGACAAGGCCATGGCTCCTCTCGGACTGCCGATGCCGCCGTCGCAGCTGCTTGACCTCGTCGGGCTCAAGGTCGGCGCCCACGTGCTCGACACCCATCACAACGCGTTCCCCGACCGGTTCTACCGCAGCGAGAACCTGCACAAACTGGCGGAGTATGGCACCCTGCTCGACAAGGATTCCAAGGGTAAGGTCAAGGGCTTCGACAAGGGCGCGCTGAAGATCATCTCGGGCGGAACCGAACCGCTGACGGCGGATGCCATTCTGCTGCGTCTGGTGGACGGCCTCGCCGACGAGATCCACCGCATGCTCGAAGACTCGGTTGTCGAAGGGCCGGAGGACATCGACCTCTGCATGATTCTCGGAGCCGGGTGGCCGTTCCACATGGGTGGCGTGACGCCGTACCTCGACCGCGAGGGCGCCAGTGAGCGCGTCTTCGGGGGCAGCTTCCACGACCCGCAGGTCCGCGGCATCCGGGACGAGGGCTGACCGGCAAGTCGTTCGCGTTCCAGTGACGCAAGAACCCTGAATACCGACGTATTCGGGGTTTTTGCGTCACCGGAACAGCGGAATCCCGCCGTCGTCTCTAGAGAACGGCGTGCGGGTACTCGGAGGAGCGATTCTGGAAGGTCAGGATGGCCGGATTCTGAATGACCCCGTCGCGGATCTCAACGGCACGGCGGATCGTCTCGTTGCGCTCTTCGTCTGTCGGGCCGTCCATCACCGTGCGGAGGAACGGGAGCAGGGCTTCGCTGATCTCCCACGTGGCGGAGTTCCAGAGGTGCGAGGGAGTGTGGTCGACGGCGTAGTAGCGGATGTGGTCGCCCACCTCGATTATCGGGTCGTCGAATGATGTCATCGTCGCCCATTCGAAGCCCATACCCTCGTCACAGGACACATCGATGATGAGGCTTCCCGGCCTGAACAGGGACAGGTCAGACGTGGACAGGTAGACGATCGGGTTGTTTGGGTCCTGCAGGGTGCAGTTGACCACGATGTCATGCCCGGCCAGGAACGGCGCAAGCGGTTTGCGTTTGTCACCGTCGAGAACCGCTGACAGGAAAGACCCGTCCTCGTCCTGGTCGAACTGGACGATCGTGGCGGAGTGGATGGGTGAGCCAACAGCGGCGATGCCACGGCTGGTAAGCACCTGGACGTCGTGGATCCCGAGCGCGTTCAGCGCCGTGACCGCGCCGCGTGCGGTCGCGCCGAACCCGATGACAACCGCGCTCATCCGCCGACCGTAGTGCCCGGTGGAGCCGGTCAGCTCGAGGGCGTGCAGCACGGATGCGTATCCGGCCAGCTCGTTGTTCTTGTGGAAGACGTGGAGTGCGAACCCGCCTTCGGGCGTCCAGTGGTTCATGGCTTCGAAGGCGATGAGGGTCAGTCGCTTGTCGATGGCGGTCTGGGTGAGTTCGCGGTCCTGGACGCAATGCGGCCAGCCCCAGAGGACCTGTCCTTCATGAAGGTCGGCGAGGTCGGCTGCCTGAGGTTTGGGCAGAAGCACGATGTCGGAGTCGGCGATGAGCTCCTCCCTCGACGCGATCCGATGCACGAGGGGGGCGAGCTGCGCGTCGGACTGGCCGAATCGCTCGCCGTACCCCGTTTCCAGGATGATGCGATTCCGGAGGTCCGCGTCGATCCGTTCCAGATGCAGAGGGTGGATCGGCAGTCGGCGTTCGTTCTTCTTGCGCGACGTCGCCAGCACGCCCATCAGAAGGCTGCGGTCGGATGCGGTGGGCGGGCTGTCATTCATCGGAACTCCTTGCGCGGGGGAAGAACGGCGACGGTGCGCTGCCGGGTGTGAGGGCGCCGCTCAACCTCGCTGGGCGCGTTCGACGGTGGACTCCGCCGGTCGGGCGACCGGGATGCGGTGCCCGGAGACCTGCGCGAGGATATCGGCGGTGATTCGCTCGACGGTGAGACCGGCATCCTCGAGGATCTGCTCGCGTGTCGCGTGCTGCAGAAACTCGTCGGGCAGGCCGAGTTCGTCGACACCGGTGTCTACGCCGGCTTTGCGCAACTCCTGGCGGATGCGTGTGCCGATCCCACCAACTCGGAGCCCGTCTTCGATGGTGATGACGAGGCGGTGACTGCCGGCGAGTTCGACGATGCTGGGGGCGACGGGCACCACCCAGCGGGGATCGAGCACGGTGACGCCGACGCCGGCGGTGGCGAGGCGGTCGGCGACGTCGAGACCGAGTCGTGCCATCGGGCCGACGGCGACGATCAGCACGTCGCGGCTGCCCTCTTCGCGGAGAACGTCGACGCCATCCGCGGTGCGCCGCACGGCGGGGATGTCCACGCTCACGTTGCCTTTCGGGAACCGGATCACGGACGGTGCGTCGTCGATGGCGACCGCTTCGGCGAGCTCCTCTTCGAGCCGCGCGCCGTCGCGTGGGGCGGCGAGGTGGATGCCGGGAACGACCTGGAGGATGGAGAGGTCCCAGATCCCGTGGTGAGACGGGCCGTCGGGGCCGGTGACGCCGGCGCGGTCGAGCACGAACGTCACTCCGGCCTTGTGCAGGGCGATGTCCATGAGAATCTGGTCGAAGGCCCGATTGATGAACGTCGCGTAGATGGCGACCACCGGGTGCAGCCCGCCGAAGGCGAGGCCGGCGGCGGAGGTCGCGGCGTGCTGCTCGGCGATGCCGACGTCATGGACACGATCGGGGAATCGTTCGGCCAGCTTATGCAGGCCTGTCGGCCGGAGCATGGCGGCGGTGATACCGACGATGCGCGGATTCTCTTCGGCGAGCCGGACCAGCTTGTCGCTGAACACGCCGGTCCAGGACGGCGTTGTGCTCGTCGAGATCGGCTCCCCCGTTGCCGGGTCGATCTTGCCGACAGCATGGAACTGGTCGGCTTCGTCGTCGACGGCGGGAGCGTATCCCTTGCCCTTCTGGGTGATCGCATGCACGATGACCGGAGCCCCGTAGTTCTTCGCCTGGCTGAGCGCTTCTTCCATCGCCTGTTCGTCGTGACCGTCGACGGGCCCGAGGTATTTGATGTCGAGGTTGGAGTAGAGCGCCTCGTTGTTGCTGAACCTGGCGAGGAACCCGTGCATGCCGCCACGGACGCCGCGGTAGACGGCGCGACCAGGAGACCCGAGCTTGTCGAACGCCTTCTGGCTCGTCAGGTAGAGATCGCGGTAGGTGCGCCTCGTCCGTACCGTGTTGAGGAACCGGGCCATGCCGCCGATTGTCGGCGCATACGAGCGGCCGTTGTCGTTGACGACGATGATGAGTTTGCGGGTGTTGTCGTCACTGATGTTGTTGAGGGCTTCCCAGGTCATGCCTCCGGTCAGCGCGCCGTCGCCGACCACGGCGACGACGTGCCGGTCGTCCTGGCCGGTCATCTCGAATGCGCGGGAGATGCCGTCGGCCCAGCTCAGCGAGCTGGACGCGTGGGAGCTTTCGACGATGTCATGGGGTGATTCGCTGCGCTGGGGGTACCCGGCGAGTCCGCCGCGTTCGCGCAGCCGGGCGAAGTCCTGGCGGCCGGTGAGCATCTTGTGCACGTAGGACTGGTGTCCGGTGTCGAAGACGATGGCGTCCTTCGGTGAATCGAACACCCGGTGGATGGCAAGGGTGAGTTCGATCACGCCGAGGTTCGGCCCCAGGTGCCCTCCGGTCCGGGACACCTCGCTGACCAGGAACGTGCGGATCTCAGCGGCTAGCTGGGTCAGCTGTTCTCTTGAGAGGGCGTCGAGGTCACGGGGACCCCTGATCGTCTCAAGAAGACCCATCGCTTTCAACTCCCTTGGTTCTGTGGTGCTGCCGGTCGACACCGACTCCCCTACTCTACGCGGCACCCCTCCGCGATTCCTGGTGGAATCGCGGAGGGGTGCGTTCGTGCTAGGCGTGCTTAGACGAGGCTGCGCAGGACGTACTGCAGGATGCCGCCGTTGCGGTAGTAGTCGGCCTCACCCGGGGTGTCGATCCGGACGACCGCGTCGAACTCGACGGTCTGCTTGCCGGCCGGCGAGTGCTCGGTCGGTTCGGCCACGACGTGCACCGTCTTCGGTGTGGTGCCGGTGTTGAGCTCGTCCAGCCCGGTGATGCTGACCGACTCGGTACCGTCAAGGCCGAGGGACTCCCAGCTCTGCCCAGCAGGGAACTGCAGCGGAACGACGCCCATGCCGATGAGGTTGGAGCGGTGGATCCGCTCGAAGCTCTCGGTGATGACCGCTTTGACCCCGAGCAGGCTTGTTCCCTTGGCAGCCCAGTCACGGGATGACCCCGAGCCGTACTCCTTGCCGCCGAGGATGACGAGTGGCGTGCCCGCTGCCTGGTAGTTCTGCGAGGCGTCGTAGATGAACGACTGCGGAGCATCCGGCTGGGTGAAGTCACGGGTGTAACCACCCTCGACTCCGTCGAGCAGCTGGTTCTTCAGGCGGATGTTCGCGAAGGTTCCGCGGATCATCACTTCGTGGTTTCCACGGCGCGAGCCGTAGGAGTTGAAGTCCTTGCGGTCGATGCCGTGGTCGGTCAGGTAGTGACCGGCCGGGCTGTCAGCCTTGATCGAACCGGCGGGGCTGATGTGGTCGGTGGTGACCGAGTCGCCGAGCTTCGCGAGGACCCGGGCCCCGGTGATGTTGGCCACCGGGGTGGTCTCCATGGTCATACCTTCGAAGTACGGGGGCTTCCGCACGTAGGTCGACTCGGGATCCCACTCGAAGGTGTTGCCGGCCGGGGTGGGCAGCGAACGCCAGCGCTCGTCACCCTCGAAGACCGAGGCATACTCGTGCGAGAACATCTCGGTGTCGATCGAGGTGTCGATGGTGTGCTGCACTTCGGCGGCGTCGGGCCAGATGTCCTTGAGGAAGACGTCGTTGCCGTCGTGGTCCTTGCCGAGGGCATCCGTCTCGAAGTCGAAGTTCATCGACCCGGCGAGTGCGTAGGCGATGACGAGAGGCGGGCTCGCCAGGTAGTTCATCTTCACGTCCGGGTTGATCCGGCCTTCGAAGTTGCGGTTACCCGACAGAACGGCGGTGACGGCCAGGTCGTTCTCGTTGATGGCCGCGGAGACCTCTTCGAGGAGGGGGCCCGAGTTGCCGATACAGGTCGTGCAGCCGTAGCCGACCGTGTAGAAGCCGAGCTTCTCGAGGTCGTCGGTGAGCCCTGCCTTGGCGTAGTAGTCGGTGACGACCTTCGACCCGGGAGCGAGCGTGGTCTTGACCCACGGCTTCGACGTGAGGCCCTTCTTCGCGGCGTTGCGGGCGAGAAGGCCTGCGGCGAGCATGACCGACGGGTTCGAGGTGTTCGTGCACGAGGTGATCGCGGCGATGGTGACGGCGCCGTGGTCGAGCGTGAACGACGAGCCGTCTTCCAGCGTCACCGGGCTGGGCTTCGACGCCGTGGATGGCGCGTGGCTGCGGTGGTGATGGGCGTGCGTGCTCTTCTCGTTCTCGGGCGTGTTTCCGGGAGGGTCGGATGCCGGGAAGGACTCCGCGATCTCGAGGTCGACGAGATCGTGATCGATGTCGGCGTAGTTGTTGAGGTCGATCTCGAACTGGTCCTTCGAGCGGCTGAGCTCGATGCGGTCCTGCGGGCGCTTCGGGCCGGCGATCGACGGGACAACGGTCGACAGGTCGAGTTCGAGGTACTCGCTGAAGACAGGCTCGACGGCGGGGTCGTGCCAGAGGCCCTGGATCTTCGAGTATTCCTCGACGAGGGTGACCTGCTCCTCGCTGCGGCCGGTGAGACGCAGGTAGCCGAGGGTGACGTCATCGATGGGGAACATGGCGGCGGTCGAGCCGAACTCCGGGCTCATGTTGCCGATGGTCGCGCGGTTGGCGAGGGGAACCTCGGCGACGCCTTCACCGTAGAACTCGACGAACTTGCCGACGACGCCGTGCTGGCGCAGCTTCTGTGTGATGGTGAGGACGACGTCGGTCGCGGTGACGCCGGTCGGGATTGAACCGCTGAGCTTGAAGCCGACGACCTTGGGGATGAGCATGGAGACGGGCTGGCCGAGCATGGCCGCCTCGGCTTCGATGCCACCGACGCCCCAGCCCAGCACGCCGAGTCCATTGACCATCGTGGTGTGGGAGTCGGTGCCCACGAGGGTGTCCGGGTACGCCTGGAGAGCGCCGCCCACTGTGCGGGTGTAGGTGACCCGGGCCAGGTACTCGATGTTGACCTGGTGCACGATACCGGTGCCCGGCGGGACGACCTTGAAATCTTCGAATGCGGTCTGGCCCCAGCGGAGGAACTGGTACCGCTCGCCGTTGCGCTCGTACTCGATCTCGACGTTGCGCTCGAGGGCGTCCTCCGTGCCGAACAGGTCAGCGATGACCGAGTGGTCGATGACGAGTTCAGCAGGCGCGAGAGGGTTGATCTTCGTCGGGTCTCCCCCGAGCTCGGCGACCGCTTCTCGCATCGTGGCGAGGTCGACGATGCAGGGGACTCCGGTGAAGTCCTGCATCACGACGCGGGCCGGGGTGAACTGGATCTCGGTGTCGGGCTCCGCGGTGGGGACCCATCCGCCGAGGCTCGTGATCTGCTCAGCGGTGACGTTCTTGCCGTCCTCGGTGCGCAGGAGATTCTCGAGGAGAACCTTGAGACTGAATGGGAGCTTCTCCGATCCCTCGACGGCGTCAAGCCGGAAGATCTCGTAGTCGGTGCCCCCGACCGAGAGTGTGTTTTTTGCCCCAAAGCTATTTACGGTAGACACTGGCCTTCTCCTTCGTTGGCACAGGCACTGACACGCCTGCCATAGGTCAATAGTGGTTTCCCGACCCCGCGCATGGCTAGCAAGGCGAACCTAACCAGCAGCGTGGCATCCGACCCGGCCATCGACCAGATTTATCTTGATGTCGAGATAACTCTATCAGGCGGCGGCCGGATATTTGCGGTACACCGCGCGGACGACCAGCCAGGTCAGAATCAAAAGCGGCGCATAGAGAGGGATGCCCATGATCAGTTTGGTCGCGGCCAGCCATTCGACGTTGCCGGCGACGTACAGCGGGAGCTGCACGGCGAGCCGGAGAAGGAACATCCCCGCCCAGCAGAGGGTGAGTACGGCGAAGACGCGTCGTTTGACGGCGACCTGCCGCCACGCGGTCCCCTCGCCCATCAGGTAGCCGGCGACCAGTCCGATGATCGGCCAGCGAACCGCGACCGAGATCAGGAGGGCGGTGGCATACACGCCATTGGTGACGAAGCCGAGAACGAAGTTGTCTTCAGGCCGGTTGGTCATCAGCGCGAGCGCCGCGGAGGCGCCCGCAGCAATGAGTCCGCCGAGGGCCGAAGAGACCGGAGTGCCCTGGACGAGGCGCAACGCCGTGAAGATCGCTGCCACGCCGACCGAGATGCCGAGCGCCAGCGGAAGGTTCTTGCTTGCCGTGTAGACAAGGAGGAACAGGAGACCGGGGAGGATCGCCTCGACGATTCCGCGGATGCCGCCCATGGCCTCGAGCAGAACCTTGCCGTTGGGCTTGTCCGCCTCCGCGAGAGCGCCGAGGCCGGACTTGGCGGCGGCGCTTCCGAGGGCTGCAGCGATCGCCTCGGCGGTGTCCGGTTCGCCCTTGCGATCCTCTGGAGGGTTGCTGGTCATGATCGCCCTCAGGCGGTGGGCGTCGCCGACGCAGGCATCTTCAGCGGAATCAGGTCGCGCGGCGGCATCGGCGCCGAACCACGCACCACGACGATGCTGCGGAAGAGGTCTTCGATCTTCGCGGCGGCATCCGGGTCGGTTGCTCCTTCGCCGGCGATGACGCCGCGGAGGAACCACCGCGGTCCGTCAACCCCGACGAATCGGGCGATGCGCATGCCCGCAGCGCCGTTCGAGCCCTGCACGACGGGGACTTCGGCGACGAGCTCGGGTCCGAAGACGCCTTCGCGCTCGGTGGCGGTTCCGCCCTGCTTGGCGATCTGCTCCTGGATCTGGAGCCGGGTCTCGTTCCACAGCCCGGTGCTCCTCGGCGCCGCGAACGGCTGAACCTGAAGGGTCGAGCCGGCGTAGTCGAGGCCCACGGCGACGATGCGTTTGGTGCTCTCCTCCACCTCGAGGCGAAGGTTCAGGCCCTCCCTGGGAAGAATCTTCACTCCGCCGAGGTCGATGTACGGACGCACAGAGTTGGCTTCGGCCTCGTCGAGCGGTCCTTCGGTGTCGCGGTCGAGCGGCGCCGACTTCGACAGGTCGGTGCCAACATCCTCGGCATCCGCGTCGAGGGTCTCGAGTTCTGTCTCGTCGACTGTTGCGTCGTCGACGGAGGTGTCAGCATCCGTCCCGGTCGTTTCGATGTCTTTCTGCTTGTTCTTCCTGATCATTCCTGGGGTCCTGTTCCTGAAGTGTTGTACCCGGTGGAGCCGAAGCCTCCATCGCCGCGAAGGCTGCCCGGGAGGATCTCGACCGGCACGAAGCGTGCGCGCGAGACCGGCTGCACGATCATCTGCGCGATCCGGTCACCCGGGGCGATCGTGTACGGGGTCGACTGGTCGGTGTTGAGGAGGGTGACCTTGATCTCGCCGCGGTAACCGGCGTCGACCGTGCCGGGGGCGTTCACCACGGTGATGCCGTGCTTGGCCGCGAGGCCGGAACGCGGCACGACGAACGCGACGTAGCCGTCTGGCAGGGCGATCGAAACTCCCGTGCCGATGACGGCACGTTCCCCGGGCGCCAGGGTGACGGCATCCGTCGATTTCAGGTCGGCGCCGGCGTCGCCGGGGTGCGAGTACACCGGAAGCTCCGGGGCGATAATGAGTACGTCAACGCTTTCGATCACGTGTCGAGGGTAGTGCAGAAGTCTGAATGAGAAGAGCCGATGACCCGATATCGCGAACGTTTGTGGCCCGCGCCCTGGCTCCTGATCGCTACAGCGCTTGTGATGCCCGCGAGCATGCTGGTGCTCGCCCCGATCTCGGTGCCCGCGGGCATCGCGACGGCGATCGTCCTCTACGGCGGTTGCGTCGTGCTGTTCGTGCTCGGCGCCCCCACCATCGAAGTGGACGAGCGGATGCTGCGGGCCGGCCGGGCGCGGGTTGCGCTCGACCTCCTCGGGGAGCCCCAGTCCTTCACCGGGCAGGACGCGTCGCTCGAACGCGGGCAGCGGCTGGACGCCCGGGCCTGGCTGCTGATCCGTGGCTCGATCGACCCGGTGGTCAAGGTCCCGGTGAACGACCCCGCCGATCCGACGCCCTACTGGCTGATCTCGACGCGCCGACCACGAGAACTGGCCGCCGCGATCGAGGGATCGCGACGGCCAGCGGGTGCTGAGGAAAATCGTTAGGCTGCGCACTCCGCGCAGATCGGTCCGAGCTTTGACTCGTGGTCGATCTGTGAGCGGTGCTTCACCAGGAAGCAGCTCACACAGGTGAATTCGTCCGCCTGGGGCGGGAGCACGACGACGTCGAGGTCGAGGTCGGAGAGGTCCGCTCCAGGAAGGTCGAAACCGCCGGGATTGTCGGCGTCCTCGGCGTCGACGGATCCTGACAGTTTGTCTGGCACGCGCTCCTTGAGGGCCTCGATCGACTCAGAATCATCGTCGGTCTTGCGGGGGGCGTCGTAATCCGTTGCCATGTCCATCCACTTCTTATGTTGTCATCCGATCGCTGTCGGCGGCGATAGTTTGCATGATTCCCAAGTGAATAGCAAACCGACAACGGTCTCTTTACGTTTCCGGATAGCTGAACCCACGGCACGCCCACGGTATTCCCAAAGAATCGCGCAAGCCGTGGCACCATTTGAGGAACAAATCACAGCCTGAAAGGCAGTTGATCATGCACGACTTGAAAGTCATTGGCGTCGAGGACGGCGCGCTCATCGCGGCCACCGAAAGCGGGGAGCGGTTCCGTCTCCTCATCGACGACGTGCTGCAGTCGCACGTGCGCCGCAGCCGCCAGGAGCCGTCGAACGGCCCGAAGCTGAGCCCGCGGGAGGTCCAGGCGCACATCCGTGGCGGCCTGTCGGCCGAAGAAGTGGCGACGCTGACCGGCGCCGACCTGGACTACATCCAGCGGTTCGAGGGCCCGGTCCTCGCCGAACGGGAGCACATCGTCGGCGCGGCACTGAGCGTCCAGGTCCTCACGGCCATCGAGCCGGGCATGGACGAGGATGACTCCACGTTCGGATCGGCGATTCGCGCACGGCTTGAATCACTCGGTGCGAGCGATGAGCGCTGGACCAGCTGGAAGGAAGCCGGCGGCGGCTGGACGGTGAAACTGTCGTTCACGGCGTCGAACGTCGACCACGACGCACGCTGGAGCTTCGAGCCGAAGAGGCAGGGCCTCGCTCCGCTCAACAGCGAAGCGGTCACCCTCTCCAAGCAGGGCGAACTCCCGACAGCACTGATCCCCCGGCTCCGGGCGGTCGAACGTGAGGACGCCCACCCCGACGAGAGCCGTTTCGACAGCGGCGCCTTCAACTTCCGCAACGCAGACGACAGCGGAGACTTTTCGCCGCATATCGAGATCGCCCCGCGTCCGCAGTCGTCGTCGAAGGCCGCAGCGGCTGCGGCCGTCAACCGCGCCGAGGATGCCGGCGCCCAGTCGAATCAGACGGCCGACCTCCTCGAGGCGCTCAGGAAGCGTCGCGGTGAACGCGAGTCAGCCCATCGACCGTCCGACGAAAGCCCTGCGCGCCCGACGCCCCGCCTCGTCGACGTTCCGCTCGAGATCGACGGCCTGCCGTCGAACGACGTGCCGACTCCGCCGGAGCCGGCGCCGGCGCCCAGCGTGCCGAACTCATCGTCCCGTGCTAAGCGTGGCCGCGCGGCCATGCCCTCGTGGGACGAGATCGTCTTCGGCGCGAAGTCCGACGAGGACTAGCCTGCCGCTGCTGCAATCGAGACTGCAGCGGCGTCCGGCTCGAATCACCACACTGTGTCGCTCCCGAGCGACTCGGACGACAATTCGCGGTCTCTCGATTGCTCGAACAACCATTTCTGGCAACTCAACGGGCCCGGCCGCGGTCAGCGCTCGAACGCCCCCAGGCGCACGAGCGGCACGATGCGCTCCTCGGCCGTGAGCGACCCGTGCTGGCCGATCATATTCCGGGCCGACTGGTCGACGGGGCGTGAGTCGTAGTAGACGACTCGCTTGCGGGCGGCGACGAGCACATCGCCGATCCGCGGCAGAACATCCGGGTGCACGTCACCGAACAGCCCGGCTGCGACCGCCTCGGACCGCGTAGCGACCCACGCCCGCTCCCCCTCGCTCTGCTCCCAGAGCGTCCCAAGGGCGACCCGGTCGGCATCCGTCGCGCCCGGCTCCAGGTAGAGGTGAAGGCAGCGGGGTTCGCCGCCGACGTGGCGGACGCCCGCGACCAGCTCGGGTGCCTGGTCGAACAGCACGTGCGCACGATGCGGCACGTCGACGGATCCGTGGTCGGCGGTGACGAGCACACCCACCTTCGCCGGTACCGAGCGCAGGAAAGACTGCAGCTCGGCGTCGACAGCTTCGAGGACGCTGAGCCACTGCGGCGATTCCCAGCCGTACTGGTGTGACGCCTTGTCGAGCTCGGAGATGTACAGGTAGGTGAGCGTCGGCTCCCCCGTGGCCACGATGCGCCTGGCTTCGGTGAATCGCTCAGCGATCGAGTTCGCACCCCGATAGTCGGCTCCGCGCAACACGGCACGGGTGAACCCCGACGTCCGGAACTTCGACGGTCCGACCGCATAACTGCGGATGCCGCCTGCCGCGGCCTGCTCGAAGACGGTCGCCTCCCGCTGCCACTGTTCGGGAACCATCCCGTCGTCCCAGCCGGTGAGCTGGTTCACGAGGCGGTCGTTCGCGGCATCCAGGGTGCGATATCCGACGAGGCCATGCTGCCCGGGCGCAACGCCCGTGGTGAGCGTGGTGAGCGCTGCAGCGGTGGTCGTCGGGAAGACCGAGGTGATCGCCTCACGCGGGCGCGCCCCCAGGAACCGGGCGTGCCCGGCGCGGGCGGCCAGCTGGGACCGGCCGAGACCATCGACCACCACAACGACCACCGAACGCACCGGGGGCAGGTCGAGATCGTTCGATTCCCCGGCCAGGGATCGTGCCGAATTCGGCAGAACCTCGGCAAGGCTGCGGGCTCCGGGTTTTTCGGTGGGTAGCATGGTGGCCATCCGGGCAATTCTGGCATAACCGCGACGCGGCCGCCGATCGCCCGAACCTCTGCCCCTTTCCCTCAGAAATCCCGGATGTCCCGAACACACACTCCTCCGCCGGCCGACGACTTCACCGAACGCATCGAAGACGTCGATGTTTCCGTCGAGATGCAGGGGTCGTTCCTGGAGTACGCCTATTCGGTGATTTACTCCCGGGCACTCCCCGACGCCCGGGACGGACTGAAACCGGTGCAGCGTCGCATCCTCTTCATGATGAGCGAGATGGGACTCCGCCCCGAGCGTGGCCACGTGAAGTCGGCGCGCGTGGTCGGCGAGGTGATGGGAAAACTGCACCCCCACGGCGACTCCGCCATCTACGACACCCTCGTACGGCTCGCGCAGCCGTTCACTCTGCGGGTTCCGCTGATCGACGGGCACGGGAACTTCGGCTCGCTCGACGACGGCCCCGCTGCCGCCCGGTACACCGAGGCCCGCCTCGACGCCTCAGCCCTCGCCATGACCGAGGGGCTCGACGAGGACGTCGTCGACTTTGTTCCGAACTACGACAACCAGCTGATGCAGCCCGACGTGCTTCCGGCTGCGTTCCCCAACCTGCTGGTCAACGGCGCCAGCGGCATCGCCGTCGGTATGGCGACGAACATGGCACCGCACAACCTCATCGAGGTCATCGGCGCTGCCCGATACCTGCTGTCCCACCCCGACGCCACGCTCGACGAGCTGATGGAATACGTCCCGGGCCCCGACCTTCCCACCGGGGGCACGATCGTCGGGCTCGACGGCATCAAGGACGCCTACGCCACCGGTCGCGGCAGTTTCAAGACCCGCGCCAAAGTGAGCATCGAAAGCCTTTCTGCCCGCAAGAGCGGCCTGGTGGTCACCGAACTCCCCTACCTCGTCGGTCCTGAGCGCGTGATCGAAAAGATCAAGGACGGCGTCACCAGCAAGAAGCTCAGCGGCATCTCGGATGTCACGGACCTCACCGACCGCAAGCACGGGCTGCGGCTCGTGATCGGCATCAAAACGGGTTTCAGCCCGCAGGCGGTGCTCGAGCAGCTTTACCGGTTCACGCCGCTCGAAGACGGGTTCAGTATCAACAACGTCGCCCTCGTCGGCGGCGGTCCGCAGACGCTGGGACTCCGGGAACTGCTGCAGGTCTACGTCGACCACCGGATCGAGGTCGTCACCCGCCGTTCGGCGTTCCGCCTCGCCCGACGCAAGGAACGCCTGCACCTCGTGGAGGGCATGCTCATCGCCATCCTCGACATCGACGAGGTGATCCAGGTCATCCGGGCCAGCGACGACACCGACCAGGCCCGGCTCCGGCTCATCGATGTCTTCGACCTGTCGGTGCTCCAGGCCGAGTACATTCTGGAACTGCGGCTGCGCCGGCTCACCCGGTTCTCGCGGATCGAGCTCGAGGCCGAGCGCGACAAACTCCTCGCCGAGATCGCGGAGCTCGAACGTCTCCTCGCCAGTCCGGCGCTCATCCGCAAGCAGGTCGGCGACGAACTGGCGGATGTCGCCGAGCGTTTCGGCACGCCACGCCGGACCCTCCTCACCGAGGCGCGCCCGAGCATCGCCACGGCAGCGTCCAAGCGACAGGCCGCCCAACTCGAGGTCGCCGACACCCCCTGCCGGGTGTTCCTCAGCACCACCGGTCGGGCTGTCCGCGTCGATCGTGCCGATCCTGTCGACCCCGAAGAGGTACAGGCACCGGCGCGAGCTCGCCGGCGCAGCAAGCACGACGCCGTCCGGTCCTTCCTCGACACGACGTCGCGCGCCGAGATCGGCGCGGTCACGTCGCTTGGGCGCCTCATCAGGTTCACGGCCGTCGACCTGCCGGTGGTTCCCGCGAACTCCCTGCAGCTGGCCGCCGGCGCGCGGATCGCCGACTACCTCGCCCTGCCGAACAAGGCCGAGAAAATCCTCGCTTTCGTCTCCCTCGAAAGCCCGGACCCGATCGCCCTGGGCACCAAGCTCGGAGTCGTGAAGCGGGTCACGCCCGGAGACTGGCCGAACAAGCCCGACTTCGAACTCGTCGGACTGAAACCGTCCGATGAAGTGATCGGAGCGGCCCAGGCACCCGACACCGCCGAACTGGTCTTCATCAGCTCGGGTGCACAGCTGCTGCACTTCCCCGCCTCCAACGTCCGGCCCCAGGGCCGGGCCGCCGGCGGTGTCGCCGGAATGAACCTGCCGTCCGATGCGCACATCATCTTCTTCGGCGCCGTCGATCCCGACGCCGAGAACGTCGTGGCGACGGTTTCAGTGTCGTCCGCGACGATCCCGGGCACAGACCCCGGCCGGGTCAAGGTGTCTTTCTTCTCCGAGTTCCCGGCGAAGGGGCGCGCCACAGCCGGTGTGCGGTCGCACGCGTTCCTGAAAGGCGAAGACGGTCTCTCGCTGGCCTGGGCTGGTCCCGCGCCCGCGCACGCGGTCGGGGCAGACGGTTCCGCGCGGACACTCCCGGATGCCGGCGCGAGGCGCGACGGGTCGGGAACCGCCATCGACTCCGTGATCGGCTCGATCGGCAGCGAGATCACCACGGACTGATCCGGGTTCGGGTGCGATCGGCGGCCATGCCCTTCCCGCGAAGGTGGGTGAGCTCGTCGGTCCCGAATGCAAGGTTCTTGCCGCGGCACCGGGCATATGGGACGGATGAACACTGCGCGCGGAGAGCTGACCGTTCAGTTGACGCAAACGCCGGTTTTCGGGCGCCGAAACCCGCATAACCGTCAAATGAACCGCGGATGCCGCGAACCGCGTCCGTTCAGTTGGCGCGAATTCCGGTCATCGGGCATCAAAACCAGCAGTAGTGACAACTGAACCCGTCCGGCGACAACCGTCAGGCGTCGATGCGGTCCCGGTTCAGCCGGTCGGAGCTTTCGACGATGAACTCCTTGCGCGGCGCAACGTCGTTGCCCATGAGCAGCTCGAAGACGTGCGCGGCCTGCTCGGCGTCGTGCATCTGCACCCGCCGGAGCGTGCGGTGCCTGCGGTCCATCGTCGTGGTCGCGAGCTGGTCGGCATCCATCTCTCCGAGTCCCTTGTACCGCTGAATCGGCTCCTTGTAACGCTTATTCGTCTTCTTGAGCTTCGCGAGCAGCGCGTGCAGTTCCTGTTCGGAGTACGTGTAGATCGTCTCGTTGGCTTTCGACCCGTTGTTCATCACGACGACCCGGTGCAGCGGCGGCACGGCGGCGAACACGCGCCCCTCGGTGATCATCGGACGCATGTAGCGGAAGAACAGGGTGAGCAGCAGGGTGCGGATGTGGGCGCCGTCGACGTCGGCGTCGCTCATGATGATGACTTTGCCGTAACGCGCCGTCGAGATGTCGAAGCTGCGGCCGGAGCCCGCGCCGATCACCTGGATGATCGCGGCGCACTCGGCGTTGGAGAGCATGTCGGAGACGGATGCCTTCTGCACGTTGAGAATCTTGCCGCGGATCGGGAGCAGCGCCTGGAATTCACTGTCGCGGGCGTTCTTCGCCGTTCCGAGAGCCGAGTCACCCTCGACGATCATCAGTTCACTGTTGGCGACGTCGTTGCTGCGGCAGTCGACGAGCTTCGCCGGCAGCGACGAACTCTCGAGCGCGTTCTTGCGGCGCTGGGTCTCCTTGTGGGCGCGCGCGGAAATCCGGGACTTCATCTCGGACACGACCTTGTCGAGCACGAGCGCTGTCTGCGACTTGTCGTCGCGTTTCGCCGATGCGAACCGATCCTTCAACGCGGATGCCACGACGCTCGCGACGATGCTGCGCGCCGCGGGTGTGCCGAGGATTTCTTTCGTCTGCCCTTCGAACTGCGGCTCGGGGAGGCGCACGGTGAGAACCGCGGTGAGGCCGGCGAGCACGTCGTCCTTCTCGAGCTTGTCCGACCCGACTTTCAGCCGGCGCGCGTTCTGCTCCACCTGCTGCCGGAGGAACTTGAGCAGCGCCTGCTCGAAGCCGACCTGGTGCGTTCCGCCCTTCGGCGTGGCAATGATGTTGACGAAGCTCTTCGCCACGGTGTCGTAGCCGGTCCCCCAGCGCAGGGCGATGTCGACCTCGCAGGTCCGCTCGAGTTCGGTGGCGAGCATGGCTCCGCTGTCGCTGAGCACAGGCACGGTTTCCTTGAACGTGCCCGTACCGGTGAGCCGCCAGATGTCGGTGACCGGCGTGTCGGTGGCGAGGTGCTCGACGAATTCGGAAATGCCGCCCTCGTACTGGAAGAGGTGGGTGTCGGCATCCGTTGTCTCGCCGGCGCGTTTGTCTTCGATGGTGAGACCGAGGCCGGGGATGAGGAACGCGGTCTGCCTGGCGCGCGTGACGAGGTCGTCCATCTGGAAGGCGGCGCCCTTGGTGAAGATCTGCCGGTCGGCCCAGTATCGGACGCGCGACCCGGTGACCCCCTTCTTGACCTTGCCGACGACCCGGAGTTCACTGCCGAACTCGAACGGAGTGAACGGGGCGTCGGGGCTCGGTTCGCCTGAGTCGGTGAAGATGCCGGGTTCTCCGCGGTGGAACGACATGGCCCAGGTCTTGCCGTCGCGGTCGACTTCGACGTCGAGCCGCTCGCTCAGAGCGTTGACGACGGATGCCCCGACGCCGTGGAGGCCACCGGATGCCGCATACGATCCGGACCCGAATTTTCCGCCCGCGTGGAGTTTGGTGAAGACGACCTCGACACCGCTGAGCCCGGTCTTCGGCTCGATGTCGACAGGGATGCCACGGGCACGGTCGCGTACTTCGACGCTGCCGTCCTCGTGGAGAACGACGTTGATGTGGTCGCCGTGCCCACCGAGGGCCTCATCGACCGAGTTGTCGATGATCTCCCACAGGCAGTGCATCAGACCACGGGAGTCTGTCGAGCCGATGTACATGCCCGGGCGTTTGCGGACCGCCTCCAGACCTTCGAGAACGGAGAGATGGCGGGCAGAATAGTCGGAACTCACAATGTTCAAGCCTACCGACCCCCTCCTGAGACCTCGGAAGTGACACGATTTCCAGCCTGTGGGGTACGCGCACAGCGAAATAGGGAGGACGATGGGTAGATATGCAGCCGCTCGTGGTTTCATTGGGTGACAGCACATGCTCGAACACCAAGGTCAGGAGGAGCTCATGTCATCAGGAGAACACGGTACCGGTCGGGTCGGAAACGGTAGCGTCGACACCCTTGAGCCACAGCTGACCGCTGCGGATCGTTGCGACAGCTGCGGAGCACAGGCGTACATTCGGGTGGTGGTGAACAGTGGAGAACTGCTGTTCTGCGCTCACCACGGTAAGAAGTATCAGGAGAAGTTGTCGGCCATCGCACACAGCTGGCACGACGAGTCCAGCCGGCTCCTCAACGACCCTCGCTGATTTCGCCGGGCCTCGCCCGGAAGTGACAGAACCGCCGTCCCGATTTTTCGGGCGGCGGTTTTCTGTTCCCTGTCACCCTTTTCTACGCATCTGACCTTTGCAAATCGGACGGCGGAAGCCAGACTGGTCGCGTGAAACCAGGGCCTTCTCCGTGGGTGCTGCACGTCGACCTCGACCAGTTCATCGCCGCCGTCGAGGTGCTGCGGCATCCCGAACTCGCGGGCAAGCCGCTGATCGTGGGCGGGCGTGGCGACCCCACCGAGCGTGCCGTCGTCTCGACTGCCTCGTATGAGGCACGCGCGTTCGGGGTGGGGTCCGGGATGCCGTTGCGGATCGCCGCCCGCAAGGCACCGGATGCCGTTCTTCTGCCGGTGGACGCCGAAACGTACACCGCGGCGTCGCATGAGGTGATGGCGACCCTCCGGGAACAGCCCGGTGCCACCGTGCAGGTCCTGGGCTGGGACGAGGCATTCGTCGGGATCGACAGTGACGACCCCGAGACTTACGCCAGGAACATCCAGCGCGCGGTACTGGACCGCACCCGGCTGCACTGCAGCGTCGGTATCGGCGACACACTCGTCCGGGCGAAAGTCGCCACCGGGTTCGGCAAACCCCGCGGTGTCTTTCGGCTGACCGCCGCCAACTGGCTGGAGGTGATGGGAACCCGACCAGCCATCGAGCTGTGGGGCGTCGGATCCAAGGTGTCCCGCCGCCTCGCCGGCCACGGCATCAGCACCGTCGCCGACCTCGCCGGCGCCGATGCAGAGACCCTCGTCGACGAGTTCGGCCCGAAGATGGGTCTCTGGTACCGCCAGCTCGCACGAGGCGAAGGAGCCCGGGAGGTCGACGACACGCCGTGGGTGGCTCGCGGGCATAGTCGGGAGACGACCTACCAGCAGGACCTCGTGACATCCGCCGAGATCGAAGCAGCAGTGCGCGAGCTCGTCGACCGTGTGCTCGAGGACGTCGAAGCGGAGGCGCGGCCGGTGGTCGGTGTGACCCTCAAGGTGCGTTACGCGCCGTTCATCACCAAGATCTTCACGAAGAAGATCCCGGAGACCGCTGACCGTGAGGTCGTGCTGGCACGAGCCTTTGACCTCGTCGCGAGGATGGAGAAGGACCGGCCGATTCGGCTGCTCGGTTTCCGCGCCGAAATGTCCATGCCGGAGGATGCGCGGGACGGACACACGCCGACACGCAGCGGCTGGTGACGACTCCGCACCCGACAACTCTCCGCACCCGACAACTCTCCGCAGACGACGAAACCGCCGCCCGATCCGGGAGGCGGTTTCGTCGTTCCTGGAGGAGGAATCAGGCAGATACTTTGGCGAGCAGGATCGCGCGGGCGAGGTCGATGACCCCGTCGAGTTCCGCATGCTCCGGGCCCGGCTGATACTCGACACCGGCCCGTTTCGCGGCGACCTCGATCAGCGCGTCGGCGACGACCGGGTTCAGCACGAGGAAGGGCCCGTGGCAGTGGGTACCGATGCTGTTGTTCACGCGCGCACCTTCGGTCCCGTCACCATTCCCGAAGCCGTTGCGGACCCGTCCGAGCGGCTTCTGGTCCGGCCGCCCGGTGTAGAGCGCGGTGTGGTTCTCGGTACCGATGAGCAGCCCGAATTCACTGTCGATGGCGAACGCCTCGGTGATGATCCGCATGGAGCTGCTGTCGACGGAACCGGCGAAGATCCCTGCCCCCGGGAAGACTTCGGTGGCGCTGAGCCGCACGGAGGTGGAGAGCAGGTGGAAACCGGCACCGGCCGCGACGAAGACGACGCCAGCCTCGGACCAGGCGCGGAGCGTCGGCGCGATGCGTTCGACGTCAGCGGCGATCGACCGGACGGCGCTCGAGGTGCCCGTTCCGATGAGGACGAAGTCTGCGGTCTCCGGCAGGTCGTCACCGGGCGAGTAGCTGAGCTCCTCGACGTCGATGCCGGCCAGGCGCATCCGGCGCACCAACGCCGTGCGGTTGCCGACATCGCCGTTGAGCGAGAGATCGGCGGGGTACAGCTCGAGGACGCGGATACTCATGCGGCACCCGCTTCCAGGTCTTTGTAGCCGAGGTACCGGCGGGTGGCCATCATCTGGTCGTAGTCGAGGAAGAAGGTGTGACGGCCGCTTTCGGGCCGCGGGCCGTCGAGCATCCGCTGCACTGCCTTCGTGATGTCGGGCTCGATGACGCCGAAGTCCTTGCCCTCGTACGCCAGCCGGAGGGCGACGAACGCACCCTTCGGACCCGAGATGACATCGACGTGGTCGAGGCGGCTCAGGTCGGCGGCGTACAGCCAGGACGGGTCCTTGCTGGACTCGTCGTAGGCGAACAGCACGGAGTCCGGGGTGTCCTGGAGGTAGTCGAGGTTCAGCTGCAGGCTCGCGAGGTTCTTCAGCATGAGGATCTCGACCTCGACCCCGTTCACGTGGAGGATCTCACCTCGGCCGTAGACGGTCTTCGTGGTCTGCACGGCTGACACGGCTTTGGCGATGTCGAACCGGTCCCCGAGGTTGCGGGCAGCGAGCGTGAATGCCGCGGCGATGTCGACGGCGTAGTGGATGCCGCGTGACGGCATCCGCACATCGTGGACCGTTCCGGCGAAGCTGATCTTCGCGTCATACCCGTCGGCCTGGACGACCTCGGCGACAGCGTTCCGCACCGCAGTCAGGGCTGCGCCGGAGAAGTCGCGTGCCGAGACCTGTCCGTGCGGCGCTGACGCCTGTACCTCCGGTGTGACACCGAAGTACTCGACGGCGAGGCGGCCCTCGGCCTCGAGTTCGGTTCCGAGGGTGCTGAGGAAGTTGTCGTCGCGGTTGAGGACGATCGACGAGCTGATCTCGGCGGCGATCCCCCGGAACATCTGCGCAACCTTGTCCGGTTCGCCGAAGCGATAGATCTGGTCGACGAGAAGGTTGAGGATCACGGCCGTCTGCGGCTTCAGCTGCCTCGCGATGACGGCGCCATAACCCTCGTCGATCTCGAGGATGGCGATGTCCGCGTCCATCCGGCCGGTGAGGGAGGTTTCGGCGAGCATCGCTGACGCGATGCCCTGGGGCATGTTCGCGCCGGACGGGTTGGTGAACACTTTCAGACCGTGCTCGCGCATGACCGCGGAGAGCAGGTTCGTAGTCGTCGACTTGCCGTTCGATCCGAGGACGAACACGACGCCGTACGGAAGCTGCGACGCGACATCACGCATCACGTTCGGCGCGAGCTTCTGGACGACCACCCCGGGCATCGCACTCCCGCCGCCGCGCAGACGCGTCACGAAACGCGTCAGGCGGCCGGCGAGGATGGGAAGGACGTAGTGCAGGCCGGTCGATTTACTCAAGGTAGTCCCGAAGCGACTGCGACCGGGACGGGTGACGGAGCTTGGCCATCGTCTTCGACTCGATCTGACGGATGCGTTCGCGGGTGACGCCGAACGTGTCGCCGATCTGGTCGAGGGTCTTGGGCATGCCGTCGCCGAGTCCGAAGCGCATGCGGATGACGCCCGCTTCACGTTCGCTGAGGGAGTCGAGCAGGCTCTCCAGCTGCTTCTGCAGCATGGTGAACCCGACGGCGTCCGCCGGGACGACAGCTTCGGTGTCCTCGATGAGGTCACCGAATTCGCTGTCGCCGTCTTCACCGAGCGGCGTGTGCAGCGAGATCGGTTCGCGACCGTACTTCTGCACCTCGATGACCTTCTCGGGGGTCATGTCGAGTTCGCGGCTGAGTTCTTCAGGCGTGGGCTCGCGGCCCAGATCCTGCAGCATCTGGCGCTGCACACGGGCGAGCTTGTTGATGACCTCGACCATATGCACGGGGATACGGATCGTGCGGGCCTGGTCAGCCATGGCGCGGGTGATCGCCTGGCGAATCCACCAGGTCGCGTAGGTGGAGAACTTGAAGCCCTTGGTGTAGTCGAACTTCTCGACGGCACGGATGAGGCCCAGGTTTCCTTCCTGGATGAGGTCCAGGAACTGCATGCCGCGCCCGGTGTACCGCTTCGCAAGCGAGACGACGAGACGCAGGTTGGCTCCGAGCAGGTGGCTCTTCGCCCGCGCGCCGTCCTTGGCGACCCACTGCAGTTCGCGACCGAGCTGCGTGCGCTTCTCGGTGTCGTCCATCTGCGACAGTTTGTCCTCGGCGAACAGGCCGGCTTCGATCCTCATGGCGAGCTCGACTTCTTCGGCCGCGTTGAGAAGCGCGACCTTACCGATCTGCTTGAGGTAATCCTTGACCGGGTCAGCGGTCGCGCCGGTGATGGCGGACGAGTAGACAGGGACTTCATCCTCATCGTCGACGAGAGAGAGGACGAGGGCGCCCTGCGGCAGGGCCTCGGCTTCTTCAGCCTTCTTCTTACGAGCCTCTTCGGCTTCTTCGCGTTCGGAATCCGTCTGGTCGACGTGAACCTCTTCGGTTTCTTCTGCCTTCTTCTTGGCTGCCCCGCGCTTGGCAGGGGCGACCTTCGGCGTCTTCGCACCGGACTCGGCGGCCTTCGCGGCCTCGGCCTTCTTGAGGGCAGCTGCCGTCGGGGCTTTCGCTGCCGCGGTCTTCGCAGGCGCCTTCTTGACGGGCGCCTTGGTCGGAGCCGCGGTAGCCGACTCCGCGGGCTCGGTTGCGGCCTTCGTTGCCGTCGTCTGTTCTTCCGTTGCCGAAGTTTGTGCGGCCTTGCTGGCCATTGGAGCACCTTTCAGTCCCGGGAGCGTGTTTGTCACGGACACCCGCTCATGGGCCCAGATTGTTTTCGGACATTACTAAGACCCATGTCAAGCCCTGGCACTGGGGACGCGTCGACAGACGCGAGCAGCACGGACTTGAACGGGTCCTTAGTCCACATTATGTCACGCTTTGCTGAGAGAACGAGCCATTCCTCCCGTCATCTGCGACGGATCGCCTCCCAGGCTGCAACCCACAGAGGCCCCACCTGTATTCCCTCCAGCTCGACGATCCGTCTCCGGGTGCGCCGGCGTGCGCGCAGCAGCATGACCACACCGAAACCGACGACGAGGTACTGAATGAGAAAGCCGACCCGGAAGGCATCCAGCCGATAGAGTTCGACCGCTGCCGCGCCGGATGGGGATTGGGCGTCGAGGATGAGGCCGATCAGGAACATCATGACGAAGCTGGCGAGGAAGCCGCCGACGTTCACGACGCCGTTGGCCGAGCCGAGGACGCGCGCGGGGTTGAAGGTCCGGGCGAAGTCGAAGCCGATCAGCGACCCGGGGCCGCCAGCGCCGAGCACGACGAGGAGCACGATGAGCAGCCACAGCGGTGGCGTTCCCGGCCAGAGGAGCAATGCGGTCCACGCGCACCCGATCGCGATGACGATACCGAGGACGACGTTGCTCCGGCGGTAGGGGTACCGCGCCGACAGCAGCCCAAGCATCGGACCGATGAGAACGCCGGATGCCACGATCACGAGCAGCAACGACGCCGCCATCGGCTCGGACAGTCCCAGCCCGTAGACCATGAACGGGAATCCCCACAGCAGTGCGAACACGGTCCCGGACGACTGGGTCACATAGTGCGACCAGAACCCGAGCTGTGTCCCGGGGCGACGGAAGCTGGCTTTGAGCGCGGTGAACGCTTCGCGGAAGCTCGCCGCCCGTTCGGCTTCGGAGGAGTCCTTCGGCCGGTCCCGGATCACGGCAAGAGAGAGCACCAGTGCGAGGGCGACGAAGGATGCCGCGGAAAGGAAGGCAGGGGTCCAGCCGAGGGCGTGCAGCAGCAAGGCGAAGGGGATCGCTGAGAGTATCTGGCCAGCCTGGCCGAGGTTGCCCATCCACTGCGACAGCTGCGGCACCACCGGCCCGGAGAACCACGAACTGACGAGCCGCATGACGGACACGAAGATGGCGGCATCGCCGGCTCCGACCAGGATGCGGCCGACGACGGCCACCGAGACGGAGGGTGAATAGGCGAGCACGACCTGCCCGCCGATGAGCAGGGTGAGTCCTGCGGTGATGAGGACGCGGGGCCCGAGCCGGTCGATCAGCACACCGACGGGAACCTGCATCGCGGCGTAGACCAGGAGCTGGAGCACGGCGAGCGTGGACAGCGCCGAGGCGGTGGCGTCGAAGCGTTCCACGGCCGAGACTCCGGCGACCCCGAGCGTGGAGCGCTGCATCACGGCGGAGATGTAGGCGAGAACCCCAACCCAGAAGACGAGCCAGGATTTCGCAGAGTTCATGGCTTCAGCTTAACGGCGGCGGCGAACGCCACGACTCCACCCAGGGATTGCACCGGGGAACGGCGACGCCGCGTGAGCCGGCTTACGGGGCTTCGTCGCCCGGTGGGCGGCGCTCGTCCGGGCCTTTGCGGCCGGCGAGGAACTTCTCGAGTTCAGCGGCGATCTCATCTGCCGACGGGAGTGTGCCATCCGAGTCCATGAGCGGCGAGCGGAGCGCACTGCCCTCCATGTATGTGTCGTACCGCTCTTCGAGGGTGCCGACCAGCCTCTTGAGTTCCTCGTTCCCGCCGACCTGTTCGTCGATGCGCGAGACGAACTCACGGCCTTCTTCGCGCAGCTCGTCAGTGGGCAGGATCAGCCCGGTCGCCGCGCTGATGCTGTCGATGGCGGCGATGGCGGCCGTGGGGAACTCCGTGTCCGCCAGGTAATGCGGAATCAACAGTGCGAAACCGGCGACGCCGGAGCCGCGTTCGGTCAGCCGGTATTCGAGAAGGTGAAGCACGTTCGAGGGAACCTGCGTGTGCGGGCGCCACACGCTCATCGACTCGATCAGTTCCTCTCGCGTGCCGCTGACGGTGACGCCGATCGGCCGCGTGTGCGGAACCGGCATGGGGATCGCATGAACCCACGTCGTCCGGGCGACCCGGAAACGGTCGATCAGGCCGAGGACGTCGCGCACGAACCGTTCCCAGAGAAAGTCAGGCTCGTAGCCGGTGAGCAGCAGGAAGGGGTGATGCAGGTCGTCGTAGGCGAGTGAGACCTGGAGCCTCGGCGGCGTGTACTCGGTGAGATGATCCTGGTCGAAGTAGATGATCGGGCGGCGGGCCCGGTAGTCCAGCAGCAGGTCGTTGTCGAAAATCGCGACCGGCTCGCTCTCGAAAGCCCCGCGCGAATAATCGTTGAACTGGCCCGCGGCTCCCCCGGCATCGGAGAACCCGGTGAGCGCGACGACGAGGTCGAGACCATCAGGCACGTCGGATGCCGCAGCCGTCAACTCGAAAAGATCGCCGGAAACACTCATACCCCTACTCTAATCGGCCACCTGTCGCCCATAAGCGGCCAGACAACGCGCTCAGCGAACACAGCGCCGGGCGCGTCGACGTGAACCTCTAGCATGAAGGGCATGTCTGTGCCCACACTTTCCGTGTCCTCCTCCCCCGCCCTCGAGTCCACTGCCGACGTGCTCGTCGTCGGAGCGCTGAGCTCCGGTTCGTCGGCGGTGCTTCACGCCGCCGAAGGATTCTCCGCGCTCGGGGACGTGTTCGACGCGATCGGTGTCTCCGGGTCAGCCGACCAGCTTGTCCGGATTCCCGCGTCCGTCGGCTCCGCGCGAAGCATCGCGATCATCGGGCTGGGCACGGATGCCGACGCGGACAGCGTGAGGAACGCGGCCGGATCCGCCGTCCGTCAGCTCGCCGGGACCGGAACCGTCGCGTTCGCATTCCCGACGGCCTCCGCCGAGATCGTGGAGGCGCTCCTTGAAGGCGCTGCCCTCGGCGGTTACACCTTCACCGCCTATCGGAACACCTCCCTCGACTCGGTCAAGCCCGGAGTCTCCGCCGTCACCGTCCACCTGGACGGGGTTGGGAACTCATTCGACGCGGCCATCGCGCGCGCGGGCATCGTCGCCGACGCGGTCGCGCAGGTGAAAGACCTCGTCAACACTCCCCCCGGCGACCTCTATCCGGCGGCCCTCGCCGATGCGGCCGCTGAAGCGGTATCCGACCTGCCGATCGAGGTCACCACCTGGGACGAAGAAGCACTCGCGGCCGACGGGTTCGGAGGCATCCTCGGCGTCGGTCAGGGGTCCAGCCGTGGACCGCGGCTTGTGAAACTGGCCTACTCGCCCTCCGGGGCGACGAAGCACCTCGCCCTCGTCGGCAAGGGAATCACCTTCGACACCGGCGGGCTGTCACTGAAACCGGCCGCGTCGATGGTGGGGATGAAATATGACATGACCGGTGCGGCATCCGTTCTCGGCGTCATCGTCGCGGCGGCCCGGCTGAACCTGCCCGTGCGCCTGACCGCGTGGCTCTGCATCGCCGAGAACATGCCGTCCGGCACGGCCATCCGCCCGAACGACGTGCTCCGGATCAAGGGCGGGCGCACCGTCGAAGTGACGAACACCGACGCGGAGGGAAGGCTCGTCATGGCCGACGGCCTCGTCGCGGCCAGCGAGGAACACCCGGATGCCATCATCGATATCGCCACCCTCACCGGGGCCGCGGTCGTCGCTCTCGGCAAACGCTTCACCGGGGTGATGGGAGACGAGGAGTTCGTCGGCGACGTCCTCGGCGCCGCTCGTTCCGCGGGCGAACCGATGTGGGCCATGCCGTTCCCCGCTGAGACCCGGGCGCTGCTTCGCTCCGACGTTGCGGACCTCACGAACGCGAAGGTGGGGAACACAGCCGGCGGGATGCTCGTCGCCGGAGTGTTCCTCCGGGAGTTCATCGGCACCCGGAGTGACGCAGCCGACGCCCCGACCATCCCGTGGGTGCACCTCGACATCGCCGGCCCAGCCAACAACCCTGACTCGCCGTACGGCTTCACGGCCGGCGGCCCGAGCGGCGTGGGCGTTCGCACCCTCGTCAAGGTGGCCGAAGTGTTTGGTCGCCCGTAGTAAGGTCGTATGGGCTAGTCAGCCCCTCATCGTTGCCAACGCGAACCTGTGTTGGGAACTCACGCACGAACCCAGATGCACAAGGGAGAAGCTCAGTGTCGGAGCAGAATTTTGACATCGTCGTTCTCGGTGGTGGAAGTGGCGGATACGCAGCAGCTTTGCGCGCATCCGAACTCGGTTTCACCGTCGGACTGGTAGAGAAGGACAAGCTCGGTGGCACCTGCCTGCACCGCGGCTGCATCCCCACGAAAGCGCTCCTGCACTCGGCCGAGGTCGCCGACGTTGCACGGGATTCCTCGAAGTACGGCGTCAACGCCACGTTCGAGAGCATCGACATCGCCGGCGTGACCTCATACCGTGAAGGCATCGTCGCCAAGAAGTACAAGGGACTGCAGGGCCTGATCAAGGCTCGCGGCATCACCGTCATCGAAGGCGAAGGACGCCTCACCTCCCCGACGACCGTGCAGGTCGGCGACCAGACGGTGACCGGCAAGAACGTCATCCTCGCCACCGGCTCGTACAGCCGTTCGCTTCCCGGCCTCGACATCGGCGGCCGTGTCATCACGAGCGAGCAGGCACTCCAGCTCGACTTCATCCCCAAGAAGGTCGCCGTTCTCGGCGGCGGTGTGATCGGCGTCGAGTTCGCCAGCGTCTGGAAGTCGTTCGGCGCCGACGTCACCATCATCGAGGCGCTCCCGCACCTCGTCCCGAACGAGGACGAGGCCATGAGCAAGGGCCTCGAGCGCGCATTCCGCAAGCGCGGAATCAACTACTCGCTCGGCGTGCGCTTCCAGGGCGTGACCCAGGACGAGAACGGCGTCGTCATCACGCTCGAGGATGGCAAGACGATCGAGGCCGAGTTGCTTCTCGTCGCCGTCGGCCGCGGCCCGTCGACGGCCAACCTCGGATACGAGGAGGTCGGTGTCACCATCGACCGCGGTTTCGTCATCACCAACGACCGTCTCGAGACCAACATCCCCGGGCTGTACGCCGTCGGTGACATCGTTCCCGGTCTTCAGCTCGCACACCGCGGATTCCAGCAGGGCATCTTCGCGGTGGAGGAGATCGCCGGCCTCAAGCCGGTTCTCATCCCCGACGTCAACATCCCGAAGATCACGTACTGCGACCCGGAGGTCGCGTCTGTCGGACTCACCGAGGCGAAGGCAGTCGAGGAGTACGGCGCAGACAAGATCACGTCGTACGAGTTCAACCTCGCCGGGAACGGCAAGAGCGAGATCATCGGCACCACCGGAAACATCAAGGTCGTCCGCGTCAACGACGGCCCCGTGATCGGCGTGCACATGATCGGCGCGCGCGTCGGCGAAATGATCACCGAAGGCCAGTTGGCTGTGAACTGGGAGGCGTATCCCGAGGACCTCGCTCCTCTCATCCACGCCCACCCGACACAGAGCGAAGCGCTCGGTGAGGCGTTCCTTCACCTGGCGGGCAAGCCCCTCCACGCACTGTAGGTCGCGCCCGCCCGGGTGCGATCAAACTAAGCTACATACGAAGAACTGGTTTCAAAGGAGACAAGGTCATGGCAGAATCCGTAAGCCTTCCGGCGCTCGGTGAGAGTGTCACCGAGGGCACGGTCACCCGCTGGCTGAAAAATGTTGGAGATCGGGTGGAGGTCGACGAGCCGCTGCTCGAGGTCTCAACTGACAAGGTTGACACCGAGATCCCCTCCCCCATTGCCGGCGTGATCGAAGAGATCCTCGTGCAGGAGGACGAAACCGTCGAGGTCGGCACGGCACTCGTGAAGATCGGTGACGGTTCGTCGTCAGGTGCGGAAGCACCCGCAGACGAGGCTCCGGCGGAGGAAGCTCCGGCACAGGAGGCTGCTCCGGCTGAGGAAGCCGCCGAGACGCAGGAAGAAGAGGCTCCGTCCGTGGAGCCGTCCACCGAGGTTCCCGAGGAAGCTGAAGCACCTGCCGAAGGTGAGCCCGCCCCGGCTGACGCACCAGCGCCTCCGGCCCCGGCCGCGCCTGAGCCTGCTCCGGCAGCTCCGGCTGCAGCCGCCGCACCTGCTCCCGCTCCGGCTGCAGCCGCCGCACCTGCTCCCGCTCCTGCGGCACCCGCCGCTCCTGCTCCCGCGGCGTCTGCGGCCCCGGCCGGCGACTCGCTGGGCGGAAGCGGTTACGTCACTCCCCTGGTTCGTCGCCTCGCCAACCAGCAGGGCGTCGACCTCTCCACCATCACCGGCACCGGTGTCGGTGGGCGCATCCGCAAGGAAGACGTCCTGCAGGCGCGCTCCGCGGCATCCGCTTCGAGCGCCCCGGCCAAGGCCGCTCCGCTCGAGGTCTCGCCGCTCCGCGGAACCACCCAGCCGATGTCGCGACTGCGCAAGGTCGTCGCGGAACGCGCCGTCATCTCCATGCAGTCGTCGGCACAGCTGACGAGTGTCGTCGAGGTGGATGTCACCAACATCGCCACGCTCCGCGACCGCGTCAAGACCGACTTCCAGTCGAAGACCGGCAACAAGCTGTCGTTCCTGCCGTTCTTCGCACTGGCAGCCGCTGAGGCCCTCAAGGCGTACCCGGTCGTCAACGCCACCATCGAGGGCGACTCGATCGTCTACCCTGAGCACGAGAACATGAGCATCGCGGTCGACACCGCGCGCGGGCTGCTGACTCCGGTCGTGCGGGATGCGAGCGAACTCAACCTCGCAGAACTCGCCGCCCAGATCGCCGATCTCGCCGAGCGTACCCGCGACAACAAGCTGAAGCCGGATGAGCTTTCGGGCGGCACGTTCACGCTGACCAACACCGGTTCACGTGGCGCACTGTTCGACACGCCCGTGGTGTTCCTGCCCCAGGTCGCCATCCTCGGCACCGGAATCGTCACCAAGCGGCCCGTCGTCGTGAAGGCAGCCGGACAGGAAGCCATCGCCATCCGCTCGATGGTCTACCTGGCGCTCTCGTACGACCACAGGATCGTCGACGGGGCGGACGCCTCCCGGTTCCTCGTCGCCGTGAAGAACCGCCTCGAGGATGGCAACTTCGAGGCCGACCTCGGAATCTAGCCCGGTTCGAACACATCACGCAGACGCCAGCCGGTGTCCGTTCTCACGGCGAGGACGAGCACCGGCTGGCGTTTCTCGTTGGCCGGCGAAGCCCGGAGAAGCACAGCGTCGCCCAGAACCTGCACGATCTGGACGCCGGACCGCACCTGCTCATCGATGAGCAACGGATCGTCCCGGCCGGCCCCGCCGATCATGTGGCGGTCGGTGTCGGCCAGGGCGGAGTTCGGCTCGGCGTAGAGCGGAACGCAGGGCATCGAGTGCGCCACCATGCAGCGTGCCCGTAATCGAAGCAGAGCCTGCGTCGCAGCCACGGCGTCTTCCCCGCCCACGGCGGTCCGTTCAGCTTCGCTCGCAGTGGGAGCGGTCGTTGAGGGCCCCGAGTCGGTCGGCCGGGCCGGCGGTGTCCCCGCTGCCGCCGACGAGTCCGCTGATCGGTCGGGGAGAAGGGTCAGTCCCGCAAGAAGCGTCGTGAGGAGCAACGCGATCCCCAGGCACACGGCTAAAGCTCGTCCGCGGAGCACGCGAGAAAACCACCCGGGGAGTCCGCTGCGCACCAGGGCTGAGACGGCGCGGCGCGGCAGGCTCCGGACGGCACTCGCCGCTGGTCCGGCACCGAGTGCCGGCCGCGGACTCGGTTCAGGACGACCGGCGGCATCCGATGCGGAAGGACGCCGGTCGGCCACGAGCACGACAGGAAGCGGCGGCGCCAGCGCGAAGAGCCGGCATTCGACCTGGCCGAGGAACGAACCGGCCGGTTCGAGGGCGAGCTGCTCGTGAATCCAGGCAGCGACCGCAGAGAAGGAAGCCTGGGCTGGCTCGTCGATGAGGAGAGCGACCGCCGCGACGAGCTCCGCCAGGGAGCGGTAATCGGCGACCAGTCCGTTCTCGAACGGGCTACCGGGTCGGTTCCCGGCCGCGCTGGCACGGATGTTTGCGAGTCCTCCGATCACGGGCCGTCCATCGGGGCAGAACAGCACGTTGTCGGCCGTCAGCGAGCCGTGGAGAAGCCCGGCACGGTGGATCGCCGCCAGGCCGGCCGCGAGGGGCGCGAGGACGGTGACGCCCTCCCCCGGGGCGAGGCTCGCCCGGGAGCAGAGAAGGGTGGCCAGCGTCCAGTCGGTTCGTTCGCGCACCAGGACGACGCGACCGTCGGCATCCGTCGCCAGGTCGAGCAAGGCGAGAACGTGGGGCGACCGGACTGTGCCGTGCGCCGTCACCCGTCGTTCGACGGCATCCGTCGGCGGCCCGACCTCGAGACAGACGGTCTGGTCCGTGTCCGAACGCGCCAGCCAGGCATCGGAGCCGGCGACCTGCCGGATCAGTCGGTAACCCGCCACGACGGCGCCCGGGCCCATGGGCTGGCCGGCGGAGTCTGGCGCTGTCGAACGGATCTCGGGCATGACGGAATAGTCGCAGGTACGTCGATCCGTCCGAGGCGCGCAGCCTGGGGCGGGGAGGGACGGTTGCACGGGTGCGCCTGTGAGGGGACCTCGACCGCCGGTGGGGTCCGGAAAGCGCATCTCATGGCTCGCACAATGCCGGTATCCTTGTTCCCATGGCACGTAAAGAAAAACCCGTCAAGGCGGCGAAGGAACCAGGCCGTTTGAAGCAGATGGGGCAGGTCTTCCAGATGACCCGCCGCTACGACAAGAGTGTCGTCTGGCGAATGCTCCTCGCATTCCTCGGAAGCATCGCCGTGGCCGTCGCAGCGTCCCTCATCTTCTCCCCCGGGAACATCCTCTCGCTCGTGCTGTGGGCCATCGCCGGTCTCCTCACTGGAGTGCTTCTGGCCATGATCATTCTCGGTCGCCGTGCTGAGCGTGCCGCGTACAGCCAGATCGCCGGGCAGCCCGGCGCCGTCGGCGCCGTGTTCCGCAGTTCGCTCCCCCGCGGCTGGCAGGGCAGCGAAATGCCGATCAACGCCAACGCGAAGACCCAGGATGCTGTCTATCGCGCCGTCGGACGCGGCGGTGTCGTGCTCGTCGGAGAAGGCCCCCGTTCCCGGGTGGGCCGACTCGTCGAAGACGAAAAGCGCAAGATCAACCGCGTCGTCCCGAACGTTCCGGTCACCATGTTCTTCGTGGGCCCTGACAAGGATTCGGTGCCGCTGTACAAGCTCACCAAGTCGTTCCGCTCGGTGAAGAAGACGCTGACCAAGCCCGAAGCTCTCGCGGTCGTCAACCGGCTCGCCTCGCTCAGCGCTGGCTCGCTGCCGATCCCCAAGGGAGTCGACCCGTTCAAGGTTCGCCCCCAGCGGGCGCGCTGACCTCCTGCACCCCCAAGAACCCGCCCGGGCCTGAGCCCGGGCGGGTTCTCTGCATTCGGGCGGGTGCCGCTTTTGCTCGCGCGGGTCTGTGGGCAGCCCGCGGGTGCAGTTGCAGCCGCGCGCGACGAACGCACCCGCGTGTGCGGTCCGCGGGGCCCGCCCGTCGCATCCGCTGTCGGTTGCGGGTCCTGCGTCCGTCGGGTCCGGGATCCTGGATTTGCCGCCGCTCGCGCGGGTCTGTGGGCAGCCCGCGGGTGCGGTTGCAGCCGCGCGCGAAGAATGCACCCGCGTGAGCCGTCCGCGGGGCCCGCCCGTCGCATCCGCTGTCGGTTGCGGGTGCTGCGTCCGTCGGGTCCGGGATCCTGGCGTTGCCGCCGCTCGCGCGGGTCTGTGGGCAGCCCGCAGGTGCAGTTGCAGCCGCGCGCGACAAACGCACCCGCGTGAGCCGTCCCCGGGGCCCGCCCGTCGCATCCGCTGTCGGTTGCGGGTCCTGCGTCCGTCGGGTCCGGGATCCTGGCGTTGCCGCCGCTCGCGCCGGTCTTTGGGCAGCCCGCGGGTGCAGTTGCAGCCGCGCGCGACGTACGCACCCGCGCGAGGGGCTGAATCGGTCGGGTGCGGCTCGGCGCGCGGCACACCGACCGGTGCGGGAACGTGCCCGGGTTTCAGGCCCGGATGAGAACCGTGCCGGCGAGCTTGTCGTGGAACCCGCGCTGGTCGGAGTCCCAGACCAGCGCGGGCAGGATGAGAACGAGGAGGAGGGCGCGAACAGCCGGGCGCCACAGGCCGACGTATCCGCCGGACAGGGGCACGACGCGCAGGCCGACGAGCCGGTGTCCGACACTCCCGCCGGTGGTGGCCACGAAGACCACCTGCAGGACGGCAAAGACGATGCTGTTGGACCAGCCGTTGCCGATTCCGACCGTGCCTGGAAAGAAAGCAGCAACGATGAGCAGTGCGGATGCCCAGTCGATCGCGAGAGCGGCGAGCCGGCGGCCCGGCCGTCCGACGCTGCGGGGACCGTGCTGCGGGAGTCCGAGGCGCTCCCCCGGGTAACGGCTGGGAACGGTGCCGTCGAATCCGGCGGTAGGCTTTTGAGCAGGTGACACACTCAGATCTTACGTGGCACACACCGGTGTAACATGCCAGAAACATGGGTGTGACCGCCGGGTAACGCGGTGTCATTACCCTCTCAAGAGGTTGCGCACTGCATCCTTCTCGGTACCAAACCTATTTGGAGTTCTCCATATGTTCAGCGATTCATCCGAGGTGCTTAAGTTCATCAAGGACACCGACGTCAAGTTCGTCGATGTGCGGTTCACCGATCTTCCCGGTGTCCAGCAGCACTTCAACATCCCGGCATCGACCGTCGACGAGGAATTCTTCACCGTCGGCCAGCTGTTCGACGGCTCGTCCATCCGGGGCTTCGCGAGCATTCACGAGTCAGACATGCAGCTGATTCCGGATGTCACCACCGCATACATCGACGCGTTCCGCACCGAGCGCACGCTCATCATGATTTTCGACATCTACAACCCGCGGAACGGCGAAATTTACGCCAAGGACCCGCGTCAGGTTGCGAAGAAGGCTGAGAAGTACCTCGCCTCCACCGGCATCGCCGACACCGCGTTCTTCGCGCCTGAGGCCGAGTTCTACATCTTCGACGACGTCCGTTACGAGATCAACCAGCACTCGAGCTTCTACTCCGTCGACTCGAGCGAAGGCGCCTGGAACTCAGGCAAGGACGAGAGGGTCGACGGCCTCGGCGGAAACCTCGCGAACAAGACCCCGTACAAAGGCGGCTACTTCCCGGTCAGCCCCGTCGACCAGCACGCCGACCTCCGCGACGACATCTGTCTCAAGCTCGTCGACGCCGGCCTGATCCTCGAGCGCAGCCACCACGAGGTGGGAACCGCCGGCCAGGGCGAGATCAACTACCGCTTCGACACGATGACGCACTCGGCCGACGACATCCTGAAGTTCAAGTACATCGTCAAGAACACCGCCCACCAGTGGGGCAAGACCGCGACCTTCATGCCGAAGCCACTGTTCGGCGACAACGGTTCCGGCATGCACGTGCACCAGTCGCTGTGGAACGGCTCAACCCCGTTGTTCTACGATGAGGCCGGCTACGGCGGACTCTCCGACGTCGCTCGCTGGTACATCGGCGGCCTGCTCAAGCACGCCCCGGCGGTGCTCGCCTTCACGAACCCGACGATCAACAGCTATCGTCGTCTGGTGCCCGGTTTCGAGGCACCCGTGAACCTGGTCTACTCGGCCGGTAACCGGTCGGCATCCATCCGCATCCCGATCACGGGAACCAACCCGAAGGCCAAGCGCATCGAGTTCCGCGCGCCTGACGCCTCCGGAAACCCGTACCTGGGCTTCGCCGCTCAGCTCATGGCCGGCCTCGACGGAATCAAGAACCGCATCGAGCCGCACGAGCCGGTCGACAAGGACCTCTACGAGCTGCCGCCGGAGGAAGCGAAGAGCATCCCCCAGGTGCCGTCGTCACTCGAAGGCGCACTTCAGGCCCTCGAGGCCGACCATGAGTTCCTGCTCCAGGGCAACGTGTTCACGCGTGAGCTCATTGAGACCTGGATCGACTACAAGCGCGAGCACGAGATCAAGCCGCTCGCGCAGCGCCCGCACCCGTTCGAGTTCGAGCTGTACTACGGCGTCTGATTCTCCGCATCCACGAAACAGCCCACCCCGTCTCCGTGACGGGGTGGGCTGTTTGGTGCTGCGGCGGCCTGTTTACAGGTGGAGGTCCTCGTAGTTGGTCGGCATGCTCTCATTTTCGGGTCGCACAGCAGGCGGCGATGAGAGCAACATGATTCTCTCCTGCATATAGATGATCGCTTCGGCGTTGTCTGGCGGTGTCATCGTCGAGTTCGTCGATTCAGCCATCAGCGGTGCCCCCGCATCGAGGAGGAACGTCGCCGTCACTTCGTTGCCGTTCGGCTCGATTCCGATGACGTCAACCGTGTCGGCTTTGCGACGGTCGGCCAGCAGCGCCGCGTACTCCAGCAGCAGGTCGGCCGCGTCGTCGTCGACGAGAAGAGACTTGTCGGAGAACGTGATGTGTTTCATATCCTGACGATAGGCACGCCCGAATCCCTGGCAAAGGGGGTTGCCTTCCGCGCTGGAACGGTTCCGACCATGTGGGGCGTCCGGCCCAGGGATTCACCGGGTAGTTGGCTCCGGGCGGGTCTGACCGCCATAGAACTGCTTCTCGAACACGCTCCGGGCGCGGCGGGTGACCTGGAGGTAATCCTCTTCCAGCCGCGCTGCAGACCCCGGAGGGTACTCGAGGACTCGCGCGATTCCCTCGAGCTGCATCCGGTCGCTCGGCAGCACGTCGGTCGTCCGGTTGAGCCACAGGGTCATGGCGGATCGCAGCCGGGAGGCGAAGATCCAGGCGGCCCTCAGTCGGTCCGCGGTCTCCCCCGTCACGAGGCCGCTCTCGACGGCCACGGCGAGGGCATCGAGGGTGCTCGTCGTCCGCAACCCGGGGATCGCCGCACCGTGCTGCAGTTGCAGAAGCTGGACGAACCATTCGACGTCGCTGAGCGATCCCCTGCCGAGCTTCACGTGGCGGGTCGGGTCGGCGCCCTGCGGCAGTCGTTCGTTCTCGACCCGCGCCTTGATCCGTTTGACCTCGCGAACGGCGCTCTCCTCAATGTCCTCCGGGTAACGGATGCCGTCGGCGAGGGTCTCGAAGTCCCGCTGCAGGTCGTTGTCCCCTGCGACTCCCCGGGCCCGCAGGAGCGCCTGCGCCTCCCACGTCAGCGACCACCGGGCGTAATACGCCCGGTACGACTCGAGGGAACGGGTCACCGGCCCGTTCTTGCCTTCGGGCCGGAGCCCGACGTCGAGGTCGAGAGGCAGCCGGTGGTCCTCGCTCAGCCGGTTCAGCTCGGATATGATGCGGTTGGCGGCGAGGTGGGTCTGCTCGTTGGGAAGGCTGGTCGCCCGATAGACGTACATGACATCCGCATCGGAGCCGAAACCCAGTTCGGCTCCCCCATACCTGCCCATGCCGATCACCGCGAACTCGAGGGAGTCGGAGCCGAGGCCCTCGGCCCGGCGGATGGTCAGGAGTAGTCCCTCGATCGTCGCCGTCGTGACGTCGGTGAGGCCGCTGGCGAGGTCGCCGAGTTGCAGGTCACCGGTCACAGACCCCAGGGCGAGGCGGAGGATCTCGCGTCGGCGGAGCCGACGGATTGCTTTCGCCGCCGGAGCATCCGTGTCGTGACGGCCGAGGATGGCTGTGATCTCCTCCTGGAGCGCCCCCAGCGATCGTGCCCGGAGCTCTCCCGGCTGCTCCAGCCAGGCGGCCGCTTCGGGAATCTGGTCGAGCAGTTCGCCGATGAACCGCGAACCGCTGAGCACATGGGTGAGCTTCTCGGCCACACCTGACGAGTCGCGGAGCATCCGCAGGAACCAGTGGGTCGTGCCGAGGGATTCGCTCAGCCGGCGAAAGGCGAGCAGGCCGTAGTCCGGGTCCGCCCCGTCGGCGAGCCAGCGGAGCATCACCGGCAGGAGGTTCCTCTGGATGATCGCCCGGCGGCTCATCCCGGCCGTTAACGCGGCGATGTGCGTGAGGGCGCCCTGGGGGTCCACGAATCCGATCGCGGCGAGGCGCGCTCCCGCCTGCTCCGGGCTCAGCAGGACTTCCTCCTCGGGCAGAGCGGCCACGGCGGAGAGCAGCGGCCGGTAGAAGAGTCGCTCGTGGAGCGCGCGCACCTCATGCTTGGTCCGCTCCCACAGGGCGACGAGCGCTTCACCGGTCGGCGCGAACGTCGACGCCCGAGCGAGCACCCGGAGAGCGTCCGGGTCCCGCGGCATGAGGTGGGTCCGGCGCAGGCGGTGCAGCTGGAGACGGTGCTCGAGCACCCGAAGCAGGCGGTAGTCGGCGGCGAACTCTGCCGATTCTTCCCGGCCGATGAACCCGTGCTCTGACAGCGCTTCGAGGGCGCGGATCGTGCCGCGTTCGCGCACTCCCGGCTCGGCCGAGCCGTGCACGAGTTGGAGCAGTTGCACGGTGAATTCGACGTCGCGGAGCCCGCCGGGCCCGAGCTTGAGCTGGTAATGCACTTCGTTGGTCGGGATGTTCTCGGTCACCCGTTCCCTCATCCGCTGTACGGAGCCTACGAAATTCTCCCGGCCGGCACTCGACCAGACGAGGGGTGAGATCGCGTCAACGTAACGCCGGCCGAGATCGAGGTCGCCCGCGAACGCGCGGGCTTTGAGGAGGGCCTGGAACTCCCAGCTCTTCGCCCAGCGGTCGTAGTAGGCCAGGTGTGACTCGAGGGTCCGGACGAGGGCGCCCTGTTTGCCCTCCGGGCGCAGGTTGGGGTCGACCTCCCATAGCTCCGGTTCGATGTCGGGCTGGCTGATTCCGCGCATGCACAGCACGGCGATCCTCGTGGCGATGTCGACCGCGCGTGCGTTGCTGAGGCCCTGCTCGTCGTTCCCCTCGGCCACGAAGATGACATCGACGTCGCTGACGTAGTTCAGCTCCCCCGCCCCGGCCTTGCCCATGCCGATGACGGAGAACCTGGTGCGGCGAACTTCGTCGCGCTCGAACCGGACCGGCCCGACTGCAGCGGTCGTCAGCTGGGTCCGTGCGACCGCGATCGAGGCCTCGAGGGCCGCGGCCGCGGCATCCGACAGGGTCGTCGCCACGGCGTCGAAGACGTCCCTCGGATTCTCGGCGGCGAGGTCGTGGGCAGCGATCCGGGCGAGCCAGCGCCGGTAACGCACCCGCAGCCGGGTATAGCCTTCGTCTTCACCGTACGCGGCGAAACCGTCGGTCGCGCCGACCGACTCCAGCAGGCTCTCCACGAGTTCGCGCCGGCTGGGCAGCCCGCCGTCCCACTCGCCGAGCGCCGCCAGTTCGGCGGGGTGCCGGGCGAAGAAATCAGCGAGTCCGACGGATGCCCCGAGAATCCGGATCAGCGGAAGCCGGCGTTCCGGCACCCCGAACACGCCGGCCACGGCATCCGGGTGGTTGCGGGCGAGTCCGAGCAGCCCCCGGAGGGCCTGGTCCGGGTCTGCCGCCTTGGCGAAGAGGGGCAGGACCTCGTCGAGGTCGACGGGGACAGCTTCACCGAGCTCATCGAGCTGCGCCCGTACCTCGCTCAGCGCGGCGAAACCGAGCCGGGCGAGTTCGGTGAGGGTGGCCTGGTCCCGTCGCATCTGAGGTCGATCTACAGGATCTCGATGTTCTTCGACAGCTCGAATGGAGTGACCTGCGCGCGGTACTCGGCCCATTCCTGTCGCTTGTTGAGCAGCACATAGTTGAAGACCTGCTCGCCCAGGGTCTCTGCGACGAGTTCGGACTCTTCCATCAGCTGGACGGCGTGGTCGAGGCTGGCCGGAAGAGCCGCGTAGCCGAGCGCACGCCGCTCGGCGTCGCTGAGGCTCCAGACGTTGTCCTCGGCCTCCGGCGGAAGCTCGTAGCCCTCTTCGATGCCCTTGAGCCCCGCCGCGAGCAGCAGCGAGTACGCGAGGTACGGGTTGGCGGCCGAGTCGATGGCGCGGTACTCGACGCGGGCGCTTCCGGTCTTGTTGGGCTTGTACAGCGGCACCCGGACGAGGGCGGAGCGGTTGTTGTGCCCCCAGGTGACGAAACTCGGCGCTTCGGCGAGGCCGTTGTTGCCGACCGAGCCCCACAGCCGCTTGTACGAGTTGACGAACTGGTTGGTGACGGCGGTGATCTCCGGCGCGTGGTGCAGCAGGCCGGCGATGAACTGCCGGCCGATCTTCGACAGCTGGTACGTGGCGCCTGCTTCGTAGAACGCGTTGGTGTCGCCTTCGAACAGCGACATGTGCGTGTGCATGCCTGAGCCCGGCTTGTCGGAGAGAGGCTTCGGCATGAAGGTGGCGTAGACGCCCTGCTCGATGGCGACCTCCTTGATGACCGTGCGGAAGGTCATGATGTTGTCGGCCGTGGTGAGAGCATCGGCATAACGGAGGTCGATCTCGTTCTGGCCGGGGCCTGCCTCGTGGTGGCTGAACTCGACGGAGATGCCGAGGTCCTCGAGCATCCGCACCGAGCGGCGGCGGAAGTCGTGGGCGGTTCCGCCCGGCACGTTGTCGAAGTAGCCGGCGGAGTCGACGGGGATGGGACCCTCCGGCCCGATCTGGGCCGACTTCAGCAGGTAGAACTCGATCTCGGGATGCGTGTAGAACGTGAAGCCGCGGTCTGCAGCCTTCTCGAGGGTGCGCTTGAGCACGTTGCGCGGGTCGGACAGCGCAGGCAGGCCGTCCGGCGTGGTGATGTCGCAGAACATGCGAGCGGTCGGGTCGATCTCACCGCGCCAGGGCAGCAGCTGGAACGTCGTCGGGTCGGGCACGGCGAGCAGGTCGGATTCGTACGACCTGCTGAGTCCCTCGATCGCGGAGCCGTCGAAGCCGAGGCCCTCGGCAAACGCTCCTTCGACCTCAGCCGGGGCGATCGCCACCGACTTGAGCGTGCCGACCACGTCGGTGAACCAGAGGCGGACGAATTTGACTCCCCGCTCCTCGATCGTACGAAGAACAAAGTCGCGTTGCTTATCCATCTGGTCCCCTCAAAAAGTCCGTCGCGCTGCTGCGTTCTTAGGGTATCCGGTTTCGGGCCCCCGGCGTGGTCAGCCGGGCCGTCCGGGGCTGCGGGAGCCTCGCTAGACTGGCGCCATGTCTGAGCCAATGAAGCCTGTTCCCGCACCCGCTGCAACGCCCGGCCCTGCTCGTGTCCGCACCCGTCACTTCCAGCGCGCGAAGGAACAGGGCATCAAGATCACCGGTCTGACGAGCTACGACATGCTCACGGCGACCATTTTCGATGAGGCCGGGATCGACTTTCTCCTCGTCGGCGACTCAGCCGGCAACACGGTACTCGGGTTCGACACGACTCTCCCGGTGACCGTCGACGAGCTCATTCCCCTCACGCGGGCCGTCGCCGGGGCCGCGAAACGCGCGTTCGTCATCGCTGACCTGCCCTTCGGGTCGTACGAGAACGGCCCCGAGGATGCCCTGAAGACGGCTCTTCGCTTCATGAAAGAGACCGGCAGTCAGGCGGTGAAGCTCGAAGGCGGGGAACGCAGTCACGAGCAGATCCGTCGGATCGTGTCTGCCGGCATCCCGGTCATGGGCCACATCGGATTCACCCCGCAGAGCGAGCATGGCCTCGGCGGCCACATCATCCAGGGCCGCGGCCCTGGACTGGAGCAGCTGCTCCGGGACGCCCGCGCCGTGCAGGACGCCGGCGCGTTCGCCGTCGTCCTCGAGATGGTGCCCGCCGAAGCCGCCGCGCGGGTGACCGCAGAACTCGACATTCCGACCATCGGCGTCGGCGCCGGACCGCACGTGTCGGGGCAGTTGCTCGTCTGGACCGACTTCGCCGGCCTCACCACCGGCCGCATCCCCTCATTCGTGAAGCAGTATGCGAATCTGCGCGGGGCGCTGACGGATGCTGTCACCACGTTCAGGAACGAAGTCGCCGAAGGCGTGTACCCGGGCGAGGAGCACAGCTACAGCTGAGCGCCGGGGCTAGCGGTCTTCGGCGGCTTCCTCCGCGGCCCACGCCGCAGCTCGCTCACGGAGGCGCTCAGGCGCGTGCGCTGCTTCCTCCGCGGTGGCGAACGGGCCCGCCCGGTCGACGGCCGGTGAAACGTAACCCCGCTCGACGGCGCCGGTCTTCAGGTTGTACCAGTACTGCTTCGACGGATCCTCAGTCATGAGCTGTCCCTTCGCTGGATGGCTAAGCTTGATCCTATGCCTAAGGACCGCAACGGCCATCTGATTCCCGGAGCCTCGACAAGCCACCGAAACGTGCCGCCGGGCATCCCGCGCCCCGAGTATGTCGGCAAGACCGCGCCGCGCCCGTTCACCGGGTCTGACGTGTACGCGCCCGAGGCCGTGGAACGAATCCGCCGTGCCGGTCGCATCGCCGCGGATGCCATCGCTCTCGTCGGTGAGAACGTGCGGCCCGGGGTCACCACCGACGAACTCGACGAGATCGGCCACCGTTACCTCGTCGAGAATGGCGCGTACCCCTCAACCCTCGGCTACCGGGGTTTCGCGAAGTCGCTGTGCAGCTCCGTCAACGAAGTCGTCTGCCACGGCATCCCCGACGACACCGTGCTCGAGGACGGCGACATCGTGAACATCGACATCACCGCCTACGTCGACGGCGTGCACGGTGACAGCAACCGCACCTTCCTCGCCGGGGAACCCTCGGAGGACGTGCGGCTCCTGGTCGAACGGACCGAGGAGTCCCTTCGCCGCGGCATCAAGGCCGTCGCGCCCGGCCGGGAGGTCAACGTCATCGGTCGCGCCATCGAGTCGTACGCGAAACGCTTCGGCTACGGCGTCATCCGCGACTTCACCGGCCATGGCGTCGGCGAAGCGTTCCACTCCGGTCTGATCATCCCCCACTACGATTCCGCTCCCCAATACGACACCGTCATGGAGGTAGGTATGGTCTTCACCATCGAACCGATGCTCACGCTCGGCACGCACGAATGGGACATGTGGGGTGACAACTGGACGGTGACGACGAAGGACAAGAGCATTACCGCACAATTCGAGCACACCCTCGTCGTGACCGAACGCGGCGCGGACATCCTCACCCTGCCCACGTCTGCGGCGCTGTGATGGCCGGAACAGCCGTTGGAATCGACATCGGCGGCACGGGGATCAAGGGCGCTCTCGTCGACCTTGCGAGCGGTGACCTGCTGACCGACCGGATCAAGCTGCCGACGCCCAAGGGAGGAAAACCCGACGCGATCCTGGCCACGACCGTCGAGCTGATGAACCAGCTTCAGGGCCTCGATCCGGATGCCCCGGTCGGCGTCTGCTTTCCAGCCGTCGTGAAGCACGGTGTCACCCTGTCTGCGGCCAACATCTCGAAGAAATGGATCGGGCTGCACGCCGAGGAACTCTTCGAAACGGCGCTCGGCCGCGACATCACCTTCGCCAACGACGCGGATGCTGCCGGTTATGCTGAAGCGTCCTTCGGAGCGGCGCGCGGGGTCGACGGGGTCGCGATCATGACGACGCTCGGTACCGGAATCGGCACGGCGATCCTGCACAACGGCGTCCTGGTGCCCAACGCCGAGCTCGGCCACCTCGAGATCGATGGCCATGACATCGAAACCCGGGCCTCGAACGCTGCCCGGGAACGTGACGGCCTCAGCTGGTCCGAGTGGGCGGAGCGACTGCAGAAGTTCTACCGTGCGCTCGAGGTTTACCTCTCCCCCGACCTCTTCATCGTCGGCGGTGGCATCTCGAAACAGCATTCCCAGTTCCTGCCCCTGCTGCAGCTGACGACGCCGATCGTTCCGGCGGTACACCGGAACAACGCCGGGATCCTCGGTGCGGCCGCACTCGCGGTGCGCACCATCCCGCCGCTGAACTGAACAGGGTGAATGGGCCGGCTGATACGCCGGGTTCTGTTCAGGCGCTTTCGCGCCCTGGACGACCATCTCTCTCGAGACTGCGTTACCGCAGCCTTCCAGCGGCCTACCCGAGGACGGGACGAGCAGCCCCATAGTCCTCTGTCTGACCTTGCTCCGGGCGAGGTTTACCGAGCCGGCCGGGTCGCCCCGGCCGCTGGTGGTCTCTTACACCACCGTTTCACCCTTACCTGGCGCTTGCGCGCCCGGCGGTCTACTTTCTGTTGCACTGTCTCGCGGGTTACCCCGGGTGGGTGTTACCCACCACCCTGCTCTGCGGAGCCCGGACGTTCCTCGGCGCCATTGCTGGCGACGCGGTCGTCTTGCCGACCCATTCACGTTTCCAGCCTACCGCGCGGCATCCGTGGCCCGGTGCCCGGGTACGAGTGCTCGCGGCCAGGTCATCCGTTCCGGACGCAGTCACCCGGTGCGCCGGGTGACTGCGACCGGAACGGGTGACTACGCTCCCGTATGCCGTCAGCGGGGGGCGGTCACCAGAGGCCGGACTCCTCCGTGCGCACCATGATGGCGGAACATTCCGGGCACTGCAGCACCTCGTCGATTTCGGCGGCGCGGATCTTCTGCAGCTCATTGCCGGTCAGGCTGATCGTGCAGGCCCCGCAGGTGCCGGCGCGGAACAGGGCAGCACCGGTTCCGCCGCGGATGCGCACCTTCTCGTACAGCGAGAGGAGGTCTGCGGCCACCGAGTCCTGGAGCATCCCGCGCTTGGCGGTGAAGGTGGCCCGCTCCTGTGACAGCGAATCGAGTGCGGCTTTGCGTCGAGCGGCGATGTCGGCGAGCTTCTCCTGGAGTGCTTCGTCGATGGACCGGGTGGCGGCGAGCTGTGCTTCGGCCTGCTCGACCCGTTCCATCACGACGAGTTCCATGTCTTCAAGGTTGTTCTTGCGACGGTGCAGCGACTCGAGTTCAGTCTCGAGGGCGGTCACATCCTTGACCGATGAGCTGTGGTTCACCCGATCGGTGTCGCGGGCGATCCGCGCGTCGACGACAGCGGCATCCGATTCGAGGCGGCCCAGTTCGGTTTTGGCGTCTTCGAGAACGCCCAGTTCTGAGGCGAGGCGCCCACTCAGGGCCGTGCGTTCCGCCGACACCTGGCTGTACTCCGCCGTCTCCGGCAGGCTGCGCTCACGGTGGGCGACACGGGCGAGACCCGAATCGATGGTCTGCAGTTCGAGCAGTTTTTTCTGCTCGGCGAGGCTGGATTTCACGTGGGGGTTCTCTCTGAGTGGTGCTGCGGGTGTCCTGCCCAGATTACTGGGTTACGACGAAATCCCACGGGTCGGTACGCAGGTCGCTCACCGCGATCTCCAGATCCGGCAGCAGGGTAGCGAGCTGCTGGGCGGCCCGGTCGAGCCACAGCCATTCGCTGGCCCAGTGCGAGACGTCGATCAGGGCAGGTCCGCCGCCGACCCGGGACTGCTCGATCGACTCGGATGCCGGGTGGTGGCGCAGGTCGCTGGTGATGTACACGTCGGCGGATCGGACTGCCCGCTCGCTGAGCAGGGAGTCGCCGGCGCCGCCGCAGAGGGCGACCCGCTCGACGATCCGGTCGTACTCCCCCGCCACCCGGATGCCGGTCGCGGTCGCGGGCAGCAGATGGGCGATACGGTGGGCGAGATGGCCGAGGGTGGTCGGCTCCTCGAGCACGCCGATGCGTCCGATCCCTGTCGACCCGTCGGCGCTGGGCGTGATCGGTTCCAGGGCGCTCAGGCCGAGTAGCTCGGCGAAGACTCCAGACGTTCCTTCGTCGACGACGTCAGCGTTGGTGTGAGCGGCGAGGAGGGCGCATCTCCCGCGGATCAGCGACGTGAGGACGAACCCTTTGTACTGATCCTCAGCGATGCTCGTGACGCCGCGCAGCAGGAGCGGATGGTGCACGAGGAGCAGGTCTGTCGCTGTGGCGAGCGCTTCTTCGACGATGGCGTCGACCGCGTCGACGGCGAGCAGGATGCGAGATACCCGGTCATCGGGATGTCCGACGATGAGGCCGGAGGCATCCCAGCCTTCCGCGCCTCGGATCGGCCAGAGTTCTTCGACGGCTGCGGAGACGTCGGCGAGGGAGTAAGACACCGCTTAAGCCTAGCGAGCCGCCTGCCGGAATGTTCCGGCAGGCGGCTCGCCCAGTGCACAGGGTTCAGTGCACAGGGTTCAGTGCAGGGGGATCAGTACCAGTTCACCGACTGCGAGTGCGACCAGGCGGCGCAGGGGCTGCCGTACACGCCGTTGATGTAGTTGAGTCCCCAGGCGATCTGGGTGGCGGGGTTGGTCTTCCAGTCAGAACCGGCCGACGCCATCTTGCTGCCCGGGAGGGCCTGCGGGATGCCGGTAGCGCCGCTCGACGCGTTGTAGGCGGTGTGCGACCAGCCGGACTCTTTCTGCCAGAGCTTGTTGAGGCAGGAGAACTCTCCCGAGCCCCAGCCATAGCGGGAGGCAGCCATCTGGGCGGCGATGGCGCGGGCTCCGTCGGGAGAGCCGGCGGTGCGGGTCTGCTCAGCGGCGGCCTCGGCGGCAGCCTTGGCGGCGGCAGCCTCCGCGGCCCGCGCGGCCTCAGCGGCGGCAGCGGCTTCGGCGGCTGCGGCGGCTTCGGCGGCGACCCGTGCGGCCTCAGCAGCAGCGGCCTGCTCGGCGGCGATGCGATCAACCTCGGCGACCTGGGCCTGGATCCGCTCCTTGGTCCCGTCAGTGAAGGTGGCCAGCACGGCGACCGTGGCGGGCTTGAGCGTCTTGTAGCCGGCGAGGGAGGCGACGGATGCCGTCAGCGGCGTCACATCCACCTTGTCTTTGGCGGTGGCGACGACGGCATTCGCGTCGGCGATCGTGGTCTCGGCCAGCTTGTCGGCGTGGGCTTCGGTGATCTCTTCGGTGGTTCCGGCGAGCGTCGACGTGATCCCTGTGATGGAACTCGTGAGCGAGGCTCCTGCCTCAGCGTGGGCTTCGTTCGCCTGGATGGTGACAGCGGATGCGACCAGAACGCCGGCAGCGGCGAGGGCGGCGGTGATCGAGGTCACGCGCTTGAGCTTCTGCGACGCGTGGATGCGTTTCTTCGACACTCGGGTGGTGTCTTCGGTCGGGATTACTTCTTCTGTAGGACTGAGCATGGGTCTCCGGGGTTGTGTCCCCGCGGATCAGCACAAGCGGGAACGAAGCCTCGGTGAAGCAGCTCGCAGAAATCGTTCTTTCAACGGGAAGCTTCAACCATCGCGAACACGTGGGCAGGGCCTGCACGCGCTCAGCGGCTACATGGTGGTGACGGTCAGTGTCGGGATCACAGCGGCTCGGGCTTGCCCGCTGTGCGCCCGCGGGATCGGATCCTGCGCGGGCGGCTGAAGTGGCCATACTGTCCGACTCCACTGGGAAGGTTCTGCACCGAACCTGTGAAAACGGTGTGCACGGCTCAACTCGGCGTTAGGACGCAGCGTCATCCACGATGCCGATGAATCGGCTGCCGATGCCGTCGATCTCGGTGCGTACCTGTCCCGGCTGGGGGTCCGGGAGCTCGTCCGAACCATGGTGCTCACAGCTCAGGTAGGCGAACTCGGGCCACCATTTCTTCGGCCGCGCCGACTCGGTGAATCCGCAGATGTCGCACGTCAACTGCACCCACACCGGTTTCTTACCCGTGCGGTTCGCCCGCGACTGCGCGAGCCACGCAGGCGGGTTGTCGTTCAGGTCCGAGACCTCCTCTTCGGAGAGCCGGTTCGGGATGCCGTGACGCACCGCCATTTCCAGCGGAATGTCCAGGCGGAGGGCTGCTTCTCGTCGAGTAATCATCTCCTCCAATGCTAGGCGACGTCGGCTCCGACGATCGCGGGATTCAGCTGGGTGACACGTTCGGAACGACATGGTCGCGCCCACCGCACCGGTAACTGCCAACGCGACCTCAGTAGTCGTAGAACCCTTTTCCTGACTTTCGCCCCAGCTCGCCTCGCGCCACCATGTCGCGCAGGATCTGGGGTGGGGCGAACCGTTCACCGAGGGATTCGTGGAGGTACTCAGCGATACCGAGTCGCACATCGAGCCCGACGATGTCAGTCGTACGAAGCGGCCCCGTTGCGTGCCGGTAGCCGAGTTCCATGGCGGTGTCGATGTCGTTCGCACTGGCCACGCCGTCTTCCAGCATCCGCATCGCCTCGAGGGCCAGCGCGACGCCCAGCCGGGAACTCGCGAAACCGGGCGCGTCATGGACCACGATCGGCGTCTTGCCCAGACCAAGCACCCATCCGCTGGCGAGACTGGACAGGTCCGGGTCGGTCCGGTCCCCGACGACGACTTCGACCAGCGTCGACGGCGGGACAGGATTGAAGAAGTGCAGGCCACATAGGCGCTCTGGCCTGGCCAGCGATTCCGCCAGCCGGGTCACCGAGAGCGAGGACGTGTTGGTCGCGATCCAGGCATCCGTGCCGAGATTGCGTTCAACGTTCAGCAGGGCGTCCCGCTTGAGGTCGAAGTCCTCCGGTACGGCTTCGACGACGAGGCTGGCCGTACGAAAGTCGCCGACGTCCGTCGAGACGGAAAATCGGCGGAGCAGCACGTCCAGCCCCTCTGAGACCGCTCCCTTCTCGACGGCCTTCGTCAGCGTCGCGGCCACACGCTCACGCGCCGCGTCTGCGGCAGCTGCATCCCGTTCGACGACCGTCACCTTCGCTCCAGAGACGAGGAAAGCGTGAGCGATTCCCGCACCCATGCGGCCCCCGCCGAGAACGCCGACCGTCGTGGGAAACGAGCCTTCGCCCGGTGACAGGGACGTGCTCATTCCTTGCTCTTCTTCCGGTCCAGGAATGCCTGCATCCGCTCGAGCTTGGCCTCAGATTCGAAGAGGATGGCCTGGGCGAGTTCGTCGATTGCCGGGTGCGCGTCACGCGGGGCGGCGAGGACGCTCTTGGTGAGGCGGATCGCGAGCGGGTCCTGGGCGGCGATCCGGGCTGCCAGGGCGAAGGCCGCGGGGATCAGCTGGTCGGGTTCGTGCAGTTCGGTGACGAGTCGCAGTGCACGTGCCTCCTCACCGTCGAGCACCTTCCCGGCGAGGAGCATCTCCTTCGCCACGGGCTCGCCGACGAGCTCGGCCAGGCGCCATCCCCCGCCCGCCGCCGCAAGGATGCCGAGCCCGGCTTCAGGATTACCGATCCTGGCTCTCGCTGTCGCGATTCGAAAGTCTGCCGCGTAGGCGAGTTCCGCCCCGCCGCCGAGTGCGAAGCCGTCGATGGCTGCGATCACCGGCATGGGCAATCTGGCGATTCGCTGGAAAAGACCGGAATTGATGCCGGCAAGCGCATCGTCCCGCCGCCGGTCGCGAAGCTCGGCGATGTCCGCCCCGGACGCGAACACCCCGCCACTGGGACCTTGCGCCCCGGACAGGATCAGAATTCTGGGAGAACGCTCCAGATCCGTGCAGACCGAGTGAAGCTCCTCCACCATCAGCCGGTCGATGGCGTTGCGGACCTCCGGCCTGTCGAGTTCGACGTGGATGGTCGCGTCCTCGTCATGGATGGTGATCGTCTTCACTAGGCCACCATCGCACTGCTGATCAGTCGAAGTCCACTACCGGATGCCCCGGCCGCACCCACACCAGCGCGAGTGGGTGGGGATAATCATCCGGTCTGGGTGAGGACCGCGCCAGCCGAGCGGGCGCAAGCTTCAGTTCACACTCGCGATCACAACGGAAAGTACGACCATGGACCCCATCGACACGGAGGCGTTCGAGCCACCGACGACGCAGCCCATCGACATCAGCTCTATACGTGACCTGTCGACGCCCGTCAGCAGGGCGGATGAGGGTGCGAAACCCGTTGCGGAACAGGTCGAGGAACAGTAAGGCGTGGATGCGCACTGGCACGGGAATCTCCCGCGCAGTATCGGGCGGAGCCCCGTGCTCCCTCCACCGAGGCGCAACCGCGTCCACCGCGAGAAATCGTGGATAAAGCCGTGCCCGGACGTCTGAAAGAGAAGGAACGCAGTCATGAATGAATACCCCGCTATCGCGGAGCACGGTCTGATCGGGGACCTGCAAACCTCGGCGCTTGTGTCGACGGACGGCACGATCGACTGGTTCTGCAGTCCACGATTCGACTCCCCCAGCATCTTCGGGTCGCTCCTCGACCGTGCTAAGGGCGGGCATTTCAGTGCACGCCCGCACAACGGGGCGTACGAGAGGAAACAGCTGTATTTCCCCGACACCGCCGTGCTCATCACCCGCTTCCTCACCGAAGAAGGCGTGGGCGAAGTCATCGACTTCATGCCCGTTTCCTCCGAGGCCTCCGAGAGCGACCGTCACCGCCTCGTTCGGGTGATGCGATGCGTCCGAGGGGTGGTCGACTTCGACATCGAGTTCGCGCCGCGGTTCGATTACGGTCGGCAAGCGCACACATTGACGGTGACCGAGGCCGGCGCGACGTACACCTCAGGCGACACCACGCTCACTCTCAGCCCCATCCGGGATGCCGACGATGAACGGCTGGGGCGGTGGGAGAACCCTGACGAGAATGACATCCGGACCTCGCTCCACCTCGTCGAAGGACAGATGCGCGGAGTCGTCCTCGAAACCGGCAGCACGTCGCCGGCACAGACCGTCACCGTCACCGAAGCTCAGCAACTCTTCGACGACACCGTGCAGTTCTGGCAGGACTGGGTCAGCCAGTCGACTTATACCGGCCGCTGGCGCGAGGAACTCCAGCGCTCAGCGATCACCCTCAAACTGTTGACCCACGCACCGTCTGGAGGTCTCGTCGCAGCGCCGACGGCAGGCCTTCCCGAGCAGATCGGGGGCGAGCGCAACTGGGACTACCGCTACACGTGGGTCCGGGATGCCTCCTTCTCGGTTCACACACTGGTTCGAATGGGATTTTTCGACGAGGCTGCGGCGTTCGGACGCTGGCTGCGCGACCGGGTGGCGGAACAGACCGGGAGCGACACCGGGCCGCTGAATATCATGTACCGGGTCGACGGCAACCCGGAGCTGTCGGAGGAGATCCTGGAGGACTGGGAGGGGTACCGCGGTTCGTATCCGGCGAGGATCGGTAACGGGGCCGCCGGACAACTTCAACTCGACATCTACGGGGAGGCGATGGATGCCGTCTGGCACGCCGACAACAGCGGCGTCAAGATCGGCCAGCCGGGCTGGCTGGCCATCTGCGGCCTCCTCGACTGGCTGGTCGACAATTGGGACCAGCCGGAGGAGGGAATCTGGGAAACCCGGGGCGGGCGGAAGGATTTCACCTACGGGCGCCTGATGTGCTGGGTGGCATTCGACCGGGCCATCCGACTGGCCACCTCGTATGGCCGGCCGGCGCCGCTGGAACGCTGGATCACGGAGCGCGATGCGATCTACAACCAGATCATGGAGAAGGGCTGGAGCCCCGAACGCCGCGCATTCGTTCAGCAGTACGGCGAGTCCGTGCTCGACGCCTCCCTGCTGAAAATGGCACAGGTCGGTTTCGTGGCGCCACACGACCCGATGTGGGAGGACACCCTGGCGGCGATCGAATCCGAACTCGTGTCGGACAGTCTGGTCTACCGGTACGACCCGAGCGCCTCGCCCGACGGGCTCCGCGGCTCGGAAGGCACTTTCTCGCTCTGCACGTTCCTGTACGTGGACGCGCTCGCACGCTCGGACCGGCTCGACGAAGCCCGCATCATCTTCGAGAAGATGCTGACCTATGCCAACCACCTTGGCCTGTATTCGGAAGAGATCGCGCTGACCGGCGAGCAGATCGGTAACTTCCCGCAGGCGTTCACCCACCTGGCCATGATCGACGCCGCAATCACCCTCGACGAGCGGCTCGATGCGGCGCGGGCCCGACGGCGTCGATGAGGCGGCCCACCTGGTCTTGCACGCTGATCAGGGTGACGGATTTCGACGGTGGGCCCTACCGGGATCGAACCGATGACATCCACGGTGTAAACGTGGCGCTCTACCAGCTGAGCTAAAGGCCCTCACTGCCGATGGCAGCGAGTTCATGTTACACGTTCCGGCGGGGCCGGGAACGTGCGCCGCGTTTAGGCCGGCTGGTGCTGCAACGCGTCCAGCGCGGCCCGGTATGCGGCGAGGGGGCGCACCTCACCGGGTGCCGTGATGAAGCTGGCCCGGATGATGCCGTCGGTGTCGATGAGGAACGTTGCCCGGTTCGCGAACCCGGTTTCCGGGAGGAAGACGCCGTACTCCTTGCTGACCTGGCCGTGGGGCCAGAAGTCGGCGAGAAGAGTGAAGTCGTAGCCTTCCTCCTCGGCCCAGGCGCGGAGGGTGAACTTGGAATCGACCGAAATGCCGATGAGTTCCACGTCGGCATCCGAGAACAGTGCGAGATTGTCGCGGAGTTCGCACAGTTCGCTCGTGCAGCGTCCGGAGAAAGCGAGAGGAAAGAAGACCAGCGCAACGGCGCGTTTGCCGCGGAAGCTGCCCAGCTGGACGAGTTCGCCGAACTGGTTGGTGAGCGCGAAGTCGGGAGCCCGAGTGTCGTTCTCGAGGGCCATAGGAAACGTCCTTTCAGGCAGGTCGCCTGCATCGTGCCGCGCCGGGTTCGGCGCAGCGGGCAAATCCACATGCTAGACCTCCGACCTGCACGATCCAAGGCGAGCCCGCTGGATGTCGCCTATCACTCGTGCAAGTCGCTAGGCTGATCACTGGTGCCAGCGCGGTCTGTACCCGACCTCCACTGACAATTTGCACCGGAAAAATCAGGCACGATCTGCCCATACAGAAAGGTCGACGGTGACTGTAAACGACCAGGACCCCTACTCGGTGAACAACTTCGACGCAGACCCCGAAGAAACCGCCGAGTGGCAGGAGTCACTCGATCAGCTCGTCGCAGCACACGGTCACGGCCGCGCCCGCGAGATCATGCTGAGCCTCCTCAAGCGCTCGCGTGAACTGCACCTCGGGGTGCCGATGGTCCCGACCACCGACTACATCAACACCATCGCGCCGGAGAACGAACCCGAATTCCCCGGCGACGAAGACATCGAACGCCGCTACCGCGCCTGGATCCGCTGGAACGCCGCGATCACTGTGCACCGGGGCCAGCGTCCCGGAATCGGTGTCGGCGGGCACATCTCCACCTACGCCTCCTCGGCAGCACTCTACGAAGTCGGCTTCAACCACTTCTTCCGGGGGCAGGACCATTCCGGCGGCGGCGACCAGATCTTCATCCAGGGCCACGCCTCCCCCGGCACGTACGCCCGCGCGTTTCTCGAAGGGCGGTTGTCGACCGACCAGCTCGACGGGTTCCGCCAGGAGAAGTCCCACGGATCCAACGGCATTTCGTCGTACCCGCATCCCCGTCTCATGCCTGATTTCTGGCAGTTCCCGACGGTGTCGATGGGGCTCGGGCCGATCAACGCCATCTACCAGGCGCAGCTTAACCGCTATCTGACCAACCGCGGCATCAAGGATGCCAGCGACCAGCAGGTCTGGGCGTTCCTCGGCGACGGCGAGATGGACGAGGTCGAGAGCCGCGGCCAGCTGCAGGTCGCGGCGAACGAAGGCCTCGACAACCTCAACTTCATCATCAACTGCAACCTGCAGCGGCTCGACGGTCCCGTGCGCGGAAACGGCAAGATCATCCAGGAACTGGAGAGCTTCTTCCGCGGCGCCGGCTGGAACGTCATCAAGGTCGTCTGGGGCCGCGAGTGGGACGACCTGCTCGCCAGGGACGACAGCGGTGCGCTTCTCAACCTCATGAACGTCACACCGGACGGCGACTACCAGACCTACAAAGCGGAGAGCGGCGCCTTCGTGCGCGAGCATTTCTTCGGCCGCGATGAGCGCACCCTGAAGCTCGTCGAGAACTACACGGACGAGCAGATCTGGAACCTCAAGCGTGGTGGGCACGACTACCGCAAGGTCTACGCGGCGTTCAAGGCGGCATCCGAGCACAAAGGCCAGCCGACCGTCATCCTCGCGAAGACGGTGAAGGGCTACGGCCTCGGCCCGTCGTTCGAGGGTCGCAACGCGACGCACCAGATGAAGAAGATGACGCTGGACAACCTGAAGACGTTCCGCGACGAGATGCGGATCCCCTTCACCGACGCCCAGCTCGAAGAGAACCCGTACCTTCCCCCGTACTACCACCCGGGTGAGCAGGACGAGGCGATCCAGTACCTCCACGAGCGTCGCCGGGCGCTCGGCGGCTATGTGCCCGAGCGCCGCTCGAAGTACACCCAGCTGAACCTCCCGGACGAGTCCACCTACGCAATCGCGAAGAAGGGTTCAGGCACGCAGGAGATCGCCACAACGATGGCTTTCGTCCGGCTGCTCAAGGACCTCATCCGTTCCAAGGACTTCGGCAACAGGATCGTTCCGATCATCCCCGACGAGGCACGCACGTTCGGCATCGACGCGTTCTTCCCGACCGCGAAGATCTACAACCCGAACGGCCAGCACTACACCTCGGTCGACCGGGAACTGCTGCTCGCCTACAAGGAGAGCCCGCAGGGCCAGATCCTGCACGTCGGCATCAACGAGGCCGGCGGTGCGGCGGCGTTCACGAACGTCGGCACGTCGTACTCGACCCAGGGTGAAGCACTCATCCCGATCTACGTCTTCTACTCGATGTTCGGGTACCAGCGCACCGGTGACGCCTTCTGGGCGGCCGGCGACCAGATGACGCGCGGGTTCATCATCGGCGCAACTGCCGGCCGTACCACCCTCACCGGTGAAGGCCTGCAGCACGCCGACGGGCACTCGGTTCTGCTCGCGTCGACGAACCCGGCGACGGTCACCTACGACCCGGCCTACGGCTACGAGATCGGGCACATCATGCGCACCGGCCTCGAGCGGATGTACGGCGGGGAGCACGACGACCCGAACGTGATGTACTACATCACCGTGTACAACGAGCCGATCGTGCAGCCGGCCGAACCCGAGAACCTCGACGTCGACGGCCTCGTCCGCGGCATCTACAGGCTCAACGAGTCCTCCTCTCCCGGCCCGAAGGCCCAGCTGCTGGCGTCAGGCGTCGCCGTTCCGTGGGCGATCGAAGCCCAGAAGCTCCTCGGCGAGGACTGGGGTGTGTCCGCCGACGTCTGGTCGGTCACCTCCTGGACCGAGCTGCGCCGCGACGGCATCCGTGCTGAAGAGCACAACTTCCTTCACCCGGATGCCGAGAAACAGGTCCCATACGTCACGTCGAAGCTGCAGGGGGCGAACGGACCGTTCATCGCCGTTTCGGACTTCATGCACGCCGTGCCCGACCAGATCAGGCAGTTCGTGCCCGGGGACTTCGCATCGCTCGGGGCCGACGGCTTCGGGTTCTCGGACACCCGTGCCGCTGCACGCCGGTTCTTCAAGATCGACGGCCCGTCGATGGTGGTTCGTGCCCTTGAACTGCTCGCCGACCGCGGTGAGATCGACAGTTCCGTACCGGCCCAGGCGATCGAGAAGTACAAGCTGCACGATGTCAACGCGGGAACCACCGGCAACGCCGGTGGTGAGAGCTAGAACATCAGCTCGCCGCTCGTGCCGCGTTCGAAGAGTGAGACCCTTGCCTGGCTGCGCCGGCTGTCGGGCGAACTCGCGACGACGACGCTGAAGAAGCTCGAGGACACGCTGCCCTGGTACGCAGAAATGCCGCCGGGGCGGCGGTCCGCCGTCGGCCTGGTCGCGCAGGCGGGCATCTCATCGTTCATCGCCTGGTTCGACGACCCGAAGTCGACCCCGTGGATCGCCGCGGATGTCTTCGGTGCGGCCCCGCGGGAACTGTTGCGTTCGGTGAGCCTGCAGCAGACCTTGCAACTCATCCGGGTCACCGTCGAGGTCGTCGAAGCGCGGCTGAAGGATGGCGGCGCCGAGGACCTGCGCGAGGGCATCCTGCTGTACTCCCGTGAGATCGCCTTCGCGGCAGCCGACGTCTACGCCCGCGCCGCCGAAGCCCGCGGTCTGTGGGATGCCCGGCTTGAGGCGCTCGTCGTCGACTCGATCCTCTCCGGCGAAGCCGACGATGAACTTCCGAGCCGGATCGCCGCCCTCGGCTGGCATGGCCACGGCGAGGTCGCCGTGCTCGTCGGTACCACTCCCCCTCAACTGGACGTCGACCAGTTGCGCCGGACGGCGCGGCACATGGCTGCCGACGTGCTCATCGGAGTGCAGGGCGGGCGCCTTGTGCTCGTCATCGGCCGGGCGGAAACGTCGCACGGCGTCGACGATGAAGAAATCGGGACGGCGGCCTCATTGAGCTTCGTCGAGATCGCCACCCAGCTGGAACCGGGCTTCGGCCCGGGTTACCTCGTTCTCGGGCACGCTGTTCCGACCCTCGTCGAAGCGTCGAAGAGCGCCCGTGCGGCACTCGCGGGTTTCGCTGTCGCGCGCGCCTGGCGTCACGCGCCCCGCCCGGTCCAGGCCGACGACCTGCTGCCCGAACGAGCCCTTGCCGGCGACGCGCTCGCCCGCACGACCCTCATCGAGCGGATCTACCGGCCGCTGCAGGCGCACTCAACCGAACTCGTGACCACCCTGTGGTGTTACCTCGACAATGGACGCTCCCTCGAGGCGACAGCACGTGAGCTTTTCGTGCACCCGAACACGGTCCGCTACCGTCTGAAGCGCGTGTCCGACGTCATCGGGTGGGACGCCACAGGCGCTCGTGAAGCGCTCATCCTCCAGTCCGCCTTGATCCTCGGCTCCATCGCCGAACCGGATGCCGTCAAGCGGCGTCGCTGACCGGCCTCCGCGCCAGAAAATGTGTGACATGCACAAGCGATCCTGCCATTCTTGTGAGATGTTCGACACACGCGCGGCCAGAGTGATTGGCAGACTGGTACCGTGATTGTTCTCGTATGCCCAGGTCAGGGCTCGCAGACGCCCGGCTTCCTCGCCCCGTGGCTCGACGACCCCGCGAACCGGACCCTGCTTGAGCAGTTCTCCGACGCTGCCGGCCTCGATCTCGTGGCTCACGGCACAACGTCGGATGCCGACACCATCCGCGACACGCGGGTTGCCCAGCCGCTCATCGTTGCCGCCGGGCTTCTGACCCTTCGTGCCCTGACGGCGCAGGACGACCTGCCCGACTCCGCCTCCTTCGCCGGACACTCGGTCGGTGAGATCACCGCCGGAGCCGGAGCCGGGGTCTTCGACGAGCTCACGGCCATGCGATTCGTGGCCGCCCGTGCCACAGCGATGGCGGCAGCCGCGGCGGTCGTGCCGACAGGAATGAGTGCCGTCCTCGGCGGCGACGAGGACTCGCTCCTCGGCCGGCTGGACGAACTCGGCCTTCAGCCCGCCAACTTCAACGGCGGCGGCCAGATCGTCGTCGCCGGAAAACTCGACGCACTCGCCGAGCTCAGCGCGGCCCCCCTCTCGGGAACCCGGGTCATCCCGCTGCAGGTCGCCGGCGCCTTCCACACCCGGTACATGGAATCAGCGCGCGATGTCCTGGCCGCAACCGCGGACTCGGTGCAGGCATCCGACCCCGTTCGCACACTGTGGACCAACGCCGACGGTTCCGTCGTCGAGTCTGGCTCCCGTTTCGTCGAACTTCTTGTCGGGCAGGTCGCGTCGCCCGTGCGCTGGGACCTGACGATGGCGGGAATGCAGTCAGCCGGTGTCACCGGGATCATCGAGCTCGCGCCCGCCGGGGCGCTGACTGGTCTCGCGCGCCGCGGACTGAAGGGTGTGCCCGCTGTCGGGATCAAAACCCCTGACGACCTTGCGGCTGCGCTCGAGATGCTCGCGGCCTGACCGTCCACCCATTTTCGCCCCCTTTTCACGCAAACGAGAGAGACGCATTGACTACACCCATTCTGCGGCAGTCCCAGGGGCCGGCATTCACCCGCATCCTCGGATTCGGAGCAGCGCGCGGCGACATCTCCGTTCCCAACGACGACCTCGTCGGCCCGATCGACTCGTCCGACGAGTGGATCCGGCAGCGGACGGGCATCGTCACGCGCACGCGTGCCAGCCAGGACGTCCTCGCTGTTGACCTGGCGACCGATGCCGCCAGGGAGGCCATCGCCGTCTCCGGCGTCGACCCGGCCCTGATCGACGCGGTCATCATCGCGACGATCAGCAACATCCAGCAGACACCGTCAATGGCTGCCGTCGTAGCCGACCGGGTGGGCTCGAACCCGGCCGCCGCCTACGACGTCAATGCCGCCTGCGCCGGGTATCCGTACGCAATCGCCCAGGCTGACGCGCTGATCCGGTCTGGCGCAGCCACCTACGCTCTCGTCATCGGCGCGGAGAAGCTTTCCGACGTCGTGGACCCGTCCGACCGGTCGATCTCCTTCCTCCTCGGTGACGGCGCCGGCGCAGCTGTCGTCGGCCCGAGCGAATACCCGGGCATCTCCCCCACCGTCTGGGGTTCCGACGGCTCGAAGGCAGGCGCGGTCGCCATGAACGCGACCCTGCAGCAATACCGCCGCGGTGAAGCAGAATGGCCGACGCTGCGCCAGGAAGGACAGACGGTCTTCCGCTGGGCAGTGTGGGACATGGCGAAGGTCGCCAAGGAGGCACTCGAAGCCGCAGGCGTCACGCCTGACCAGCTGGCCGCATTCATCCCCCACCAGGCCAACATGCGCATCATCGACGAGTTCGCAAAGCAGCTGAAACTTCCCGAAAGCGTCGTCATCGCCCGGGATATCGAGACGACAGGCAACACATCAGCGGCCTCGATCCCGCTGGCTGCGCACCGGCTGCTGCAGGAGAACCCTGAACTGAGCGGCGGCCTCGCGCTCCAGATCGGCTTCGGCGCCGGACTCGTCTTCGCCGCCCAGGTCGTCGTCCTGCCCTGAACCACCCGCACGGCGCGCGATCCTCGTGCTGCCCGCCCATCTAGACTGTTTCACGGTCAATTGATACTCAAGGAGAAAACACCATGGCACTGTCCACCGAAGAAGTACTCGCCGGTCTGGCCGAACTCGTCAACGACGAGACCGGCATCGCAGCCGACACCGTTGAGCTCGACAAGTCCTTCACAGATGACCTCGACATCGACTCGATCTCGATGATGACCATCGTCGTCAACGCCGAAGAGAAGTTCGACGTCAAGATCCCCGACGAAGAGGTCAAGAACCTCAAGACGGTCGGCGACGCAGTCGACTTCATCGTCAAGGCGCAGGCCTAACCCGTTTCAGCGTTGCGCGGGGAGACCGGAGCGAGCACAGCCCGGTCCAGTCTCCCCGCTCACGCGGACGTGCCATTCCCCGTTGTATCGTGACCCGCACCAGGAGAGTTCCACGCATGACCAAGAAAATCGTCGTCACCGGCATCGGCGCCAGCTCGCCCCTGGGCGGGACCGCCGCCGACTCCTGGAAGGCACTGCTTGCTGGGGAATCCGGCATCCGGACCCTCGAGTACGACTGGGTCGCTGAACACAACCTTCCCGTGACCTTCGCCGGTGAGGCGAAGGTGCGCCCGTCCGAGGTTCTGGAACGCCAGGAGGTCAAACGCCTCGACCCGTCCAGCCAGTTCGCCCTCGTCTCCGCCCGTGAAGCGTGGGCAGATGCCGGTTCTCCCGACACCGACCCGCTGCGGGTCGGTGTTGATTACTCCACCGGTATCGGCGGCCTCTGGACGCTGCTCGACGCGTGGGACACCCTCAAGGAGAAGGGCCCTCGCCGCGTCCTCCCGATGACGATCCCGATGCTCATGCCAAACGCGGCCTCCGCGGCAATCAGCATGTCCATCCCGTCACGCGCATACTCCCGCACCGACGTTTCAGCCTGTGCCTCCAGCACCGAGGCGATCGCGAACGCGTACGAACACCTGCAGGCCGGTCTCGCCGACGTCGTCATAGCCGGCGGAACCGAGTCCGTCGTTCACCCCCTGCCGATCGCAGCGTTCTCTGCCATGCAGGCGCTCTCCCGCCGGAACGATTCGCCGGAGACGGCATCCCGCCCGTATGACGTGTCCCGTGACGGATTCGTGCTCGGCGAAGGCGCCGCATCGATCGTCCTGGAGACAGAAGAGCACGCCCTGGCGCGCGGCGCTCGCATCTACGCCGAGCTGGCCGGCGGCTCGGTCACCAGCGACTCGTACCACATCACGGCGCCCGACCCGGAAGGCTCAGCGGCCGCCCGGGCCATGCTCGGGGCGATTGAGCGAGCGGGCGCGAGCCTGAGCGATGTGCGGCATGTCAACGCCCACGCGACCAGCACCCCGGTGGGCGACATCGCCGAATACAACGCGCTCCTGCGGGTCTTCGGCGACCACCTGCCCAACATCGCCGTCTCGGCGACCAAGGCTGCCACGGGTCACCTCCTCGGCGGGACCGGAGCACTCGAAGCGATCTTCACGATCCTCGCGCTCCACGAACGCACCGCTCCCCCGACGATCAACCTTCACGAGCAGGACGCGGCGATTCCGCTCGATGTCGTCACGTCTCCCCGGGACCTCGGTTCACAGGACCTGCTCGCGCTCAGCAACTCGTTCGGGTTCGGCGGGCACAACGCTGTCGTCGCGTTCCGCAGCTACTGATCCACAGCACAGAACCCCCGGCGGAGCATCCGTCGGGGGTTCTTCTGTACGCAGGACCACACTGTTTCAGCGGCGAACCGACCGGGTAATCACCAACCGGAGCGCCAGGAGCCACATGTGCGTGTGCTGCAGTCTGTTGTGCCGGTGTCAGCCGACCTTGTGGAGCCAGACCACGGACGAGTCGTCTGAGGCGTGGCGGAACGGTTCGAGTTCGTCGTCCCAGGCCTGTCCAAGCGCGATCCGGAGTTCTCGATGCAGTTCATCGGCGTTCGTGCCGGCAACCTCCATCGCGTAACGAACGCGATCCTCGGGGACGACGACATTCCCCGCCGTGTCGGTCTGAGCGAAGAAGATCCCGAGGTCCGGGGTGTGCAGCCAGCGGCCGCCATCCGAACCGGGCGTCGGGTCCTCCGTTACTTCGAAACGGAGGTGTTCCCAGCCCCGCAGAGCTGAAGCGAGGGCGGCTCCCATTCCCTGGTAGCCCTCCCAGTAAAACTCGGCCCGCTGCGCTCCTTTGAGGACCGGCTGCTCCTCCCACGAGAAGTTCACGGCACGACCGAGAGCGCGCCCTGCTGCCCATTCAACGTGCGGGCAGAGCGCGCGCGGAGAGGAGTGAACCAAAATCACCCCTCGTGCGACTGATGCCACCATGTTCTCCTCCATTTCCTGTGGTTCGTCTTCCCCAACGACCGCGGAAATGCTCTGGAGCTGCAGCATCATTATGAAATTGTCGGCACAAGGCCGTTGCAGTCATTATGCCCTACACAGGCGCCAAATCACAACGATGTCATTCGACGTGCCGTCAGCGTGCGCGGCGTTCAGGCCCCCACGTCCGCGTGCGGAGCGCAGCCGGCGGCAGCAGGAAGTATGCCCCGGCGAAGAAGCAGGCAGCACCGAGGAACGTGCCCGCGTTGACGAGGGTGAGGTTGAGGATCTCCCCCGTCGTCGGCAGCGTCACCGAGGCGATTGCCGAGAGCATGAAGAAGACCGAGCCCACATAGTTGAGAATTGCCACCCACCAGTCGGCGTCGTCCCGGCGCACCCGCCACGGGCGGCCGCGCACGGCCAGCCAGGCGAGGTGGCTCGCGACGAGGAAGGCAATCGAGCCGAACACGTCGGGTGCCCAGACTAGCCTGTTAACCTCGGCGACCGACAGGTTCCTGAGCAGCGCGTCGGCGGTGCTCCGATTGAAAAACAGCGTACCGGCGAGCTGCACCACTGCCGCCCACCACATCACACGGCGCGGCTGCCAGCCGAGGGATGAGGGGATCACTGTCGCTGACCTATACCCGGTAGAATTCAACGGACACGAGCAATGGAGGCGTATGGCGGTCAAGGACGGCATCCTCGCCATTCTCTCTCTCGGCCCCGGCTACGGTCTTGCCCTGCGTGACGAGCTCGTCGCGCGGGCACCGCACCGTGCCGAACTCAACGTCGGGCAGGTCTACAGCACGCTCGACCGTCTTGGTCGTGCCGGTCTCATCGCGACGGGGACGACCACGGAAGACAACCTCCCGCTGTACACCCTGACCGGCGAGGGATCTCTGGCCGTCGCCCACTGGCTCGACTCCCCCGTCGCACCGGACCCGCGCTCCTGGGCGGATCTGCTGGACCAGGTCTTCATCGGTTCGAGCCTCCCCGGCGCCGACTGGTCCACCCTTCTCGAGAGGCACGAGCTGGTCTGGCATGCCCTTCTCGCCGGACCATCCGACGACACCCTCGCCCTCCGTCCTGCCCTCACGGCCTCCGCCTCACGGCACTGGGCACACGCGGCGCTGGCGTGGCTGGGCGATACGCGCGCAGCTTTCGCCGTCACCGATCCCGCCCTGCCGCTGCGCGGCATCCGCCCTCAGCGGGGCCGACGACCTCAATCGGCACAGCCGGCGAGCCCTTGAGCGAGCCCGGCAAGCCCGATACGCTGCCCGGCATGGGCCACCTGTTCACCATCGGGCACTCGACGCATCCGATCGAGGAGTTCGTCGCCATCCTGCGAGCCCACAGCGTCACACTCGTTGCAGATATCCGGACGGTCCCCCGGTCGCGCCACAACCCGCAGTTCGACGAGGCCGCCCTCCGGGCGAGCCTGACCGAGAACGGCATCGCCTATTCGCGTCTCGCCGCCCTCGGCGGGCTCCGGCGCACGAGCCCCGAGTCGATCAACACCGGCTGGAAAAATCCGACGTTCCGCGGGTACGCCGACTACATGCAGACCGCCGAGTTCGCCAGCGCGCTCGACGCGCTCATTGCCCTCCTGGACGCAGACGTCGTCACGATCATGTGCGCCGAAGCCGTGCCGTGGCGCTGTCACCGGTCCCTGGTCGGCGATGCGCTGCTCGTGCGCGGGATCGATGTGGACGACATCTACAGTGCGACGTCGGTGAAGCCGCAAAAACTGACGGGTTTCGCCAGGGTGGACGGGCTCACCCTGACCTATCCGCCGCTCGAGGAAACGGCCTAGGCCGTGGCTGCTCGCGGAGGGGCCAGACAGGCCGTCACCGTTGACGGCAGGAGGATCACCGTCACCAACCTCGACAAGGTGATGTACCCGGAAACAGGCACAACGAAGGCTGACGTACTCCGGTATTACGCCGAGATCGCCGCCGTGATGGTGCCCTACACCGCGAACCGGCCTGCCACCCGCAAACGGTGGGTCCACGGTGTCGGTACGGCGGAGCATCCTGGCGATGTCTTCTACCAGAAGAACCTCGACGAGTCCGCGCCGGGCTGGGTCGCCAGACGGTCGATCGAGCACAGCGGCGGCCCGAACGAATACCCGCTCGTGAATGACCGGGCGACCCTGGTCTGGCTGGCCCAGATGTCGGCGCTCGAGATCCACGTGCCACAGTGGCAGTTCGAGCGCACCGGTGGGCGTCGCAAACCCGACCGGCTCGTTCTCGACCTCGACCCCGGCGGTGGCGCCGGGCTGCAGGAGTGCGCCGAGGTCGCCCGCCTCGCCCGTGACATCCTCACCGATATGGGGCTCGAGCCGCTCCCGGTGACGAGCGGAAGCAAGGGCATCCATCTCTATGCCCCACTCGACGGACGGTGGAGTTCTGACCAGGTGTCGTCCGTGGCACACGAACTTGCCAGGGCGCTGGAAGCAGATCACCCCGATCTGATCGTCAGCGACATGAAGAAGACGCTGCGCACCGGCAAGGTTCTCGTCGACTGGAGCCAGAACAACCAGGCGAAGACGACGATCGCCCCGTACTCCCTGCGTGGCAGGTTGACGCCGATGGTGGCGGCTCCGCGCACCTGGCAGGAACTCGAGTCCCCGTCACTCAAGCAACTCGACTTCGAGGAGGTTCTCAGCCGCGTGTCCCGGCGGGGTGACCTTCTTGCCCCGTTGCTGGTGTCGCGTGATGCGGGGCTTGAGCCGACACCCAGTCACCTCGAAAGCTTCGAGGCCACGCCGGAGTCGCGAGACCGCCTCGCCAAATACCGGAGCATGCGCGACGGGTCGAAGACGCCGGAGCCGGTTCCGGATGCCGCCGCCGCGCTCACGAACGGCAACGCCTTCGTCATCCAGGAGCACCATGCCAGGAGGCTCCACTACGACTTCCGCCTGGAGCACGAGGGTGTGCTCGTCTCCTGGGCTGTTCCCAAGGGCCCGCCACTGGACGGCGCAGAGAACCACCTCGCCGTCCAGACGGAAGACCACCCGCTCGAGTACGGAACCTTCGAGGGGACGATTCCGAAGGGTGAGTACGGGGCGGGTGAGGTCACGATCTGGGACTCCGGCACGTTCGAGCTGGAGAAGTGGCGGGAGGGCAAGGAAGTCATCGCCACGCTCACGGGTCAGCAGGGTGGAGGCCTCGGAGGGGTCCCTCGCAAGTACGCACTCATCCATACGAGCCGCCCGGGTGCGGAGAACAACTGGCTGATCCACCTGATGGACGGCACGAAGACGAAGCGAGCGTCGCGAAGGGTGCACTCCGAACCGACGTCGCTGCCGGCCCTTCTCGCTAACGCAGCCGCGCCGATCTCCCGACCGCTCCGGTCCCCCATGCTCGCGAGCAACGGCACGGCCGCCGACCTAGACCCTGACGCGGACTGGGCCTTCGAGATGAAATGGGACGGATACCGCACGATCGCCTACCTGAACGGCGACGACGTGTGGCTGATGAGCCGGAACGGCAAGGACCTGACGGCGACCTTCTCCGAACTGGTGAGGCCGCTGAGAGAGGCGGTGAAACCGGTCGCGGCCGTCCTCGACGGTGAGATCGTCGCGTTGGACCGCAAGGGCCGGCCCAATTTCGGCTTCCTGCAATCCCGCGCCGGTCTGAGCGAAGAGGAGTCCGCGGCCCGATCCGCGACGATCGAACTCATGCTCTTCGACATGATCGAACTCGACGGCCACGACATCACGGCCGACGACTACGACGTCCGACGTGCCGCCCTGTCGGCGAGCGTGACGCCGACGGGGCCCGTGCAGGTGCCGGAGGAGTTCGACGGCGACATCGAGGCCGCACTCGCGTCGAGCACATCGTTCGGCCTCGAAGGCGTGGTCGCGAAGGAACGCGACAGCACGTACGTGGAGGGTCGCCGGTCCCGGGCGTGGATCAAACTCAAGCACCAGCGAACCCAGGAGGTCGTCGTGGTCGGCTGGCGTCCCGGCGCCGGCAGCGCTGCCGGCGGCATCGGGGCGCTCGTTCTCGGTATCCCGGATGCCGACGGCATCCGCTATGCAGGACGGGTGGGCACGGGATTCTCTGATGCCGATCGGCGGGCCATGGTCAAACGATTCCGCACGATGGGGCGGGAGTCGCCTCCTGTGCACGACGTTCCCCGAGATGAGCTGCTCCACGCCCGATGGATCGAACCGGAGCTCGTCGGTGAAGTCACGTTCATGGAGTGGACGAGCGCCGGTTCGCTCCGCCACTCATCCTGGCGTGGCTGGCGGCCCGACAAGGCACCGACTGACGTGCGGGTCGAGTGATCGCGGGGCTACAGGCTTTCGAGAAGGCGGGTGCAGGCCGCCTCACACCGGCGGCAGGCGTCGGCACAGACCCGGCAATGCGCGTAACGTTCGGCGTGTGCCTCGCAGGACTCGGCGGCAAGGGCGCATGCTGCCCGGCACGCGGCGAGCAGCGCCCGGCGAAGGTTCGCGTCGTAACGCGAGTGCCGAGACACCACTTTCGCGGTCGCTCCGCTGACATCGGCACAGTCGAGCGCGACCCGGATGCAATCCCGAAGGTCCGAGACGGACGACTCACTCAGGCACGCCTCAGCGCAGGCAGTACAGGCCTGCGAACATTCAAGGCAGGCTTCGATGCATTCGGCCAGCGCCAGCCGGTCGCCGAGGTTCCGTCCGCGCGGGTCGGCGCGCAGGATCGACGTGGCGTAACTCATGGATCCACCCCTCTGTGGCAACCGTCGCCCGAATCGGCCGGTTCCTTCGAAGGCTAGAGCGACTGTCGCCGTTAAAACACCCCTTCCCCAATGGCCGAATGCATGCATGGCAGATAGACGTAGCCTTGAAGCATGGTCAACAGATCACCGCGCGCAGAGACGTGCGCCGTTCTCGGGGACGGTGGAGAGCCGTGTTCCGGCGCTGTCGACGCAGGCTCCCCGCTCAACCTGTGCGTCCGCCACCTGCAAGTCGCGCACGACTGGGTAGATCGCGACAGCGGAGTGACCGATGTTCTGCCGACGCCGTGCCTGGCTTGCGGGTCCCGGTTGGGGGTGCGGTACCCGTCGGGGTGGCTCTGCGCGGTCTGCGAGTGGAAACTGGGCGATATTCCCGACGGTGAGACCGTCGCCCCGCGCGTCGACGTCGTGTACTACCTCCGATTCCGGGACCGGATCAAAATCGGGACGAGCGTTAATCCTCGCCAGCGTTTCGCCGGCATCCGTCACGACGAAGTCCTCGCCTTCGAGCGCGGGAACAGGCTGACCGAGCAGAAGCGGCACGCTCAATTCGCTGCGCACCGCCTGGACGGATCCGAATGGTTCTCAGCGCACGAGGACATCCTCGCCCACATCGAGACTCTGCGAGCAGGCATCGACGACCCGTGGGCACAATACGCGCTGTGGCGCAGCCAGCAGGCCGCGCTCGACGGCTGAGGAAGACGCCGGGCTACTCGTAGTCGCCTTCGACCTCGTCGTCCAACTTTTCTTTGTCGACGGCGACGTCTCTCTTCGTGACCTTCGTGGCCTTTGCCAGGAGTTTCTCGACCTCGTCTGCGTCCGCTGGATCGACGACGAGAACGATTCCCGCACTTCCGGCGTCGAGGGTTGCGCTGATCGCCTCGAGGTCCTTCGAGGGTGTCTTTCTGGAGATGTGGTTCGCAATGGCGCCGATGCCGGCTCCTGATCCACCCGCCACAAGAAGCGCTCCGCCGAGGGCCACCGCCGGGAACAGGGCCACTGCGAGCCCGCTCGCGAGCCCGATGGACAAGCCCTTCCTCGTTTTATGACCCTTCGGTCCTTCATCGCGCTTCACGATCGCCAGCTCGCCGTCGAGACCACGCGTAATCACCGCGACGTCGAGTGGTCCGTGCTGGTGCTTGTCGTCTTTGTAGTGCGACTGCAACTCCTCGAAGTCGGTCACCGCGTCTTCTTCGCTTGCGTATTGCGCCGCCAGCGCGACGTAGGTCTCATCAGCCATGGTGTACTCCCACTCGTCAGGAACGGCATTTTGTCAGGCGCCGTTCGTAAATCGTTGCTCCAGCGGAGCCTAGAATCGCCTGCCCACGGAGGCATCATTCCCATCGGGTGACCTCACTCGGCGCGGTTGTGCGGCGTTCGCAGGCAGCCAGGTATTACGGCTCAGGGAGTGCCCGGTGTCTGTCCGATGCTCAGCCAGGCGTCCGGCTCTTCGCCGGGCGAGATGGAGCCTTGACGGGGGCTCGACACGCGGGCGTTCTTCATCGCACGCAGCTGGCTTTCGACATCCGCATCGGTAGCCAGCGCGGCCAGTTGTCGTTCGAGATCGGCGTCGGGAGATTCGGTGAGGTCCCGCAGCGCTCCGCTGGTGAGCAGCTCGTCGGTGGCAGCGGCGCGAGCCCGCATCTGCGCGACCCTGTCCCGCGCCCTGTCGATGCTGTCGCTGACATCGTTCATCTGCGAACCGATGCCCCCCAGCGCCTCATTCGCTCTGACCTGCGCCTGCGACGCCGAATACGTGGCCTTGATCGTCTCCTTCTCGATCCGGAACGCTGAGACGCGTTCGGCGAGATGGCGTTCCTTGTCTTGCAATCCGGCTGTCTGTCTCTGCAGCGCATCGAACTGGGTGCGCAGAGTCGACACCTGGTGCTCGAGGAGTACACGTCGTTCCAACGCTGTGCGCGCGAGATCTTCTCGACCTTGATCCATTGCCTCCTGGGCCTGGCTGCCCAGCCGCGTGTAGCGGGCACCCATTTCCTGACCCTGCAGCTCGATCCTCTTCTTCGCGGTCGCTACCTCGGCGAGTCCCTGCCTCACCTGCTGCAGCAGTCTCACCATCTGGTCATAGCTGTTGTCGAGTAACTCACGCGGATCCTCCACCTTGTCGAGGCCCCGGGACGTCTTGCTCCGCAGGATGTTTCGGATTCGTGACGTGTTGCTCACCGCTGGCTCCCTGGTTCAATCCGTGGCGAAGGGGCCGTTGACGGTTGCCGACCCGACTCGGAGGACATGCTTCGTCCGTTGAGTTCATGCAGTTCCTGCATGCCCGCTCGCACCGCCATCACCTCCCGGTCGATGTCAGAACGCAGCGCTGTGAGACTCTCGTCTGAGAACTCACCAAGGCCGGATCCTACGGTCGAACGCAGCTGGCGCACGAGCTGCGTCACCTGATCGACGCGGGAACGGGCGGTCGGCAGAGCCTCGGCCAGAACGGCAAGGTCGTTCTCGCTCTCCAGCATACGCAACTGAGATTCCAGGACCTCGCCTTCGCTTCGGAGGCGACGGAAGAGCTGAGGGAGTTCGCCGCGCGGACCGTTGCTGCGCACGGCAAGGTCCATCGCCGCCTGTCCACTGTCGAGGGTGTCTTTCAGACGAAGCTGCAGCTTCAGCACGTCGCGCCTGGCGCCCGAGGCAAGTCGGGCGCGAACACGAAGACCTGTTGCGTTGAGGGCGAGGTTTCGCCGGATCCGTTTGTAGAACGACCGCACGACGACGACCAGGGCAACGTTGGTTGCGAGCACTGTGGAGGCGAAGGCGAGAAGGAGCCAGCCTAGTTCGTTCACGATGACCTCCGGGTGAGAGTGATGCCGCTGTGCACCACGTTTCACCGGCTAGGCTACCCTCCTCAGCGCTCCGCTTCTAGGGTGCCAGCTGTGTGCGCCTGCCGGGCGTGTATCGCTTTGTCAGGCTCTGGACGAAGGGTCGCGACGCGTCTTCCGGGGCCCTTGCGCGTGGCCGTCCCGCAGGAGAATCATGAGACATTCGGGACCGCGCGCGGCTCGACTCCTGCCCGTGAGTCCACGCTCGCACAACGCGACGGAGGCTGGCATGCATGGGGCAGCGCGCTACGAAATCTCTCTCGCCACCGTGACTGTCCTTGCCACTGCCAGACGACGTCCCTCCACAGGGCGTTGCCGTGCAAGCCTTCCGGGGAACGATTATTGGCCTCCCGCGTGGTCACCGGACGGCGGACAGCTTGCGTTCACGGCCGACGGTGAGGAGAACGTCGGCGAGATCGTCGTGGTCGATCTGACCACCCTCGATACGGTGAATCTGACCGACAGCAAGGCACACGACGCCTTCCCCGCGTGGCGCCGTTAGGGGCACCCGGGACCGATGAACCGCCGTCAGGAACCGCCACCTGCTTCGGTTGGCGACCCGTGCTTGCCGCTACGGTGAGCACAGGATTGCGCGCCGGAACCGGCGGTCGAGTATGAGGAGAAGCCATGAGAATCCAGGACAGAATCAGCATCAACGCTGACCGGAAACAGGTGTTCGGGGTGTTCCGCGACCTGGAGAATGCCGCCGCCAACATCAGCGCCATCACCAGGCTCGAGGTGCTCGAAGGCCCCGCCCAGCTCAACGTGGGCACCAAATGGCGGGAGACGCGCACGATGTTCGGCAAAGAGGCGACCGAAGAAATGTGGGTCACCGGATATGAGCAGGACGTTTCGTACGTCGCCGAGGCTGAGTCGCGCGGAACCCATTACCGCACCGAGTACCGCTTCACCCCGGTAGGCAACGGCACCCGCGTCGACTTGACCTTCGACGGAGCCCCGCTCACCTTCGGCGCACGGGTTGCCGGGCTCGTCGGCGCGCTATTCGTGGGTGCGGCCAAAAAGGCACTGCATCAGGATCTGGTCGACCTCAAACGCACCTGCGAAGCGGCCTGAATCAGAGGATGCTTTTCACCGGTGAGGTGAGACGACCGGGGCGCTGAAACCCGCCAGCATGTTCAGTACTGCCTCGGTAAGGGCATCGTGGATGGTGGACGCCCAGACGCAGTTCCGGTGTTCGCGCAGGAGCCAGTCCATCGCGTCATCCTCGGTCATTCCGACGTCGTTCCAATCGATGCCGGGGTTCGCGAAGGTCGCGGGCAGCCCCGTCTCGGGTGAGAGGATGACCGCCCCGAGGTGGATGGGGTCTTCGGAGCCGGGAGGGGTCCACAGCAGTTCGGCGTCGCCGTCCCGCTCCTCGTCATGAAGATGCCACGCGTCGCCTGTGCCGGTCCAGATCTGCGGTTCGGCTTGACCGGGAGCGGCCACCCGGAACACCAGGAAGTCCTTCCCGGTGAACGTCGCCCACTCGTCGGGGTCGAAGCCGGACGACGACAACGGTGCAAAGGTGGCACCGGCCTCGAAAAGGTCGATCGCGTCGAAGATGTCCTCGTCGATCATCTCCAGGCAGGCGTGAACCTTGCCGGCGAACTCCTCCATCCACAGCAGCAATGCCTCGGTCGTCTGGCGATTCCACGGTGTGCCATCCAGCGGTGGGCCGTCGTGCCCGCCCACGTGGAGATGCCAGGCGACGTCGTCGTCGGTGGTCTCGACGTGCATGGCAATGTCGCCGATCTCGATGAACGCGAGAGACACGCCTTCGTCCTCGATCCACCTGGCATGAAGTTTCGGTGTGGGTAGCGACGCCGGATACCGCCGTGCAAGCCGCGGCAGGTCGGGAATCAGCAGCTCCGCCTCGAGAATGTTCGTGTCCTGTTCGGATGCCATCTGGTCGCCCTTTCCACCACTCATTTTGGCAGCAATGCCCACGACCCGCGGACAAAAGGGATCTCTCTACTACTACTTTCCGGGTGATGCGTGGGGCGGTGGTGCCGGTCTATCGTCGCGGTCAGGATCTCGAGAAACGAGCCGTCAGATGGAGTCGGTACTCGCGGCACTCAGTCTCATCGTGCTCGGGTGGGCTGTGGTATCCAATCGCCTCGCTCTCTGGAACATCACAGGCCCCCTTGTCTTCACGGTGGCGGGCTTCGTGCTTGGGAACCCCGCCTGGGGGATCCTGGCCGTCGAAGTCGAGGCTCCGACGGTTCACGTCCTCGCCGAACTCACGCTCGCGCTCCTCCTCTTCTCGGACGCGTCGAGGGTGAACACCGTCACCCTCCGCCATGACGTGGGGCTGCCCGCTCGGCTGTTGGGCATCGGCCTCCCGCTGTCGGCTGTTCTCGGCACCCTTGTGGCGGGGTTGCTCTTCAGCGACTTCACCTGGGCCCTGGCACTGTTTGTCGGGGCGGCCCTGGCGCCCACCGACGCTGCGCTCAGCGTGCAGGTCATCGACGACAGACGTCTCCCCGCGCGCGTGCGCCGCGCCCTGAACGTCGAGAGCGGCCTCAACGACGGCATCGTCACACCGGTGGTGGTGTTCGCTCTCGCCGTCGCGTCGATCCGGCCCGGTGGAAGCGGTGAAGTCGCTGAGAGCGTCCGGGTGATTCTCGAGCTTGTGATCGGCATCGCCGTCGGACTGATGCTCGGGTTCGGCAGCGCATGGCTCATCGGGTTCGCATCCCGCCGCCGCTGGATCCTTCACGGCGGTCGCCGCCTGGGTACTCTCGCCACCGCTGTCGGAAGCTTTTCGCTCGCCCAGACCCTTGGCGGAAACGGCTTCATCGCAGCTTTCCTTGCGGGTATCGCGTTCGGCGCCGCATTCCCCCGCGACGTCGCCGATGTGGACGAGGTCGGTGAGCTACCGGAGCTGCTCGGGGAGGTTCTCGCGCTGGGCGTGTGGTTCCTCTTCGGCGCAGCGCTCCTGCCTGTCGCGCTCAACTACGTCTCCCCCTCGACGCTCGTCTATGCCGTCCTCAGCCTGACGGTCATCCGGATGCTTCCCGTGTCTCTTGCGCTGATCGGTTCAGGTTTTGACAGGGGAACCGTCCTGTTCCTCGGGTGGTTCGGGCCGCGCGGACTCGCATCGGTGGTGTTCGCGCTTCTGGCAGTGGAGGAGCTCGTCGCGACCGAGGTCGTGGGCCAGGCGATCTCCGTGGTTGCCGTCACCGTCTTGCTGAGCGTGGCGGCTCACGGCATGTCGGCTGGGCCCCTCGGCCGCCGCTACGCTCGACTCCACGACACCCTCCCGGGCGAAGATGCGGGGCCTCGACGACGCGGTCACCGTGCTGAGAATTAATGCCGCCGGGACGACGTTCGACCTACACTGAGGACATGACATTCGTCTGCGCGTGGGCGGACCTCAGTACTCGCGTTGCGACAGGCGCGGCGTGAACGCGGCTCAAGCGGTCGCTGATGTAGGCCCAAAACTCGCGGCACCGTTCCTTGACCTCCTGCCCATCACCGGGGTCGCCATCTCCGTTTTCAGCAGGGACCAGAGGGCGCTGATCATCCATGCCAGCGATGACACCGCCGCGGAGCTCGAGGAGACCCACCTCAACCTCGGCGAGGGGCCACTCTTCGACTGCTTCAAGTCGGCTCAGCCCATCTCGGTTCCAGACGTAGCGGCGACGGAACGCTGGCCCCTGTTCATCTCTCACGCGCGCGGTATGGGCGTTGCCGCGGTCTTCCTCTTTCCTCTGACTCTCGGCGCCGCGTGTGTCGGCGCGGCGCTCTGTTACCGGAGTACCGCCGGCCCTCTTGACAGTGAAGCAAGTGACGTCGGCTCTGCCCTCGGCCGGGCCATCGCCGGCCAGGCCCTCCGGCGGGCGCTTCAGCTCGCCGAGGGCGAGGATCCGGACGAAGCGTCGCCGATAGAAATGCGGCGTGAAGTGCATCAGGCCACCGGGATGGTGCTCAGCCAGATGGACACCACAGCTTCCGACGCGTTGGCGCTGATGCGGGCGTACGCTTTTTCTCATGGCGTCAACCTCCGCGAGGTCGCTCGTGCAGTGGTGACTCGCCAACTCGACTTTTCGACATCGAGGGATTGATTTCAGATGAGTACTGAACACATTGTGGGCGAGAAATCGCGAGAAGCGAAGATCAACGGGGCCTTCGTAACCATGGCTGACGCGCTGATGAAGGAATACGACATCGTCGATCTCCTCTCGACCCTGTTGAACGTCAGCACCGACGTCCTCGGGTTGGATGCCGGCGGCATCCTGTTGGTCGACGCGGGCGGAGATCTCGAACTGGTCGCATCGACCAGCGAAGAAGCGCGGGTGGTCGAAACCATCATCATCGCCGCCGGCGAGGGGCCGTGCATCGACTGCTACAACACGGCGGCACCCGTCAGCGTCGCCGAAATCGAAGACGTCGCAACGAAGTGGCCCAAGTTCTATCGGACAGCCCTTGAGCAAGGTTTCCGTTCCACTTTCGCGGTGCCCATGCGACTCCGCAATGAGGTTGTCGGCGTGATGAACCTCCTGCACTCGCAACCCGGGCACATTTCAGAGGAAGACGGACTCATCGCCCAGGCACTGGCCGACCTCGCGGTGCTGGGCGTTCTCCACGAACGGAACTTCCGGAGCCCGTTCGCGATCACCGAACAGATGCACCTTGCCCTCGACACCCGAATCCTCGTCGAGCAGGCCAAGGGTGTGCTCGCCCACTCAGAAAAACTCACGATGACGGAGGCGTTCAACGCCCTCCGGCAGTACGCCCGCGCGAATGACACGACTCTTCGCCGGGTGGCGGAAGCGATTACCCAACGCAGCATAACCACCACCGAGGTCGTCGCCGCCCGCCCGCGGCCTTGACCTCCACGCCGGAGCGGGGCTGGAAGCTCGGCACGCCTGAAACTGGACCCCGTCGCGCGGTCGAACGAATCGGGTTAGCCTGACGCGCATGCCCCAGGCAGCCGCACACGCACGCGCATGGATCGGGACGATCCTCTTCCTCTTTCTCGCGCCCGGTGTCGTCGCCGGGTTCATCCCGTGGCTCATCACAGGCTGGCGGAGATACGACTGGGAGAGCACCGCCTGGGTCGTGCCGATCGCCTGGATCGCGATCGGGATCGGAGCATCCGTCCTTCTCCACGCCTTCGCGCTGTTCGCCTTGCACAGCGGAACGCCCGCGCCTGTCGCTCCGACAGAAACACTCGTCGTGACCGGGGCCTACCGTTTCGTGCGTAATCCGATGTATCTCGCGGTGCTCACGATCATTCTTGGCCAGGCCTTGCTCTTCGGCAGTTGGTGGCTCGTCCTCTACGCCGTGATCGTGCTCTCCGCGGTCGTTGCCTTCGTGAAAGGCTACGAGGAGCCGACCCTCACCCGCACCTACGGCGAGCAGTATCTCGAGTACAGACGGAACGTCCCGGGGTGGTGGCCGCGCCTTTCGCCGTGGCGAGCGTGACAGGATGTCCTCGACACGCGAACCGGATGCCGCCCTCGTTGTTTTACCTCTCTGTTGGGACTAGATTCGCCGCATGGAGCAACTTGAGGAGCGCGCTGGGCTGGCCATCCCAGGTGCTGCGCTCGCGTTGGCCGTTGGCGCAGCCGCGTCCTTCGGCATCGGCGATGTCGTCGGATTCCTCAGTGATGCCGCGGAAGACCTGTTCATCGCCACCTGGCTGCTGGGCTGGGTGCTCCTCGCATGGTCCGCCATGCTCGGTGGAGGATCCGCCGTTCTGCTCGTACAGCGCGGGCTTTCCCGGCGGCCGGTTTCCCTGAGGGAAACCGCGCTTGTCGCCGCATCCCTCGTGCTCGTTGTACTCGTGGTGGCGTCCCACCCCCTCTGGGGATCGGGTTCAGGCTTCGGCGGCTGAAGCCCCGGTGCAGCCCGTGAGGATTTGCAGGACGGCAGCCTCCCGTGCCCAGACGCGCTGATCCGATCGGTGAACCTCTCGACCTGCCGGTGGAGTACGGAACCGCAAGCGAACCGCTCCCCTGGTTGAATGTCGTGAGCCGCCTGGAGACCGCACCGCGTTACTGGTTATGCACCGTCCGGCCCGACGGCCGCCCACATGCCGTCCCGGTGGACGGACTGTGGATGGACGGCGCTCTTTGGTTCGGAGGAAGCGCTACCGCCGTGCACCAGCTGAACCTCTCCTCCAATCCACAGGTGGTCCTCCACATCGAAGATGGATCGGCGCCGGTCATCGTGGAAGGAGTGGCGACGACCGTCGTTCCCAAGCGAGCGCACGCGCTCGCGCTGGCCGAGCTGTCGAGGAAGAAGTATGGGTATGCGCCACCTGTCGAAGCGTACGCAGACGGCGTCTGGCACGTCCCTGCGCTCCGCGTCCTCGCCTGGAGCGATTTCCCGAAAGACGCGACCCGATTCGTGTTCCAGCCGCCCACCGGATGATCGCCCGTCGCTCGCGCCGCGATGTCAGCAGGTCGTCAACGCGGATGGGTCAGAACCCAGGCCGCTGCAGCGGCGCGCGAGGGGACGCCGAGTTTGGTGCGCGCGTTGGCGACGTGCCGATGGACCGTGTGTGAGCTGAGAACCAACCGGTCGGCGATCTGGGCGTCCGTCAGGCCCTGGGCGACCAGTGTGAGCACTTCGCGCTCACGAACGGTGAGGGCAACTGAGCGGTGCTGATCGGCCGGTGCGCGCTGTGGCCGGCCGTCGAGGAAGCGTTCGATGGCATCCACCACGGCGGGACTGTCACCCAGCCACGGGAAGTGGTCGTCGCCCTCCAACTCCACGAACGTCGCCCCCGGCACGGTGTCGGCTACCTCGCGGCCGAGGGCAAACGGGATGGCGCGGTCGTCTCGCCGGTGCAGCACCAGGGTGGGAACGCGCACCCGCGAAAGGTAGGCGGTTGAGTCCGTCTCGTACACGGCGCGCAGAGCGTTCGCCGCTGCCTCGCGTGAGGCCGACCGTCGCTGGAACCGGACGAATTCCTCACGGTCATGGGCTGTGGCGTTCGGGAGGAAAACGTCGGCCAGCATGCGCGCACCGAGTCCCCACTGACCTTCGACGATCGACACCAGCAATTCGCGCGCGGACGGAGAGGCGATGTCAGCACCGCGAGGAAAGCTGCCGTAGAGCACCAGTCGCTCCACCCGATCCGGCCACTCGGCGGCGTAGGCGGCGGCGACTGCGGATCCGGACGACGCGCCCAGCAGCGCCAGGCTGGGAGGGCCGATGTTCTCGAGCAGGCCGGTCAGGGCGGTCAGCTCTTCGTCGACGCTGGCGGGAGGTGGCCCGGCGCGATCGGACAGGCCGGTCCCGGGGCGGTCGTAGCGGATGACGGTGTGCCGGCGAGCAAGGGCATGAACGAAGCCCCGGAACGCGACATCCTCCCAGTTCAGCGCAAGGTGGCTTGCCCACCACCCGCCAATCACCAGTGGCGTTCCGGAACCGACGGAAGACCATGCCAGGGTACGCGCACCGACCTGGGTGTGCCGTACGACCTGGGATTCCGCCGTCATATCCGGATTCTAGAGAGCGGATGCTCGATGTCAAGCGCCGCCGGATCGCCCACCCCTTCCCTCACCTGCGCCGCGCGGGCCTTTCATCTGGCCGGATCCGGCCAGGTGAGTCTGGCCGGTTCTGGCGATGAGGCAGACGGACCCGCCGCGGTTTGCTTGGCGGTATGAAAACAGCAACCAGAACGATTCAGCTCGACGCTCGGCTCAACGGCCCGCTGGGCAGTGCCAACGGCGGATTCGCGTCAGGCATGATCGCCGAAACCCTCGGTGGAACGGCGAGTGTCCGGCTCATCCGGCGAATACCCCTCGAGAGGCCGCTGGAGGTGGGGATGGATGCCGACGCGGGATTCGCCACGGTGACCGATTTCAACCACCAACTCGTCGCCAAGGTGCAGCGAGTCGATCCGTTCACGATGATCCCTCCCGTTCAGCCGAGTTTTGCCGACGCGGAGGTGGCGCGCGCCTCAAGTCCGCTCCAGGGGGCACGTCACCTGTTGTCGAAGTGCGTGGTGTGCGGGAGCGAGCGCCGGGACGGACTGGCGGTCACCCCCGGCCCGTTGGAGAATCGGAGCGACGTGCTCGCGGCGCCGTTTGTTCCGGTCGACCGGGACACCACCGACGGCGTCGTCCACCCCGGAGCCGTCTGGGGTGCCCTCGACTGCCCCAGCTACCCGGCCCAGGCCTTGCTCGACCGCCGGCTCGGCCTTCTCGGCACCCTGACAGCACATCGGAACCGGGACGTTCTCCTCGGTGAACGACTGGTTGCGGTCGGGTGGACAGTGCAACGCCACGGTCGATCGACCCAGACAGCCAGCGCGCTGCTGGACGGGCGGGGTGACGTGGTCGCGTCTGCTCGCGCAGTGTGGGTCGAACTTCGCCACCAGTGGCTGGTGCGACTCGTCGGCCGACTCGCTTGACCACCCCCACGAGCCAGGATCGGAGACCCCATGACCGAGAAAGTCGGAAGCCGTTTCACTGCCAGCATCTACGACCCGTTCCTGTGGTTCGGGGAGCGACTCGGCATGCAGTCCAGACGTCGCCGTCTCCTTCGCGCCGCCCGCGGGCGGGTTCTCGAGATCGGGGCCGGAACCGGGCTCAACCTTGACCTCTATCCGGATGCCATCGATGATCTGATCCTGGCGGAACCAGCCGAGCCGATGGCAGACCGGCTGAGGAGGCGGAGGTCGCAGCTGGGCCGTTCGGCTCACATCGTTGCGGCACCTGCAGAAGCGCTCCCGTTCGAGGACGGATCCTTCGACACGGTGGTTTCGACCCTGGTGTTGTGCACCGTGACCGACCCTGAGCGCGCGCTGGCTGAGGTGCGGAGAGTGCTTCGCCCGGACGGCCGGCTCTTGTTTTGCGAACACGTTCGTTCCGGCTCACTGCGGCTGGCGGGCTGGCAGGACCGCTGCGCGGATGCATGGGCCGTGATCGCGGATGGTTGCCGATGCAACCGCGACACGCTCACGACGATCGCGTCACAGTTCACAATCACCGCGGCCGAGAGCGCCACCTGGCGAGGCATGCCGCCCTTCGTTCATCCTTTGGTCTTCGGCGAAGCAATGTTCGGTGCTCCTTTCCGACCGTGACCGCGTACCCATTCGATTGGGTCCCTTGACAGCGCCCCTGGGCGGGTCAAAGCTGGACCCGTTTCGCCCTAATCTCTCGGGTCGCAGTCCCCGGGCGACCCTCAGAATCGATCGAAGGAGACGTCCATGAAGTGTCAAGCGACCGTCATTGGTCTCGCGCTCGTCGCCGCCGGAGTGGCCGCTGCTACGCCGGCACATGCGGCGGCGCCGGTCGAGCAGGAGACCTACGAAGGCACGTTCAGTTCGGAGCAATGCGGCGGCGCATACGTCGTGACCACCGAGTTCCGCGACCGAGTCACGGTTCGCGACGCCACACCTTCCACGGATGGCCAGTTCTTCAAGTTCTCTGTCCGCTACAACTTCACCGAAACGTATAGCAACCCGGCGACTGGAGACCTGATCACGGTCGAGGGCAAAGGCGTCCTCGTTGAGATCCAGCCACGCGCACTGGGCGACGGCGTCTTCGAATACGTCGCGAATGACGCGGGGCACTTCATCTTCCGCGATTCCGAAGGGAATGCAATTCTTCGGGAGAGCGGATCGATCGCCACCAGGTACGTCTTCGACAGTGAGAATGACTCGACCCCTGGTGGGATCACCCTCTCCGAAGATTTGGTTCGCGTCTCAGGCCCGCACGCGACCTTTCCCGACATCTGCGATTACCTCGCCGAGGTGCTGCCGACGTGATGGCGAAGGCAGGCGCAAACCACAAGTGGAAGATGTCTCATGCTGAAGCAAGTCACCGAGGGCGTTCTCATCCACGAGAGCGAGTTCATCCAGAGTAATTCCATCGTGGTGAAGGGCCGGGACGGTGTGTTGCTCATAGACCCAGGAATAACGAGTGCCGAGATGGCGGATATCGCGCGCGACATCGGCGCGTTGGGTCTGCCCGTCGTCGCAGGCTTCTCCACGCATCCTGATTGGGATCACCTGCTCTGGCATCCGGACTTCGGCGACGCGCCCCGTTACGGCACAGCCCGCTGCGCGGCTTCCATTCGAGATCTGTTGTCGGGACCGGACTGGGAGGACCGCATCGCCGAGGGGCTCCCGCCGGAGTACGCCGAGGACATTCCGATGGACCAGCTCGGTCTTATCACCGGTCTGCCCGCGGAAACTCGGCAAATTCCCTGGGATGGCCCCACGGTCCGCATCATCGAGCACCGCGCGCATGCCCCGGGTCATGCAGCACTGCTGATCGAGGATCGTCGCGTCCTTGTCGCCGGCGACATGCTTTCTGACATCCTGATGCCGTTCCTCGACCTGGAGGCCGCCGATCCGATTGACGACTACCTCTCGGCGCTGCGCCTGTTCGAGCGCGCGGCCAACGACGTCGATGTTGTAATCCCCGGCCATGGCTCCATCGGTACAGGCGAGCACGTGCGAGCACGCATCGAACAGGATCGGGCGTACGTGGAGGACCTGCGGGACGGCGGTGTCATCGACGACCAGAGGGTCGGCCCATCAGCCACGTTGGACTGGCTGCCGGACGTGCACCGATGGCAACGGCAGGCTCTCACACTGAAGGAGCAGAACTAGACTGATCCACCGCGAATCTTTTCTCGCGGTCTACCCAACCGCCACGGGAGAAACGTATGGCTGCCAAACGCAATCCGATCGATGACCTGCGCGAAACGCTCGGCCATCTGGCGGAGCAGCTCAAGCTGCCGGGTTCAGAACGGGTTGATGACCTGGTCGGTGACCTCTTCGGCGGGCGCCCCGGGCCGGCGCGACCTCTCTCAGAGGTGCAGGCCGAACTTGACGCACTCATCGGGCTGGAAACCGTAAAGGAACAGGTGCGTGCCCTCGTCGCGCTGCTTCAGGTGCAAGCACGCCGTAAGGCGCATGGCCTGCCGGAAGTCGCTACTTCGCAGCATCTGGTGTTCCTTGGAAATCCGGGGACAGGCAAGACAACTGTCGCCCGGCTGCTGGCGGAGATGTACCGCGCGGTCGGCTTGCTGCAGAAAGGGCACCTGGTCGAGGTCGACCGATCGGGTCTGGTCGGGCAGTATGTCGGCGCGACGGCCATCAAGACGGACCGGGTGATCAGGCGGGCGCTGGACGGCGTACTGTTCATCGACGAGGCCTACGCCCTCGCCCCTGAGGACGGCCGGATGGATTTCGGCCCGGAGGCGATCGAGGTCCTGCTCAAGCGGATGGAGGATCACCGCCACCGCCTCGTAGTCATTGTGGCCGGCTATCCGCGGCTGATGGAGTCGTTCCTTCTGTCGAACCCCGGTCTGCGTTCCCGCTTCGCGCGAGAAATCACCTTCCCGGACTACTCGATCGAGGCCCTCGAGGCGATCTTCAATCGGATGTTGATCCAGCACGAATATACGCTGGAGCCGGGCGCCGACCAGATGTTGCGCCGCATCCTCTCCGGCCTTCACGCGGGCGAAGACTCCGGAAACGCGCGCTTCGCCCGCACGCTCTTTGAGCAGGCGCTCAATCGACAGGCATTGAGGCTGTCACGTGACGAGGGCCGGAGTCTCGACGCACTCGATCGAGACGATGTCATGACACTCACCACCGACGACATCGTCGAGGCCGCTCGGGCCCTGGGCGAGGGACCGGCACCGGAGCCGCCCGAACCGTCACGCTGGTGGCGCTGGCTGAGCTGACCTCGCAGCACAGACGTCGCATGGACACTCGCGTTCTGTCAGAGCTTCTCTTTCTCCGCTCGCGCTGGAAGAGCCGGGACCGGTGGAGCCCCGACCAGATCGAAGCGCATCAGGCGAGAGCCCTGCGAGATCTGCGGCGCGCTGCCTACGCGGGTTCGGAGTTCTACCGGCAGCACCACGCTGGCCTGCTCGATGCGCCGCTGGCTCAACTGCCTCCCGTTACGAAGGCGGACCTGATGGCTCACTTCGATCAGACCGTGACCGCTTCCGGTCTCCGGCTAGCAGACGTGGAGCGATACCTGCGAACCCTGGTGACATCCGGCGCGGACCCCGGCCGCCCGTGGAGAGGTCGGTGGTGGGTATCGGCGACGGCAGGAACGACAGGGCGGCGGGGCATCTTCCTCTGGAATCGGCACGAATGGGCGACAGCGCTCGCCTCTTACGCCAGGGCCAATGACTGGGCCGGAGTGCCGGCCGGATTGACTCATCCACTTCGCGTCGCGCTCGTGGGCTCGCGCACACCGACGCACCAGTCGGCCGGGGTCGGAGCCGCACTCCAGTCCCGGGTGCTGCCGGCACTCCGGCTGGACGTGACGAGCCCCGTGGCCGAGACGGTCGCCGAGCTCAATGCTTTCCAGCCCCGTCTCCTTGTCGGCTATGCCTCTGGCCTCAGACCGTTGGCCGCCGAGCAGAGCGCGGGGCGGTTGCGGATCTCTCCGCAGTCGGTGATGTCCGTTTCGGAGGTGCTGAGCGACACTGCTGCCGAAGAGATGCGGACGGCCTGGGGATCGGAACCGTTCGACATCTACGCCGCAACCGAAACGGCAGGCATCGCCTCGCCGTGCGTGTTCCACAACAGACACATCTATGAAGACCAGGTAATCCTCGAACCCGTCGACCAGGCCGGATTGCCGGTCCCGATCGGCACAATCGGTTCGAAGATTCTGGTCACTGTCTTGTTCTCACGCACCCTGCCGTTGATCCGCTATGAGATGTCCGACAGCGTCCGAATCGGCGGCCGGAATTGCCCGTGCGGTCGTTCCTTTGCGCTTCTCACCGGCATCGAAGGACGAGCGGAGGACGTGCTTTTCCTGCCCGGAGTGCCAGGCGCGGTGAGCGTCCACCCGAACGTTTTCCACGACGTGCTGGACCAGGCAACCGTCGCGGGATGGCAGGTCATTCAGGAGCCGGCATCCCTCCGAATCCTCCTGGCCGGCCTGGCGCCGGGCGCATCGGCGGAACAGGTACGTGCCGACGTCCTGGCGGCACTGGCATCAGCCCGAGTGGTCGGAACCGGTGTTGACGTAGAAGTGGTCGCAGCCGTCGAGCGCACCGCGCTCGGGAAGGCACCGCTCGTGCGCCGCCTGGGCAAGCACGACTGAAACCGCCGTCACCTTCCCTTCCCGGTTTCACCCGTTGCGGACGCAAGCTCATCGTCGCCGGACCGGTTCGCCTCAGCCGCCTGCTCGCCCTCGGATTCGCCGCGCACGAGGGGCAACTGCTCCTCCTCGCCCTTCTCTGCAGCGGCGATGGCATCGGCGGCTCTCACCAGACTGAGATGCGAAAGCGCCTGCGGCAGATTTCCCACCTGTCGGCGCCGACCAGGGTCATATTCTTCGCTGAGCAGTCCCAGGTCGTTGACCAGCGACGTGAGTCGACCCATCAACTCCCTCGCGTCCGACACGCGCCCCGATGCGGCGTACTGTTCGACCAGCCAGAACGAGCAGGCCAGAAACGGATGCTCCGTCCCGGCCAGCCCGTCTACTCCCGTCTCCGGGCGATAGCGCAGGAGAAGGCCGTCCACCATCAGTTCGTCCTCGATGGCGGCGACCGTCCCGAGCATCCGGGGGTCGTTTGCGGGGAGGAATCCGATCTGCGGGAGTTGCAACAACGAAGCATCGACCGCATCCGCGCCGTAGTGCTGGACGAACGTGTTGCGCTGCTCGTCGTATCCGCGTGCCATGATCTCATCGCGCACCTGATCCCGCAGTGACCCCCACCGCTCCGCGTTGCCGGGCAGGCCGAACTCGGTGATGCCGCGGGCCCCACGGTCGAAGGCCGCCCACACCATCGCGCGGGAATGGGTGAAATGCCGCTCATCGCCGCGGATCTCCCAGATTCCCCGGTCGGGCTTCTGCCAGTTCTTCTCCAGGAACCCCAGCAAGGCCAACTGCAGCGGCCATGACGCTTCCGTCTCCTCGAGGCCTGCGGTGCGTGCGCCGTGCAGCGCCACCATCACTTCACCGAAAATGTCCCACTGACGCTGCAGATACGCCGCATTCCCGACTCGCACAGGAACCGCGCCTCCGTACCCGGACAGCTCCGGGACCTCGAACTCAGGTAGCCTGCGCTGCCCGTCGAGTGAGTACATGATCTGCACATCCGCGGGGTCGCCGGCGATCGCGCGCAATAGCCACTGCCGCCACTCCTCAGCTTCCGCCCGGTATCCGTGCGTCATGAGCACCTCGATCGTCAGGGCTGCATCGCGCAGCCAGACGTAGCGGTAATCCCAGTTGCGCACACCGCGGTGCTCCTCAGGGAGGCTCATGGTTGCGGCCGCAACGATGCCACCGGTCTTTTCGTGGGTGAGGGCGCGCAGAACGAGAAGGGACCGCTGCACCTGTTCGTCGAACGGCGCTGGCGGATTGCTCCGACGAGCCCAGTCCTGCCACCAGGCTAAGGTTCGACGGAGCGCCCCATCGACGTCGGTCGGCTCCGGAGGCTCCAGATACGACGCGTACCAGGTCAACACGAGGTCGACGATCTCGTCTTCCGCTACGTCGAAATCGGCGATGTGGCGGAGACCGTCAGCGCTCAACCGTGGGCCGGTGATCAGCACGGCATCCGGACCCGCCGTCGCCAGCAGCGCTGTTCCGCCGTCATACGGGAGCTGCCGGATCCAGGGCACCGCGGCGCTGTAGTCGAATCGAACACGCAGGATCTGGCGGAAGGAAACCCGGCCGCGCAGCCCTCTCACCCGCCGGACGAGGTTGGCGCGCTCGTCGTGAAGCGGCATGAATTCGATCACCTCGGCCTCGCCCTCTTCGGTGCGCCACAGGGTGCGCAGCACGAAGGTGCCAGGAAGATATGCACGTTCCGTGTGTGTCACGCGACCACGAGGGGCGAGCGTCCAGTGACCGGCGTCTTCCGGACCTACGAGAGCCGCGAACATGGAGGGCGAGTCGAAGCGTGGCATGCACAGCCAGTCCAGCGTCCCCTTTCGCGAGATGAGCGCCGCGGTGTGCAAATCTCCAATCAGCGCATAATCCTCGATCGGGAAGGGACGATCGGTCGAGTCTGGCTCCCGAACCGGAGCCTTTTCATGCGCTGCAGTCACGGATGCACCATATTCCCGCGATCATCCCTGCGCGAGGGGGTTGCGCCCGTCGACGTGGTTGCCGACGCGGTTGCCGACGCGGTGACATCCGTTCGTCGTTCACACGTCGCCAGCCACCCGTCCCGTGGCGGGACCAGGTGGCTGGCGGCTGGGGCTCGACGTTGCTACGGCGGGGTCATGGGGCTAGAGAGCCGCCTTCGGCGCGGTTCTTCCTGAGCACCGGATCTTCCTCCAGGGTGACGCCCGCCTCGGCGCTGTCTACCCCGGGGAGCGTTGGGTCTGGCAGCGCCTCGTCGGCGGGGGTCAGCGTGACGTCGGTTTCCACGTCTGCTGTGTCGTCGCGATTCTTCTTGCTGGCTGCGACACCAGCTGCAGCAGCTGCAGCGGCGGCGAGACCGACGCCCGCCGCGACCTTGCCCGAAATTCCCGCCTTGCCACTGTCACCGCGTGAACTGGAAGCTGTCTCAATCCCTGGCTCATCGCTAGCGGTTCCGGTTCCCACAGACCCGCGCCACGCTCCTGTGGCATAGCCTTCGGATTCGATGAACGTTTTGAACCGGTCCAGGTCGCCTTCCGCCTGGTTCTCGACGACGTTCAACTTGTCGCCGATCTTCTCGACCAGCCCCTCGGGCTCGTACTCGAGGACGAGATGCACCTGGGTCTGTCCTCCCCCGACATCCTCAAACGTCACCGACCCCGCGTTGGTCGCTCCCTCCGTGGCAGCCCACGACACCTTCTTGTCGGGCACCTGCTCCAGTATCTTTGCGTCCCACTGCCGACGCACACCGGCGATTTCCGCGACCCAGGTCAGGTGCTCGTCATCGAGCTGCGTGACGGACTTGATGCCGCTCATGAAGTGAGGGAACTCTTCAAACTGAGTCCACTGGTTGTACGCGATGCTGAGCGGGACATTAACGAGGATGCTTTTTTCAACCTTCGTGCTCATTGCGTCTCCTTCTATAGGTGGTGGTGGTGCGCGAGCGCGCGCCCATCCAGAACTGTAAGCAGGCCGCACGAAGACCGGGTAGCCCCTTGCATTTGTCGAGGAGCACCCGAAAAATACGGCCCGTCCCGCCCCGGACGAACGCACTGTTCGAGCTTTCACCGGCCTGCCGCAGCGAAACTGAGGAACTCGTCGATGTGCTCGGCAAGAACTTCGGACTGAGTCCAATGGAGATAGTGACCACCGTCAAGTTCGATCAATTCTCCGCGCTCAAGGTTCGCCAACTGAGCCTCGTGGAGTTCCCTCCATCGCGGCTGATTGCCCTCCTTCTTGATGAAGAAAAGCACCGGCAGGTCGGCCGGGTAAGTCATGTCGCGGACCGCTTCGAAGTTCTGCGCGCCATGGTTCGCCTCGTCCAGCACGGCGGCGTTCCCGAAGTTCCAGTTCTTCATCGACCGCATTTGCTCCCGCTCCCGTGCGGTGTATGCGTCCCCATCGGGATCAATCAAGGACGGCGCCACGGCCGAGGCCACCCGAAGCAGCCCGGTGGCCGCCAACAGCCGGTTCAGGGGGCTGCCTTGCCCGGCAAGGCCGTTGATCTGGCCGGGGACGGAGGAGTCGATGCCGATGACAGCGGAGACTTCGTCGCGATACCGGTTGGCGTAGTAGAGGTTGTAAATCCCGGCGATGGAATGGCCCAGCAGGATGTAGGGCTCGTCGACCCCGACCTGCTCCAGGGCCTGATGCAGTTCGGCGGTGATGTTTTCGACGGTGCGGGGCGGTGCGGTGTGGTCGCTGTAACCGTAACCGAAACCTTCGACGACGACGGTTCGGTAACCGTCGAGCTCGCGGATCAGTGGAGCGTAATCGAGCGCGGGGGAAGCAGTGCTGTAACCACCGAGCATGACGATGGTTGGTCCGCTGTCGCCGTGTCGGTAGACGTTCAGGGCGCCGCCCGCCACGTCGACGCGTTCGCCGTAGGCGACGACGTTCGAGCGCTCGACCTGATCGAGTGCGGCGTTGGTGATGGTCGAGACGAGGAGTAGAGCCAGTACGACAAGGACGGCGATGCCAATGGCACCGACCACGCGTCGTCGACGGGACGGTCGTGATTTCTGCGACGGCTTGTCTTCAGAGTTCGATGTTCGAGGACCAGCGTGGGCCGATGTCGCGCTCATGATTGTTGTCCTAACGGGTAAGCCGACGACATGCAGGCATTAAGGCCTGATAGGGGAAACTAGGCACGTTGATTTGCGATCGTCAAGGGGAAGAAGGTGTCCACCCTGCCGCCCCTATGTTGAGACACGTGCGTGACCGAGCTCACCCCTTGCGTGCCTCGATTTCACAGGGTATTCATGAGACGTTCAGGCTCACACGCGGCCGGTCGACGCTTCGGTCGACGATCGCAACATGGCGTCGGAGGCGGATATGCATCGTGCAAGATGTAGACGCCTGGTGGTAGTAGCTATGGCGACCCTTCTCTGTGCCAGCGGCTGCACGCTCCAGACCGAAGCAGATTCGCCCGGCTCTGTTGAGACCGATGCCGACTCGACCGATACAGACCTGTGCAGCAAAGCGGTGACATCTCCGACGGTCGACCCCGCGGCACGTCCCATCGCGTTCACGTCCGATCGCTCGGGCAGCTTCGATCTCTGGCTCATGGGGACCGACGGCTCGGATGTTATCCAGCTGACCAATAGTGATGAGGCGGAGGCCACACCTTCATGGTCTCCGGACGGGGAGCGCCTAATCTTCATGTCCGCGGTCGACCTTGAAATCAGCAGGGCCGACATTTGCGTTATCAACGCCGACGGGACGGGGCTACGCAACCTGACCGACACGGCAGACGTAAACGAAATCACGCCGTCGTGGTCACCGGACGGTGCGCAGATCGTGTATGGGACGTTGCAGGGTGATGCCGCCCAGATCCATGTGATGAATAGTGATGGCGGCGAGCGTCACCTGCTCACTTCTGACGGCACCTGGCCGAGCTGGTCGCCCGACGGCCAGCGCATTGTTTTCAGCACGAGTCGCGGCGGGTCTCAAGAAAGCCTCTGGACTGTGAACCGGGATGGCAGCGGCGAAGCTCTCCTGGCAGACGGCGAGAGCGGGTTGGCCGAACCTGCCTGGTCTCCGGACGGAAAATCCATCGCGTATGTCGCCACAACCGGTGACCCCAACGCCTCCGATCCAGTGGAATGGAACGACGACATCTTCGTGATGGCGGCTGATGGAGGCCCCGGTCGACGGATCACAAGGCTTCCGGGGAACGATCATTGGCCCCCTGCGTGGTCGCCCGACAGCGCGAAGCTGGCGATCACTGCGGACGGCAGCGAGAACGTTGGCGAGATCCTTGTAATCGATCTGTCTACCCTCGCGACAACCAATTTGACCGACAGCAAGGCGAATGACATGTTCCCCGCGTGGCGTCAGTGGCCAGCCGTGCCTTAGGTGCGTACACGACAGCCAAGGATGAGACACCTTACGAATCGACCGTATCTCTCTGCGTCAACGGTGACTCAGTCGGGATAGAGACCTGTTCCCCGGGCACGCGGCGAATCAACTGAACAGCCATCCAGAGGCACGACGAGAAGGAGAAAGCTCGGGATGGGGGGACGCTCCTGCAGGAAGGGGAACGAAGATCACCAGTTGAGACAGAACGAACAACGACGGAACAACGATCGCTACCAGTCGACTTCGCCAGAGGGTGAGGCGAGCATCGACAGCCTAAGGATGATGCCTCCGAGGCCGACGAGCAGCGGGATGAGGAATGCCGGCGAGCCGTACAGTTCCCCAGCCAGTGTGACGGCAGCGTCGGTGTCCATGCTCGAGGTGATCAGGATGGAGGCCACAGCCGTTTCGAATCCCAGAACCTCGAACACCGCGACCGCTACTCCCATCCCTGTGATTAGGCCGATAGCGCACAGGGTGGGGCCGTGCGTATCCCACTTGAACCTTCCGGTGACCGGCGCATCGAGTTGAAAACCAACTTGTCGACAGACCGCATGCGAGGGGAATGACTAACCGTACCCGCCCAGCGCTTATGTGATCACGTCCACCCACTGACTGCGAGCGAATCAGATTGATTCCACGATCGGTGTCCTCGAACGCGTTCTCCGGATCGGTGGGGAGGGTCTTGGCCAGAGAGGCGACCAAGGCTGTGCGGGTAGCTGGTTGCGCAACCGCCGGCAGGTATACGCTGTGGATGTTATCTACCGAAGGACTCGCCGTGTCTCACCACAAACACCGCTCCTCTCCAGAGCACACCTCCGGCCCCGACGAGCCGACCATCCCGGAACTCGAGATCGACGAGACCGTCGCGCCGCGTCCGGAGGAAGATATCGCTGACGTCCTGCGTGCGGAGCCAGACGTCGAAGACCATAGCGAACACCACAAGTGAGACCCCAGTAGTTGCAATCGTGAACAACGGACTCCCAGCGGTTCTGGAGCGTGCCACCCCTGGCGTGCTCTTCGTGAGCCTGCTGCTGGTCGGGCTGACAGCCGGAAGCTTCCTGGCCACCCAGCTCGGACAGGTGCGCGTGCAAAGCCGCCTGGATGCCCGTGACTTCGTCCTGGTCAAGCGCAGCTTCGAGGAAGCGCTCGGCCGTATGATGCCCGCTCTCACGATCGCGGCTGGTGCGTCGCTGCTCCTGCTCGTCATGACGGTGTGGTCCACGGGTCCAGTACGGTTGACGCTGGCGAGTCTGGCCGCCCTGTGCTGGATCGGTGCGGTGGTGGCGACCCTGGTCTTGAATGCGCCGGTCAATGCCCTCGCGACTGAGTGGAGCCAGGAGTCGCCACCGGCGAACTGGGAGGCGCTCCGCGACCAGTGGCACCTCGGCCAGACCATCCGCACGCCGCTGGCCGTGGTCTCCTTCGCTCTCGTCACATTGACCGCCGTCCTTCCCGGCATGGGACCTGAGTGACGGGGCGCCTGCGAGAATGAACGGATGACTTCGTGGACACCCGATTGGACACTCTTCCCCTCGCTCCTCCTGAACTTCTGGACGGAACGGCACCTGTGCACTCTTGCGTCCGTTCGGCCTGACGGCAGGCCCCACCTTGTTCCGGTCGGTGTCGCTTTGGACCTCGACGAGCAATGTGCCTGGGTTATCACCAACGAAAGCTCACGAAAGGTCAGGCATCTGGCTGCCGACGACAAGGTGGCCGCATGCCAGGTGAATGGGCGGCACTGGTCGACGATCGAGGGCACAGCACGCATCGTGACCGACGACGTCTCGATCGCGCGCGCCGTGTCCTGCTACTCCGCGCGATATCGCGAACCTCGACCGAACCCCTCGCGGGTCGCTCTCCGGATCGAGATCGACCGCTTTCTGGTGTCTCCTGGCTTTCTCCCGGCCAGTTGAGCCGGCGCCGGCGATCGTTCGCGCCGCTCGTCCGGATGGCTGATGCTCCCGACCCACTGGAACCAATCGGCGCGGGCTTGGTAGCGTGCAACGCATGGCCATCAAACTGGAGAATGTGGGCATCGCCGTTCGCAACCTCGAAGAAGCAATCGCCTTCTTCACCGACCTCGGACTCACGCTCATCGGCCGTGACACCGTCAGTGGCGAGTGGACCGACACTGCCGTCGGCCTTGACGGCAACCACGCCAGGATCGCGATGCTCCAAACGCCGGACGGCCACGGTCGCCTCGAACTCTTCGAATACATCCACCCCGATGCGATCGAAACTGACCCCACTCGCCCGAACGAGATCGGCATGCACCGCGTCGCCTTCTCCGTCGACGACATCGACACAGCACTGGAGATCGCCGCGAAGCACGGCTGTCATCCGCTTCGCGGAGTGGCGACGTACCAGGATGTCTACAAGCTCACGTACGTCCGCGGCCCCAGCGGCATCATCGTGATGCTCGCGGAGGAGTTGAAGAAGAGCTGACGACCGGATCGGCGAATCCCGCGCCCAGTGAAGCTTTACGATAACCGGCCACCACGATAATGGCTGACATCATGAGGCTATGACTTTGTACTCCGACTTCGGCCCGCGCAGGGCCCGTCAGATCTCCGGTGATGTGCTCGCCCTCTCCCTGATTGGCGCGTGGGTGTGGCTGGGCCTCACCGTGTACGAACTCGTCGAGAATCTCGCCGGGTTCGGGGAGCAGATGGAAGAGGCGGGCGCGGGCTTCGAGCAAACCATGACGGAGGTCGGCAGCGCTCTCGGCGGCATCCCGCTCATCGGAGGCGGGATCAGAGCGCCATTCGACGATGCGAGCGGTGCTGGTGGGGCGCTCGAGGCCGCAGGGCAAAGCCAGCAGATCGCCATCAACCAGCTCGCCACGGGCCTGGGCGTCGGAATCGCCGCCCTGCCGATAGTGATGATCCTCGTGCTGTGGCTCGTGCCGCGTATCCGGTTCGCTCGAAAGGCCGGTCAGGTCAGGGCGGCGGTGAAGTCCGGCGCAGGAATTGACCTTTTCGCCCTGCGCGCCCTCGCCACCCAGGAGGTTTCGACGCTTTCGAAGATTGATCCGGACGCGGTCGGCGCCTGGCGGCGAGGTGACGAGGCCGTCATGCGTGCGCTCGCTCATCTCGAGCTGAAGAACTCGGGCGTGCGCCTCCCAGGACGGTGAATCGGGGCGATATTAAAGCGGGAAGGTCCCGCCATGAGCGAGGCCTTCCCTGCCTGCTGACGCTATACCTTTTCCAGAGTACGGTCAGCCTTCGCCTCCTCGGTCGTGCGTCCACGTCGACCGATCGAGAAAGTCCAGAATCTGGACCTTTCTGGCCGGACCTGGGTCGCCGAGAACCCTTCAGGCACAGTCTTTCGGGGCTCTTCCCGGGCGATATCGTTCTGTACAGACTTCTCGACATCTTCATGCCACGAGTAGCACATCACCAGCCTCCTTAGGATTGGAAGTCCGTTAATCGTCCTCCCGTTTGGCCGATTAGTCGACCTTTTCCGTCCATTTCGGTGGAGACGAGCCGGGCCGGATTAGTGCTGGGTCGGTCGGTAGCCGGCCATTGCGGCCCGCACGTCGCCTTCCTCGTGCTTGCCCTTGTCTCTGCCGAAGGGCAGCACCTTGAGCAGCGGGTGCAGGACGGACATGACGACGATGCCCCAGACGAGTCCGAGGACGGCCGAGCACAGAGTGTTCACGAGCCACGCCAGGAACCCGCCCACCACCGGGACATGGGCGAAGGGGCTCTCGAGGAGATGGACCAGGTCATACGGCAGGTGCCAGCCGAGGTCATATGCTCCCTGCAGCATGATGTGACCACCCACCCAGAGCATGGCGATCGTCCCGATGAAAGTGATCGCGGCCAGCACGGCCGGCATTCCCTTGACCAGCAGCTCGCCCAGACGCTGGGAGCCAGCAGAGTCCCTGGTGGTCAGATGCAGGCCGATGTCGTCCATCTTGACGATGAGTGCGACGGCGCCGTACACGATGACCGTGATGGCGAGTGCGACCACGACCAGGATGATTGCCCGGGCCCATAACGACTCATCGGCCACCTCGTTCATCGAGATCACCATGATCTCGCAGGACAAGATGAAGTCAGTGGTGATGGCGCCCTTGGTTACCTTGGCCTCCGCTTCGGGTCCCCGTTCGAACGCCGGCGTCTTTTCCTCGGCGGCGTGGCCGCGGAGTTTGTGCCAGACCTTTTCGGCACCCTCGTAGCAGAGATACGTGCCGCCCAGCATGAGGATGAATGGGATGACCCACGGTATGAAAGCGCTGATGAGCAGCAGTGCGGGCAGGATGATCAACAGTTTGTTCCGGAGCGAGCCCCAGAAGATCCGCTTGATCATCGGCAGTTCGCGGGACGGGTCCGCGCCGGACACATATTGCGGCGTGACCGCGGCATCGTCGATCACCACTCCGGCGGCCTTCACCCCCGCCTTGGCGGCACCGGCAGCGACGTCGTCTACCGACGCGGCTGCGATGCGGGCCAGGGCGGCGACATCGTCCAGCAGAGCGACGAGACCGCCGCTCACAGATCACTCCCGTGCTGCTCGAGGGCGGACGGCTGGGCGTGGCGGCCTCGCGAGATTGGCATACTCGCAGTATATGGGAATGGGTTACAGGCAGCAGATCGGTAGTCAGTCGTGGAGAGTGATGTCCCCCGTCAATCCGTTGACCGTGACGATTGTTCCATCGTCGATGATCCTGGTCGCGTTTCCGGTGGCGACCACTGCGGGGATCCGCTGTTCCCGGGCGATGATGGCCGGGTGAGACAGGGCTCCGCCCGCGTCGGTGATAACCGCGCCGACAAGGGCGAAGACCGTCGACCAGGAGGAGCGGGTCGTCGGGCAGACGAGCACGTCGCCTGGCTGGATCCGGGAGAATTCCCGCTCATTGGCAACAATGCGCGCCGGCCCGGTGTACGTCCCCGCAGATGCCGGCGTACCCGTCAAGTGCCCGTTGTCCGCAGTCTGATTCTGGGAGCTCCCCTCCGGCGCGACGAGTCGCTGGCCGGCGCGCATCATGATCCTGGTGAGGTCCCGTACTTCTGGCGGCAACCATCTGGTGGACGGTGGGGGTGGCGGGGGCGGCCCGTAGCTTGGCGGCCCGGGATGCGTCAGAATCCAGGCTCGTTCGCCGCGCCTGCGGAGGACGGTCTTGTGCATGTCTCCGCAGGTACCGTTCAGCCATTCCGTGACTTCATCGAGAGTGCAGTAGAAGGCGTCATCGACTGCAGTAATGGCGCCGGCTCGTTTCATCCTGCGGCCGGCCTCGAGGACCGCGTACCGGACGAGCGCCAGCTGGGAGTCCACGGTGTAGAAGACGTTGTGTTCCCTGAGCGGGTAGGCACGAAGGGCACGTTCGAGCAGCGTGTCGAACGTTTCCAGGTCCGCACCTTTCAGTTGGTCCCGCGCCCGGGCTGCTGTTTCCTCACGGAGGCGTTGATGCTCCTTCGACGGGTCACCCCTGCCGGAGTCTGCCATTGCGTCCAGTTGCGCGGCGATGAGCCCCGGGCTTTCCCCGAACGTGGGTTCGGCAAGTTCGGTGGAGAGGGCTCGCGCGCCGTAGACGCGCCGGTACTCTTCCAGTGCACCCAGCTTCGCGGCAGGATCCAGTCCCCGATCGGCAATGCGGCGAAGTTCCCGTGCCGGCTCGGACGACATCTCGGAGGTCCCAGCCAGGAGGTTCAGCACCTGCGGGTAGTTCCACCCGAGATGCTCTTCGCAGAAAAGCTCCAACCGAGTGGTCTCGAGGAACTGAGGCATTGACGTAAGGAAGTGCAGGGGTATCGTCTCGACCAGGAATTCGCGTGTCGCGGCCAGGTGGGAGGCCAGCTCTCCGTCGGTTAGTGCGCCGAGATCCGTGTCCCTGAGGCTCTCAATCCTGGCGCGGAGCCTGTGCACGTGGCGGTTGTTCCACTCGTCCACGACGCGAGCGGTGAGGTCGTCCTCGCGCTGCTGCCGGGCGGACCGGATACGGCGGCGTCCCTCAGGGATCAGGCGCAGCATCAGGCCCAGCGCCCAGCCCGGCAGCGGCGGGGCTTTGTCGCTCTTGGGCTCCATTCCGAGCGGAAGCATTCCGATGTACGTCCAGCCGCCGATTTCGCGGACCGAGAACTGCGCGATGAGGCCGAACCTCTTGGCCATGTGGGTCATGCCGGGTTGGACGTCCAGGACGGAGGCGGTCATCGGCGTCAGCGGAGCCGGCGCGTGGGTGGATTCGCGTTCCCAGTACCCGTGCGGCACGATGACCGGCACGGGCACCGGTTCCACCAGGGTGGTGATGGGTCGCGCCTGGAGGAGATATAGCCGGTCCCCGGCGAGGGCCCATTCGATGTCCTGGGGAGCGCCTTCGGCGGCTTCGACGTCCCGCGCAAGCTGAGCGATGCGCCGGGCATCGTCCTGGCTGATCGCGTCGGCGGCTTCGTCGGTGAATGCGGAGCCGTCGGCGTGAACGGTCCACGATTCTGGGGTGAGTTCGCCGGAAACGAGCCGGTCACCGAGTCCGGGGAGCGCATTCACGATCGCCTCGTCCCGAGCTCCGCTGACGGGGTTCGCGCTGAATGCCACTCCTGCGGCGTCAGCGTGGACGAGTTCCTGGATGAGGACTCCCATCGCCGAGCCGTCAGCGGAGTCCAGAACATCCCGGATGGCTGCGGCCAGCGCCATCCTGCCACGCACACCGAGAACTGTCGTGAACTTCCCGGCAAACGATTCCTCGTCGGTGTCTTCGTCGCTGGAGGAGGAGCGGACGGCGAGGTCGACATCCCCGAGGACCTCGCGGACAGAACGATCAGCAAGATCGAGTTCTTCCTCCGTGAAGTCCGCCCCGTCGGCGGAGAGGACAACCCCGGCTGGGATCGTGAATTTGCCCTTTTTCGCAAGGCGGGCGAGGGTGGCTGCCTTCCTCCCCCAGAGAGCGGGGTCGGCGGGCTGAAGGTCCTGGAGTGCTGCGATGGTTTTCATGTCCACTATCGTCAGGGTCCGGGCCGAAGCCGGGTATCAGTACCAGTACTGAATTCAGGGATGTTCTCGGAAGCCCAGGTCGAAAGCCCGGAACGCGCGCTGACGCCGAGCCGCTGGTACGCCACGTGGAGGTGGGTCTCGACAGTTCGTTCGCTCAGGAACAGCTGGGATGCGATCTGCGCGTTGGACAGCCCCTCAGCGGCCAACCTCACGACGTCCACCTGGCGCGGGGTGAGAACCGAATCGCCCCGACTGGGCCTGTCCTCCGGGATCCGGTGGTGTCGTGCAAGACTGCGCGTTCGCTGCAGCCACCATTGGACCTGTTGTGAACGGAAGTACACCAGAAGCTGGCGAACGGGATCGGCGGCGGACCGTGCGTCCAGCAGGGTTTCCGCCCACTCCAGCCGTGTCTGCGCGGCGTACAGGCGCAGCCCGAGCGTGTCGAGGGTGTCCGCCGCCCGCAGCAGCAGTTCCCCAGCTTCCTGTATGCCGCCTTGCTGCAGCAGCGTCAACCCACGCAGGCGGACACCGAGGGCTGCCAATGCCGGAGATTCCACAGGTTGAGCGGCTAACTCGTCCTGCCGCCGGGCAGTGAGCTTTGCGTCTCCGTGCTTCAACGCAGCGAGGCCGGAGAAGAAGGGGAGCATGGCGATTGTCTGAGGATAGGTTCCCCAGAGCTGGATGGCTCCTGACAGGGCCGAGGAGGTCGCGGTGCCGAGTTGGACCGAGATGACGGCCCGCGCGTAACGGGCAAGTGAGTTGAGTCCCGCGTCCTCCTCGATGCCCGCGGCATACGATCGCTGTGCGTCGGCGAGGGAGGCGCGCGTACCTGACGCGTCACCTCGCTCGGCTCGCAGCAGTGCGGTGACCAGGGCGGTCTTGGCCTGCGTACGTGAGGATGCCGCCGACACGGACGACAGGGCGGCCACCTGCCGGTGATGTTCCGCTGCGATGAGGTCCCCTTGCGCGTGGCTGAGCAGGGTGAGCCAGGTCTGGGTGGCGAACTCGGGTGCTGGCAGATCCATCGCATGCGCATCCCTGAGCATCTCCCCGCCTGCCTCTGCGGCTCGGTCCATGTCTCCGCACAGCGGGGCGAATCGCAGGAGCATGACGGAGGCGAGCGTGCGGACATCCACCAGTCCCACATCCCAGGCAGCATCCCGCGCCGCACCAGCATGGGCAGCGGCCCGCCGGTGTTCCCCGTCCAGAGCGGCATCGGCGCAACGGCCGAGCGCAGCGACAGCCTCCCCCTCCTTGCCGAGCCGCGCGCAGCCCATGGCCTCCCGTGCGGCGGCGCGGGCTTCCCGGTTGGTGCCGTGCCTCGTGCACCAGATCAGTTTGTTCAGGACCCTGTACGAAGGATGATGAAACGGAGGGATGTCCACCGGGGGTGATCCCGGGATAGGTTCGGATGTCGCTGGAGCGTACTTTCCTGTCTCCCACGACGTAAGGCCGATCTGGGTCCGTGCGGAGGCGAGGGCGCCTCGTGGAGTTCGCTCCGCGGCTTCCAGCTCGAGCGCCCGGCTCAGACTGGCATCCGCGCCCTCGAGGTCACCTAACTCTTGCTGGGCCGCCGCCAACTGCTCGTACCGCAGCTGCAGCTCTGACGGTTCTGCTGTGAGAGCGGGAATGGCCAGAAGTTCGGTGAGGAAGAGGGCCACGTCATCGCTCCCTGCGGTGTGGCAGTCAGCAGCCGCCCCGAGAATCTCCGCGACCTCAAAGGGTTCCATCTCGTCTCTCATGGCCAGGCACTGCGCGGCCAGGACCACCGGGTCCCGCTTCTGCGCTCGGATCACGGCCATGAGCCTGCGCCTCATCGCACGCTGCTCCTGCGCGGAAACAGGTTCCAGAAGAACCTGTGCAAAGGCGGGGTGTCGAAGCGCCAGCCGCTCAGGAGGTCCGGGACGCAGTTCAGCCAGTCCGACATCTACCAGCCGTCGGAGATCCTGATCCCCGTCCCGGTGACCGCGCCGTCCTCCGTCCCTGACCGCCTCCATCAACGATTCCGGGACGACGCCCCTGTCTGGAGAGAGAGCGAGTAGTTCGACGAGTTCCTGTGATGACTCGTCGAGTTCCGTCGCCAACTCATCCACGAGCGACCGCATTTCACGCGGCACCTCAGGGGGGCCTGGCGTGCCAGGGCTGGAGAGCGCGCCAGCCAGGTAGACGGGCAGGCCGTGTGCTTCCTTCAGGAGTTGGGCCGCGTTACGCCTTTCTCCCAGGGGAGCCGCACGAGCGACAAGTTTCGCCGCGGCAGCAGTATCAAGCCGGGCGAGACGCACAATCACCGCGCCCGATCGAGCGAATTGTGCTCGTAAACGCCTCACATCGGCCGTCGCCGCGACGTCCCGCCCGCTCAGCAGGATCAGGGTTTGTCTGCCGGCCATCCGGTCGGCGAGCACGGCGAGGATGCGGGCGCTGGGAGCATCCACGGATTCGATCGAGTCGACGAACAACACCACACGATGGTGGGCGGACAGGCGCCGGAAAAACTCACTCACGGCATCCGCGAGCAAGACCTCTGCCGGCTCCGGCAGAACGGAGAATCCACTTCTCAGCGGCAACACTGCGTCAAGAGCCTCGAGCCCGGAGGGAATCGCGGCCCGATCCGAAGAACTGATCTGGTCGAGTGCCGATCGCAGCAGCGCTGACACGGCAGCGTGCCTGACCTCCCGGGTCGCCGGTCGGCACTGTGCCCGGACCACGACCACGCCCTGACTTTGTGCGTCAGCCAGGACCTCCGCACATAGTCGTGACTTACCGATGCCCGCTTCGCCCTCGACAAGGGCCAGCCCACCGCCACCGCCACCGCCGGCGCCGGCGCATGAGTCGATCGCCCCGCGAAGGGCATTGAACTCTGCAGACCTCCCGACAAACGGAAGCCGAGTTGGACCTCGCACGCGACCAGAATGCCACGTACCGGGTTTATTCTGTAGGGCCCTCGGTCGACCGAAAGGGCGCTGTTGGAACGTGTCCGGCCTTCGCCGGCGTCCCCCGAGTCCAAGCGGGGATTGACGGTGTTTCAAACGCGATGCTAGCTTGCGGTGTCGGCGGCCGTTCGGGCCGCCGTCGGCGTCACCTCTGTCGTTCCCTGCAATGGAAGGGTCGTTCCAAAATGAGCACAAAGAAATTCGTCGGCGCGGCGGGACTCGTCGCTGTCGCATCCGCGGTCGTCGTCCTCGCTACGGCGGGTCCGGCAGCGGCTGATCACACCCATGTCAAGGAGACCGGGAACGGGCGCTGTGTCGTGATCGCCGAAGGCGCAGGCGAAGAGTCGGTCGTTCTGCCCGCGGCCGTGTTCGAGCAGAATCCAAACGTCGACGCCCCCCAGACTGCTGGGCGCATGCACCCCCTGCATGTGCTCGTGCACCTGGGTAACGCAGGAGAGCAGCAGGCCCTTTATGTGCTCGGCTCCCCCGCCGCACTCGCCGCCTGCGGCACGGACTTCGTCAACAGGTAGCCGCCGCGTCGCGCGGAGACAGAGCCGTCGCCCCACGGCCACCGAGTTGTCGCTGCTTACCGCCCACAACGAGACACGATCCCCACCTCGTTCACCACATGTGGTGATGCCGGGTCACCACAACGCTTCATAACCTCGGGCCATTCCCAGTAACTGCTGGGGGTCAGGGAAATGGAGCGAGGCTATGGGCAGCACAACGTCAAAGCTCGCCGGGGCGAGCGGAGTACCAGCGGCGAAGTCGGGACCGCGCGAACGCGCGTGGCTTGTTCCCACCGCGATCATCGCGCTCGGTCTTATTCCGATTCTCGCGAATGCAGTTCGACGCGTGGCATTGGCCACGGGATCCGCGGGCGTAGCCGTGGAGGCTGCTCCCCCTCTGGCCCTGCCGGTGCTCCTCCACATCGTGGGCGCCACGGTCTTCGTGATCTTCGGCGCGTTCCAGTTCTCGGCCCGTCTACGCAAACGCGCCTGGCACCGCAGAGCCGGTCGGTTCCTCCTTGCGGTGGGACTGCTTACTTCCCTGTCCGGGCTCTGGCTAACCGTTCTCCGCTCATTTTCGGGGGATTCGAGTGAGTTGCTCTTCCTCTTCCGGCTGCTCGCCGGACTCGGAATGGCACTCAGCATCGTCCTCGGTTTCGCCGCCATCGGCAGCCGGGACATCAAGCGGCACCGGGCATGGATGATCCGTGCTGTCGCACTTGGCTTGGGCGCGGGCACCCAGGTATTCACGCTGGGGTTCGGAGAGGCTATCGTCGGCAAGACCGAGCTCAGTGTGGCCCTGCTGAATGGCGCCGGCTGGGTGATTAATCTTGCGGTGGCCGAGCTCGTGATCCGCAGACGACCGCGGCGCCGAACGCGACAGCGCTCAGCAATGTTGTGCTCCCGCCCATCAGCCGCGGACGCGGCACCATTCGACGCTGTCGCCGCCGCAGGTAGAGTTTCGTCTCGAGTAGCGGACGCGCAGGGTTGGTCCACTCCCCCACAGGGACCGATTGTTCAGGCACTGCGGCGCTCCTTGCACTGGTGGAACAGCGGATGCCGAAATGCGGTTGGTATGTGCGACCCTCGAGTTGATGCACGACTGAGGGCAATGTTCCCAAGAGCGGCAGGGGCACAACGCAACTGCTCCGAAGTACCAGTCATCGTGGTCGATGACGCGACGCCCCAACCGTCGACGTTCGCTCAGGGTCCGAACGCCCGGACCCAGTACGGCGAAGAGCAGCGCGCCCGTGGTGGCAGACTGGCGCAATGAGAAGTCATCACGTCAGTCGTGTGATCGCGGCTACGCCCGAGGCCGTCTACGAGTTCGCGTCGAACGTCGACAACCTGCCACGATGGGCCGCCGGCCTCGCAGTGGCAGAGGTCGTTCGCGATGGCGATGAACTGATCGTCGAATCGCCGATGGGATGGGTGCGGGTCCGTTTCGTTGAGCAGAACGCCTTCGGCGTGCTCGACCACGACGTGACGCTGCCGTCCGGGAAGGTGGTCACGAATCCGGTTCGTGTGCTGTCGCATCCGAACGGCGCCGAGGTTGTCTTCACTGTGCGGCAAATCGATGTCACTGACGAGGAGTTCGCACGAGATCTCGAGATGGTCGCAGCGGATCTCGACCGGCTGGCGAATCAGCTCGGTGACACGACCTAGGTTTCCGATAGGGAACCCCGGCGGACGCATTTTCTCAAGCGACGGGGCTTGACGGCGCACTTGCATTTTGCAAGCATTGTCCGCATGAGCCTTTTCATCACCTGCCCGGTCGAAAGCGTCGACCGAGCGACAGCCTTCTACACCGCCCTCGGGTGGACCCTTAATGCCGAAATGTCCGATCACAACGTGTCGTGCTTTGCGATCGCGCCCGAGCAGTTCGTGATGCTCGGCAGCCGCGAGATGTACGCAAGCGTCGGCGGCGTCGAGGAGCTCATCGGCGAACCCAACACCCCGTCAAAGGTCACGGTATCGTTCGACCTCGGTACCCGCGAGGCGGTCGACGAGCTCGTCGAGCGTGCCGGCGCGGCCGGCGGTCGGATCGGCGACACCGACGACTACCCCTTCATGTACCAACGCCAGTTCGACGACCCCGACGGCTACCACTACTCACCGTTCTGGATGAAGCCGGCAGCCGATCCGGTCGCGTGAGCGACCTGGCCGCAGCTCTCGACATCATCGGAGCCCGGTGGGGCCTGCTCATCGTGGAGCGGCTCCTTGAAGGGCCGCAGCGCTACGGCGACCTGCAGCGCGACCTCGGAGTGCCGACGAACATACTCGCGACCCGCCTACGCGAGCTAGAAGCGGCCGGCGTGCTGTCACGACTGCCCCTCCGGCACAACACCCGGGCTTACGCGCTGACCGATCGCGGGCTCGCCTTGCGCGAGGCGATCATCGCGCTCGGACGCTGGGGCGCTGGGGAGGTCTAGGCCGCGTCTGGCTCCCGGTGCTGCGTTGCGGTGCTATCTGAAACCGCTTCCGAGAGGACCGATGCGCCGCTCACAACCTGCCGCGACCGCTTGAGTCCGTCGCAACCTTAAGCGGCATAAAATATGCGTTCAGGAGTGGTTTCGGTAGCGCCCTGTGATTCCGCGACGTAATATGCGGTGAGATTCTTACGATGGAGGAGGCCGCCCGTGCCGCAACACACCCTCGGACTACCAGAGGTCGACCTGGTCTACGACGTCCACGGGCCACTGCCGACCACGGATGGCCGCCCTCCGCTGGTGATGATCGGCCAGCCGATGGACGCGAGCGGGTTCCAGGCCCAAGTGAAGCTGTTCGAGGACCGCACGGTCGTGACGTACGACCCGCGCGGCTTGGGCCGGAGCAAGCGGAAGGACGGCGGGGTCACGAACGAGCCGCAGACCCAGGCCGAGGACATCCACGCGATTATCCAGGCGCTGGGCGCCGGTCCGGTGGACATGCTCGCCAGCAGCGGCGGTGCGGTGAGCGCGCTCGCGTTGGTCACGGCGTACCCGGACGATGTGTCGACCCTGGTCGCACACGAGCCCCCAATCGACTGCGTGTTGCCAGATGCGGAAGCTGTCCAGCGGGCCCGGGCGGCATACACCCAGGTTTACCAAGACAAGGGTTGGGGAGCCGGAATGGCCGCATTCATCGCGATGACATCGTGGGAGGGCGAGGTCACGGATAAGCACCTCGCCCAGCCCGCGCCCGAACCGGACGCGTTCGGGATGCCAACCGAGGACGACGGCACACGCGAGGACCCGCTGCTGTCAGACCGCTCCTGGGCGGTGCCCCTCTACCAGCCAGATTTTGAGGCCCTGAAGGCGGCGCCGACCCGGATCGTGATCGCGGTCGGGGAGGAGTCCATGCATGTATATACCGGTCGGTGCGCGATCGCGTTGGCCGAGCTGTTCGGCCAACAGGCGACTGTCTTCCCCAGCCACCACGGCGGCTTCATGGGTGGCGAGTTCGGCTACGCCGGCCAGCCAGAGGCCTTCGCCGCCAAACTCCGCGAGGTTCTAAACCAGCCCTGAAGCCGCCCATCCTTCGCTGTCCGAGGATGAGGCGGTCGCTGCCATCGTTCCCGCCTCGGGAATGGCCACGCGGCCGGCCCTGACGGCTGCTACTGCAGCCGGGCGGGACGTTCGTCCGTACTCAGAACGGGAACGCTGGTCGTCCGATGCCTCTCTACGCCTCGCCGAAGTGCTGACGATGCTCACTCGGGGTGGTGTTCAGTCGTCTCCTGAAGGCCCGGTTCATCGTCTCCGGGACACCGAATCCGCACACTGTGGCGATTTGCTCCATCGACTTCGACGTCGTTTCCAGGAGCCGGCAAGCGGCCTCCAACCGCACTGCTTCGACGTGTTCCGCCGGTGTGATACCGACCTCGGCTTTGAACACGCGGCTGAACTGGCGGTCGGACAGATTGGCCCGCATTGCGAGTGCCGGGATCGAGAGGTCTGCGGTCAGGTTGTCGGTGAGCCAGGTGAGCACGTCCCGCACGGGTTCGTGGTCGCTGGATTGGGCGGCGAGCACCGCGGAGAATTGGGCCTGCCCTCCCGATCGCCGGAGGTAGACAACCAATTGGCGCGCCACGTCCACGGCAGCCCGTCGACCATGGTCGTCGGCGACCAGGGCGAGTGCGAGGTCGATTCCGGCCGTGACGCCGGCCGAGGTCCACACGTGAGCGTCGTGAACGTATATTGCGTCGGGTTCGACGGCCACGAGCGGATAGTCACTGGCAAGCAACTCGCAGTCGGCCCAGTGCGTTGTGGCACGCCTGCCGTCAAGCAGCCCGGCCGCGGCGAGGAGGAACGCACCTGAACATACCGAGGTCACCCTGCGCGAGTTGGCTGCGAGCCGACCGATGTGGTTGACGAGGTGTTCATCCTGGCTTGCCTCGTGGATGTCCCGTCCGCCAGCGACCACGAGCGTGTCAATTGGACCGACGATATCGGCAATGGCCGTGGTCATGAACTCCATGCCGCTGGTGGAGAGCACTGCTCCGCCTCTCGCACTCACCACCTGTGTGCGGTAAAGGGGAATAGGGAGAAACCGAGAGGCGGTAGAGAAGACCTCCATCGGGCCGCTGACGTCGAGGATCTGGCCGGATGGAAAGGCGACGATCACGATGTGTGGCTCGATCACGGTGCCCCCTTGGCAGGGCTTCTGGGGCGCGGGTGGCCGAGATCGTCAACGACGTGTCCTAGGGAGTCCGAATGTCGAACCCTACGGTGAATATATACCCTTTGACGGAATGAGGCCCTCGTGTTATTCACCAGTTCCACCGCAGGACGACTCGTCGGGGTTGTTGCTGTCGCGCTTCTGTCGACGAGCGTCTTCGCCGGCTTTATGCCGCTTCAAGCCCTGCCAGGGTCGCGGCCCGCGCTTGCATCGTTGACGGAACGACTCGATCGCGACCAGCCCTTGTTCATGGCCGCCTATGAGATACCCGGCGTCGCGGTAGCTGTCGTCCGGGGCGGTGAGCGGGTGTGGTCCAGCGGCTATGGTGTGGCGTCGGTCGCGGACCGCACCGAAATGACCGCAGACACGGTCTTTCAGGTGGCATCCATTTCAAAGTCGCTGACGGCGTGGGGGGTGATGCACCTGGTGGAAACCGGACAAGTGTCATTGGACGAGCCGATCGAGTCGTATCTCACGAGGTGGGCGTTTCCGCCGTCTGAATACGATGCGGGCGGTGTGACGGTCGCCCGAGTGCTCAACCACACCGCCGGACTTAACCGGGTCGACGGCTACTTCCTGCCCCTTGATCAGCCGCTGCCCACCATTGAGGAATCCCTCGACGGAAACAACGGCGGGGGCCAGAGCCTTCGCATTGCCCTGGAGCCCGGCCAGCAATTCAACTATTCCAACGCCGGTTACACGCTGCTGCAACTGATGATCGAGGAGGTCACCGGGCAGCGCTTCTCCGACTTCATGCAGGAGGTCATTCTCGACCCGCTCGGGATGACGAACAGCACGTTCGACCCCGAGATTGTCGCCGATCAGGCGACCGGCTATTACTCCAGTGGTGACCCTCTCCCCCATTACCGATTGACCGAGCAGGCAGCAGGCGGTCTCTACTCGACAGCCAACGACCTGGCTCTGTTCGCGGCCGCCAGCATGCCCGGCCCCGACGGGCAGCCAGTAGGACGCGGGGTTCTCACAAGCAAGTCGGTCCACACGATGATGGCCCCCGAGGAGGTGCCGGACGGATCGATGGTGAGCTTCGGCCACCTGCACGGGCACCTAGATTCCGGTCTGACCACGACGGGAAACAACGGTCACAACATCGGGTGGATCACTAACATGGTGATCATTCCCGAATTGGGCGAGGGCATCGTCATCCTCACCAACAGCGATACCGAGACCACCGGGCTGACGCTCCGATCCTGGACCGAGTGGCTGGAAGTCTCGGACACGTTGACAACCGAAGTTTCGCATGCCGCTTTGGACGAGGCGAGCACTCAACTGATCGTGATCGCCGCCGTGATCTTTCTCGGCGGAATCGTCGTGTTCGTGATTACCGCTGTTCAGGCATCCCGCGGGAGGAGACGATGGCTGCGGCTGGACGGGTCGACGGCATCACGAGGTCTTCTGATCCGTGGTCTTGTCACCTCGCTGGCGATCTTGGGTCTCGTCGCCTTCCTCGCCTGGCCTGAACGGCTGGAGTACGTGGCCCTCCTACCGACGGAAGCAACCATGGTGCTGGTCGCGCTGGTCGTTGCTGTTGCGGCCGTCGTGGTCCGCGCTGGTACACGACGGGCAAGCTCATGAAGGGCGCACTTCTCACCTCCGCAGTTCTCGTGCTGACCCTCGCCGGGTGCGCGACCAACACCACCATGTACCCCGTCATGGGAGGCCAGGCACATCTGGACTGTCAAGGTGACGGCACCACGACGGTGGTCCTCATGGCAGGCATGGGCGACGACTCCACTGTCTGGGCTCCGTTCAGGGACACCCTCGGGCCGGACGTCAGAACCTGCGCATGGGACTACCCGGGTGTCGGTGAATCGACTGGGACCGCACCCATGACAGCGGGCGTGGCCGCAGCATCCCTCAACGCAACCCTCGACGCGGCCGGAGTGGACGAGCCGGTCGTCCTTGTCGGGCACAGCATCGCCGGACTCACCGTGCGCCTCTTCGTCGGCCAGCACCCGAACGACGTCGCCGGAGTGGTTCTTTTCGATCCGACCGTCTCGTCCTTCGCCCATCGATACGACGTCACCCAGTTCCAGCCCAGCTGGGACGGAGCCGTCAGCTCACGCGAGGTCAACAGGATCACGGTCTGGCCCGACATTCCGTTCGAAATCCTCCGACACGACAGTGACGTCTACCGTGAGCAGCAGATGTGGGACGCCGAAGTTGAGGCCGCCTGGATCGCGGGCCAGGATCACTTCGCCCGGCTGGCACCCGCGGGAAGGGTCTCCGAGGTTCGGGATGCCGGCCACTATGTCCATCTGGACCAACCACCGATAGCGGCGGACGCCGTGCTGCGCGTACTCAGCGAAGTTGAGTAGGCGCCCGTGATCTCCCGCATGACGCTTCCCGTGGCCCTGATCGCCGCGCTCACTGTGTACGCCATCTTCGCCCGGCACTTCCACCACAAAGAGATCATTGCTCGAACCATCGCATACGGAGCAACACGCCGAGCACTGGAGCAGAAGGCGTTCTCGACCTGCAGCGACCCGCTGGCACCTTAAGCTCTGCGCGTGCTCCCCGCAATTCGCGTCATTGATCGCCCCTCACCAAACGCTCGCCGCCACGTCATTGTGACCTCCTGAATCGGTTCCCTTCTGCTCGGACCGGTTCACAGACGTCTTGCGGTGACGATGAGGCACGGCAGTATCTTCGCGAGCTATCCTCCCGGTCGGCGTCGGCCGCCCCTGCTCTTCACCTCAACTTCAACGGTCAAATCGCCCTCGCAGCTGGACAAGCTTCAGTGGTACGGCCACGGTGGAGGAGCATCCGTTCGCCATCGTTGTGTCGTCAGTGGACGACGAGCCCCGCACGGCCCAAGTCCGGTAACGCATTCCCGCCTCGCCAACATCCCGGGCGAACTAATAGTGTTCGCGCGCCTGAAGGATCACGTTGTGCTCGTCGGTGACGTAGTACACGAGTCGGTTCACGTCGTCGATGCGGCGTGACCAGGCGCCAGCAAGGATGTGCTTGAGCGGTTCGGGTTTGCCGATTCCGTCGAAGGGGTCGCGCAGCACGTCCGCAATGAGCTGGTTGATTCGCTTCAGCGTCTTGCGATCCAGGGTTTGCCAGTACGTGTAGTCTTCCCACCCGTGCGCGTCAAACGCTAGTGACCGCCTCACGCGTCGAGGAGGTTGTGCTGCTCGAACTCGCCACGCCGAGCTCGCTCGATCGCTTCGAGCAACCGTTCTGCGTTGGCTGGGTTGCGCAGCAGGTGAGCGGTCTCGATCATCGCGTCATAGTCATCCTTCGAGATGATGACCGCGTTACCGTGCTTGGAGACCACCTCGATTGCGGTGTGGTCCTCATTTACCTGCTGGATGATGCCGAACAGGCCTTTGCGCGCGTCGGTCGCGGTCACGGCAGTCATGCATCTCCCCTCGTAAGTGGTACTGAATAGCGTACTACTCAAGGGTCTTGACCACGAGGAACCGCAAATCAGTCTGCGCCTCATGGGCGAATTACTGTTACGCACGAGTATCCACTTGTGAACAGGATCTGACCGCCCAACGAACGCTCTGGAGCACCTGGGCGTGAGGCCGGCGTTGATTTACACCGACCACGGCCCGACCCGCACCAATCGGGCGCGACCCGGCTTACAGCAAGTTTTGGTTGCTTGCCGCAGCGGCGACACGCTGGTCGTCGCCAAGCTCGATCAGCTGGTTCGTTCCCTCCGGGACGCGAAAGACATCATCGATGAGCTCACTGCAAAGGTGTCAAACTCAGCATCGGTGGATCGGTCCACGACCCGAACGACCCTGTCGGACGGTTGCTGTTCGACGTTCTCGCGATGGTCGCCGAGTTCGAATCGGACCTCATTCGAGCGCGCACCCCGAAGGAATGTAGGTTGCGAGGGCGAAGGGGCGGCTCCGAGGAAAGCAACCCAAGCTCTCCAGTCCGCAACAGAAGCACCTCATGGAAGTGCATAACGCCCCCACCCATTCGACCGCGGAAATAGCCGAACTCTTCAGCGCTGCCCGATCCACGGTTTATAGAACTATTGAGCGACAACTGCGATCGGAACATTGACGTCCGAGGAGCACCGGCTGACGGGGCCACAGACCCGGCAACACCGCGTCAGCTGGGAACGCCCAGCGGGAACGTCACCCGCGTTGCAGCGTGAGAGTGGGAAGGGCGGAATGTTCTCCGCCGTGTGTGAGTACAACGGCGGCCACGTCTTCTGCAAGGCCTGGGCTCTCACGAGCCCATGAGAAGTGACTGAGTCTCATGGTGCTCGATTCTTGTTGGTAATACCGCCACCGTGTGAGTGTTGCTCCCGGAAGTTTCCCCGACAGGTGATCGACGCAACCTTGGGGGGCCAACGTGTCGCCCTCAACCTCGATGAAGTGAACCTCAGTACGGACGCCTCTCATGGCTGCTTCGTAGTCGACTGTGGAGCGCCTCGCTCGATACGTCCCGGTTCTGACTTGGGCCGCCCAGTCAACCATCAACGCCGTGGATTGACGACCGCCGAACCCCAGCTGCGCACCCGGCCAATACCCGACGCATCGTGAAATGAGCGCAATAAGCTGTGATCCCACGAGATTTCGGATTCGATTGATGCCTCGAAATCCGCGATACCACGCAGATCCCGTAGCAATCAGAACGACTCCCGCAACGTCGCCCGGGTGGAGGCCGGTGAAGACCAGACCGAGCTGGCCACCGAGGCTGTGCCCTATGAGCCAAATATCCTGACCTGGGTGTAGACCTGCCGCTGTCGAAATCACGCGAGGGAAATCCGTCTCGACGATTTCCTTGTAACCGTTCGTGCGAGCCGGACCAGGAGCCAAGCCACTATCTCCCTGGCCACGGAGATCTACCGTGATGCTCGTCAAGCCTGCCGCGCAGAGCCGTCGCGCGAAACGTTCATAGAACCGCGACGGAGCGCCAAGCGCTGGCAGAATCACTGCTATGGGCCTCCGAGCATCGCCGGCGGAGGCCGCGCGAAGGTCGAAGCTCGTGCCGTCCTCAAGAACAATGCTCGAAAGCATCGGATTACGCTGATGTGTCGAAGGCAGCGACTCCACAGAAGCGTCGGCAGCCGAAGAACCCGAAATCGGTGAATCGATGTTTGGCCTTTCCTGTGATCGGCCCAGATGGTCCGTACGCGCTGAGCCTAACGCGCTCCTCAACGCCTCACTGATGTTCGCAGATCGGCCCCCTCGCGGGTTGGGTCTTGACCGGTTGAAGCGACAAACCGATTGTGCGCGTCATGACTGAACTACTAATTGGTTACGCTCGCGTATCCACAAACGAACAAGATCCGACGGCCCAACAAAACGCTCTCGAACGCCTCGGCGTCAGACAAGCGTTGATCGACACCGACCACGGACTCACCGGAACCAACCGAGCCCGACCCGGCCTGCGCGAAGCTCTTGCCGCGTGCCGCAGCGGTGACACCTTGGTAGTCACCAAACTCGATCGACTAGCTTGATCCCGCATGCAGGTCGCCAAAGCCAAGGGAAGACTTCGAGGAAAGCAACCCGAGCTCTCCATAACCCAACAGAAGCACCTGATGGAAGTCACAACGCAGGCACGCATTCGACCGCAGAGATCGCCGAACTCTTCAACGTTGCCCGGCCCACCGTGTATCGGACCATCGAACGACAACACCGAGTCGAGCACTGACATAGCATTCGAGCACGCGACCGCAGGCCAGCCTGCGGTCGCGTCAATCAGGAACCCTCAACGGGAATCGGCAGCGGTAATGGGTGGAGGAAGGCGGACCGCTCGGCTCGCTTCCGCGCTCGCCCCGATCTGGGGTGACTGGTGCGCCTGTGCACCGCCAGAGCACACGGCAGACTCTCCAATGACCAGATACAGATGACACTTCCACTGACCGACCAAGGGAAATCAAATGACCGACCCTCAGTACAAGCCAGGCGACGTCGCCAACGGGCACCGCCTCACAGTGCAGCCCGACGGGTCGATGGCTTGGCTGCCGGTCACCCCGTACCTGGAGCACAAGCCCGGCGACATCGTCAATGGACACCGCCTCACAGTGCAGCCCGACGGGTCAACGGCTTGGCTTCCGGTCGACGCCGGTCCTATGTATGAACCGGCTGCCGTTTCTGACGGCCCCACCGAGCAGTTCCCCGGCTTTCCCCTCTCACCGCCGGTCGGTACCGTCCCTCAGCCGAACATGTCGGGCCGCGGTCAGTGGATCGCCGCCGCCGCGGCCACAGCCACTGCGAAAGTCGCGGCCGCTACAGCGGCCACTGCTGCTACAGCCGCCGCTGCCGCTGCTCGCCGTCCCGCTGGGCAACCAAACGGATCGCCTATGCCGGTGTCGGTAGTCACCGGTTCGCAGCCGAAGAAGTCAGGTATCGACCAGTGGAGCACTCGCGCCAAGTTGATTGTGTTCGGCTCGGTCGGTGCCGTGCTGGCGCTGATCATCGCCGTCGGTACTGTCAGTGAGCGAAACGCCCCCACGCCGGTCGCCGCGATTAGTTCCCCCTCCGAGGACGCCGAGCCCGCGACGGAACCGGAGCCCGAACCCGAACCCGAACCCGAACCCGTGATGGTCGCCATCCCGACAGGCCTCGTGGGGATGACTGCCAATGACGCGGACAACGCCCTCACCGCACTCGGCCTGAAAGCCGTCTGGGACGGTGAGCCGACGGCGAAGGTGCTGTCTGTCAGCCCCACCGGTATCGAGGTCAATCCCGGGAGCACGATCACGCTGACTATTGAACAGCCGCCCGTCCTAACGATCGGCCAGGATAACGCCGTCAACGCGGGACTTTCCTATCTCGAGTATTCGGGGTTCTCCCGCACGGGCTTGATCGACCAGCTGGAGTATGAGGGTTACAGCATCGCCGATGGCACGTTCGCCGTCGACCACATTGCGCCGGATTGGAATGCCGAAGCAGCCGAGACAGCCAAGTCGTACATCGAGTACTCATCTTTCTCTCGGCAGGGGCTCTTTGAGCAGCTTATCTATGAGGGTTTCTCGCCGGAGCAGGCCACCTTCGGCGTCACATCGGTCGGTTACTGATCTACGCCGACAAGGCCCGTGTCCATCTCGCTCGAAGGGCTGTCGGCGTTCGAGTGCCCCCGGACGCGCTTCTCGCCGAGCGTGTAGGCAGCAGGACGTGGGAGCCGACAGCAAACGCTCTTCGGGAACCTGGACGGCGCAGGTGGGCTCGACACCTCAGTGCGTCGTGCGCCATTGAGCGCTGGAGCCGGCCGATGAAGTCCGGTGGCCAATGACTTCATGTGCCCAGGACGTGCGTTCCGCGAGAGAAATGGAGCCAGCCTGGAACGCCAGAACGTTGTGGCGCACGACGATCACCTCCGCCTCGGCCTGGGTCATTTCTGAGTAGTCAAGGCCCAGTGTTTCGGTCGATCTTTGCGTCAGGTCATGAGCTTCGAATGAATTGGCGGGTAGGTGGAGGCCGGCGAGCTCTCGCAGCGGGTCGTTGTCGAGGCCGGCTAACAGCGCGTAGATTGCCGCGTCGACCGCCGTGGGAGCGAAGTCGTGGAGGAGCCTCCACTGAGCCCACCCTCGAGTGAACTGATCCAGTCTTCGATGTCCGCGACCACCCAGCTCGCTCCTCTGCGTTCTCCTCGTGTGCCGCGCATCTACGGAGCACAGTTGGGTGCCTGGCCACTCCGTCTCGCAAGCCGGACGCTGACCGGTGAGTACCTGGCGCGGTACGTCTCGGCTGAGTCCCTGTAAAGACGGAAAGGCCACCGGATTCCGGTGGCCTTTCCTGCTAGTGGATCCGAGGACTGCTGATTACACGGAGGTCCGCACCGCAAGGCGGCGCAGCACCAATCCGCCTGCCATCATCAGCGCCGCAGCGACGACGACCAGCCACGGCGATGCACCAGTCTCAGCCAGCGCGGTGACCTTCTCTACGGGCAGAGCGCCACTTCCAGAGTCCGCCACAACGCCTTCCTCGGAATCGGACAGGACACCTTCCTCGGAGTCCGACAGAACACCTTTATCGGAGTCGGGCAGCAAGCCGCCGTCCTGGACCGGTGCGGGCGTTTCGACCGGAGTCTCCGGAGCAGGGGTCTCGACCGGAGGTTCAACCGGAGCAGGGGTCTCGACCGGAGGCTCAACCGGAGCAGGGGTCTCGACCGGAGGCTCAACCGGAGCAGGACTCTCGACCGGAGGCTCAACCGGAGCAGGACTCTCAACTGGAGTGGGGACGTGGCAGACGATGACGTGGCTGATGCTGTCCTTCGAGCCGTGGTAGAACTCTGCACCTGCTGTGAGGCCTGTGGTGTAGATCGTGTTCTGGTCTTCGGCAGCTCCGGCCTTCACAATGACCTTGGAGAACGTGCGTCCCTCAGGGGCTGCGTAGAGCACGAACGGACGAGTCTCGTCGTCGTACTTCACACATTCCTCGCCGGGGGCGGTCTCCCAGTGGTCGGCCTGGTTCGTATCGGTCGCGTAGGCGGGCGCTGCTCCGAAGAGCCCCAGGCCGACGAGGAAGGGGACCAGCCCGATGATTGCTGCAGTGGGTTTGGCGATGGGCATAGGTATCTCCTGAAATGTGCTCGATGCATGTCGCAAAGGTGAGCGAAAATCCCGGAATTCGGACGAAGTTGCCTTTCGGGAGCGGCTTCGTCCCGGGATGAACTGGCGGAAAACTCGATGGTTCATCGAGTAGTAGACACAACTTCCCAGATGCACCGCAGGATGCCGTAAGAATTGGCGAAAGGTACCCCTAATTTTCAGCGAGGGCCGGGGCAGTCCCAGCTTCCATACAACGAGGGTGTCCCCCTCACGAAGCAGTTCGAGTGCCTGGGTAAGGCTCTGCCGCTCCGTTCTCTCTCCACCGATGGTGTCTTCATCGATCCGGCAGCGCGCCGCAGGTCGGATCGCAGCGGCGCTAACGCCCAGCTCAGCAGCAGCCGTCGTGGCGGGCTTGCCGGTACAAACGATCATTCCGCACACTCAATGACGGACCGTTCAGGATGCCGTCATTCGCGGTGAGCAGCGGGTTACCGTTTTGCCGAGGTTCACCCGCGCCATCGTGTTCAGGGACAACGCGAATTCCTCGAAGCTGAAGTAAGGCAACGCACCGAGGCCAGGCGCGCCAGCGGAGACGGGCTAATGGTCGTCGGCAATGCGGCGCAGCTTGAGCAAGCCCTCCATCACCTGGTTCACAATGCGATCAAGTTCACCCCAGCCGGCGGCAGGCTCACCCTCTCGGCAGATTCGATCGAAGGTGCGTGCGGCGTGACGGCTAAGGGGACGCTCAGCGGGACAGCTGTAACCCGCCTGCACTGAATCCGTTGACCGAGTCCGACCATCTTGGGCGAACTGCCTGAGCGGGACTCTCGTGAAACGAGCGGGCCTCGAGGAAGCGCGACTCCCCGCAAGCACACAGTCAGTCGGGCATTCGAGCCGTATTGCGATTGGATCCGGTCGTTCGAGCCACGACGAAGCTTGTCACTCGCTGTCCATAGCTCTAGTATCCCTGGCCGTGAGGGCAGCGTGGGGTCGCGAAATCGTGCAACCGACCTCCTCCAGCACACGGAGTGCCCGATGACCGGACGGGATCGGGCTTGAGGGATGGCCGATGATGTCGAGCTGACTCTCGTTACTGATGTTGGAGTGCTCAGGGCGACTCAGTCGAGGGCTCTTGGGGTTTCGACACCGCGGCCGCGAGTGAACTATCCCATCCTCAAGTGAATCCCGTCAGGGCGACGTCATGCTTCATCCGGGCACCCCTTTCCCGGTGTTGTGCCCGGGTGGACAATCAGGGGCATGGATGGCCCGGGAGAGTCGGCCGACTTCGAGGAATCGGACGAGTTGCAGCGCCTGCGACGACGCGCGTACGGACCGAATGCCGACATCGCGGGGGATGCGGCGGCTCAGGCTCGACTTTCCGAACTAGAGACCGCCCAACGTCGAGAGCGGGCCCCCGTCGTCGATGGCGCCGCAGCGCTCCCAGCCACTGTCTCGGAACGCATCCCGGTCGCTAAGCCTCTCGAGGGGTCGGTCACCGAGCAGGACCCCGCCGGGGCGCCGATCCCCAATTCTGGACCGATCGACGGAGCCCTATCGGCGCCGTGGTGGCGGCGCCGCCGCTCGCTGCCTTGGGTCATCGCCGCGGTGGCGGTGCTGTCCGCAGTCATCGGCATCGGTGTCTTCGTCGTCGATGAGTCGAACCAGCCCACACCGGTCGCACAACTCACCCCGCAGGGCCAACCCGGGAATGCGTCCATTCCTGTCGACGATGAAGTCCCTGTGAGGTATGACTTGACGGTCGAGGACTTCGTCTCGTACGGCTCGTACGGGCCGCTGCAGATATGGAGCACGACGAAGCTGGAAAATAAGCGATGCATCGCCGTGGTCATAGACAATCACATCTCGGTGTTCGAGTGCACGGCCCCTTCCGTCGACACCATCGCCGATATCGACATCGACCCCAATCTGAGCCCACCCGTGCCGTCCGGTGAGCCGACACCATACATCCGATTCATACTCCACGATGAGGTCGTCGACGTGTACCGACCGACTGAAAAGGGCGAGTTCTACGGATCTACTGGCACGGTCGCACCGTTCCCGGAGAGCGGCGTCCTCGACGCCGGCACCTACCTCGTGACCCGCTACCCGGTGCCCTTCGAAATCACCGTCCCAGACGGCTGGGAGACCTTCGATGGCACGGGCCTGGGCAAAGACGACCCGGATTACCCGGATACCTGGAATGCGACTGTCCTTTTCTGGGACGGCACCCATGTCCCGACGGACGCATGCGACTGGCAGGGCGCGCTCGTCCAGCTCGATCCAACGGCTGAGGCGTTCGTCGACGCGATGACAGCGCAGGCGTCAGCGGCAACCCCCCCTCCCGTCAAGGTCGCGGTGGGCGACTACTCCGGATTCGAGTTCGACTACGCCGTCGAGAGCGACGTCGACTTCCTCGACTGCGATCTCGGCCAGTTCTGCGTCTACTCGGATTGGGAGGAGTACTGCTCCGACCGAACGTACGCAAGGGAGGGCGAGCACGAAACCTACCTGGTGGTCGATCTGAACGGCGAGCGCGCTGTCATCGCGGTGGGCCAATCCGACGAAGGGCTCGATCCGGCGCTGACGAGAGAGGCACGCGCCATCTTCGACTCGATCAAGTTCGTCGGACCCGACGAGTGACGGTATGGACTACGCCATGTGCCCGCGAGACGATCTGATCTTCTGACGCCTCAGGTCGTCGAACGTGACGGGAACTCGCGCAGGCAGCCCCAGACGGGGCCGAACTGGTTCGTGTGCCATTTTGACTGGTGCAGGAGGGCGTTTAGAAGTCATTGGTGAGTATCCACACCGACTCGCAATTGTAGTGGCGGGCTCGGAAGGAACTCGAGGCAATAGCGGCACGTCGTCCAGAAAGTCAGCAACGGATGCCGTGACCAGCGCGGCAACATCCTTCCCGGTGACCGGACCCTCACCGGGAACGCACACCAGTACACGCACCTAGAGCCAGGGCCTCGTGGCTCTAACGTTTCCCAGCGTCGGTATCGTGCTCGGCGGTGAAGGTCGCTATCTCCCGTTGATAGCGCCGCAGGAAGAAAAGCCCCATCGCGCTCCATAGAGCCACAAGTACGATCTGAATCCACGGGTTCCAACTCCAAGCGGTGGCCACCCCGCCGACGACCAGGATCACCGCGGAGATGCCGCCGATGCTCAGAAAGAAGACGCCGAAACTCCGGTGCCTTTCAATCGCCATGCGTTGCTGCACAAGTGAGGCCATGACCGAGACGGTACACCTTGACCCGGCGCGGGCACGAGAGCTAATTGCCAGACCCTGGCCAGGCGAATGACACAGGCTGCGGCACGCACCCGCCGTTATGCGTGTCGAGCGACCTTAGGCCGGACCTCTTTCGACACACGGCCCTAGGGGTTAGTTCGAATAGATCTGTTGTGAATCGAAATAACGACGACCGGAGGAAGAAGCGGCAAACTCATCAGAAGGATCGCGACCCCTCCCCAGACGGTAAAGAGGAAAAGTGCGCCGATTCCGATCAGAAGCACCGCTGCCAGAATCCAAAGCACGCTTGCGAGCGGGCGCCGGTACTCGCGTTGATTGTTCCACTGGGGTATCCGTCGCCTGCCTGCGGCTCGAGTCTCCAGGACGCCGGAACGAGTGGAAGCACCAAGACCCGCTGCGACGAAGAGTAATCCCAACACTGTGGCCAAGATGATCTCCGATCGAGGGCGAGCGAGTCAGGCGACGTTGCTCCGACTGTAGGGCAACCATCGGCTTGGACGGGAGAGGCGTTTACAAGAAAGTACTTCAGTTGACGGACGCTCAGCGGGAACCGAGGGCCGCACCGCGACGCCACGGAAGCTTCATCCTGGGAGATGCGTTCCTGGCGCAGAACGGAGGTATCGTCGCGACCCCTCACGATACTCATAACGCGTTCGATACCGGCGAGTGGCTCAACAATCATGAAAGTCCCGTTTAACCCGCCCGGATAAATTCGCAGTCGGGGTGCCTCATACGGCCGAAGCGATCAGTACTCCAATGCTTTGGGTAGAGCGATGACTTCTCAATTCTTGGTTGGCTGCTGTACCGGCTGTTATCACGCGCGTTCGAGCGCCGCTGCAGATCGAGCATCAGACGTTATTGCAAGGAGTAACTTCGACCCGGGCAGCTTTCGGACGCTCCGAATGCGCGTCCCGACCCGCCGACGTCAGCCTGGCTACGAAACGTCATCCCCGCGACTGCCTTTAGCCTTTCTTCCAACCCTGAGTTCGAAACGCCAATCGCCACGCCTGTTGCAGGTCGAGGCGGCGCACCTCCTACGTGATAGCGGAGGAGCGCGCGGTGACGGTGTCGATGCGGGTAATGAGCGCCGGCAATAGATACAAATACCTCCTTCGCACAGTCGCTGCCGGAGACGGGCAGCGGTCGCTGTCCACGCCGTTGACCCGTTCGGTCAGGGGGCGCCTTCCCGGACCGGAGCGTGGTCTCACCGCGGTCCGACGGAAATCGATATCATCCCGTGCGGGTGGCTTGCAGCATGTCCGTCAGTGGTAGACACGGTGCAGCCCACCATCGACCACTCGAAAACACCTGTGGAGTCGTGGATCTGGCCTCGGGAGTCACATTATGGCTGAGCAACGGGGGCCCGAGGGTCCAGTGGTCGGTGAACCGCTTCCCCTTGCGCAGACGATGCGCAGCGAAGGCATGGCATGCAACCGATTCGATACAACGGCGAGGTGTTGGCCTACCCGGGCGTCGTGGCTGACAGGTCGGAACCAGCACCATGTAAGGAACGGCCGGATTGCTGAACTCGCGAACGCCTGGGACGGATATTCCGGCCACATCCTGAAGCGTTCAGCAACTGTCGCCGATGTGCTGAAGCAGTATGACGGTTTGACAGCGGGGTGGGACAAACGGCACAACGCCCCAGCAGAGGAGACGACCGTCGCGGGTCCCTTTGATCAATGGCCACGGGAATGGAGAGCGAAATGCATATCGGCGAAGTGATCGAGACCGTCGGCCAAATCGTGGACGCCCTCGGAGTCTTCGCGATTGTCCTCGGAGTCGCTTACGCGATCGCGGATGCCGCAATACGCGGCATCCGCAAGCAGAGGCCGGTTTACACCCGGTTCCGCCGCGTGCTCGGCCGTGCCATCCTGGTGGGCCTTGAGCTCCTCGTCGCGGCCGACATCATCAAAACGGTGGCGGTGACTCCGACGCTCGAGTCTCTCGCTGTACTCAGTATCATCGTGCTCATCCGGACCTTTCTCAGCTGGTCGCTTGAGCTGGAGATAAGCGGACGATGGCCATGGCAGAAGCCGACAGACGCCACGAAGCCCGAACCGGTCCCAGGCCCCGTCTGAACCACGAGGAAGTGGTCGCTGGTCCACCCCGGGACGATGAACCCGTCCCTCAGTCGTTGACCGCGCTCAAAAGACGGAGGGGACAATCGGCGCAGTCGGAGCGACTACCGCGCGGCGGATCCATTCGCAACGCGGCTCCACGTGGGCCACTCCCCCAGTTCCGATCGGTGGCGCCGCCATCACAAGTTGAAAGAGCTGGATCGAGATCCGGATGCGGTGAACGGTCGTGTCCCGGTAGCGACTCATGTCGCTGAGGATGACGCGCAGCCCTATCGAACCCGGGTGCCGTAGCCCTGCAGAAACAATGCCAGGCTCAGCGCGAGGCGCTCGATCTCGGATGGGTCGACGCTTTCGTTTGGCGCATGAATGAGCGCGAGCGGCTCTTCCACACCCATGAGGATGATTTCCACCCCAGGATACGTGTCGGCGAGAACGTTGCAGAGCGGGATAGATCCCCCCTGTCCCAGCGTGGTCATCGGCGTACCGTACGCCTCGTGCATGGCCTCGCTCATCGCCCGGAACCCGGGCCCGTCGACCGATGCTTCGAAAGGCGAGCCGATCGCCTCGGTCCGCACGTCGACGTTTACGCCCCATGGGGCGCTCCGGCGTAGCTGCACGACCAGTGCGTCGTGGGCCTCGTGCGCATCGGTTCCCGGTGGTATCCGAAGGTTGAGCCGGGCGGCGGCGCGCGGCACGATCGCGGCCGATGATCCCGTCACCGGGGGGCAATCAATGCCCAGCACTGTCACGGCGGGACGCGTCCACAGCATATCCGAGACGGTTCCGTCACCGATCAGTTCCACGCCGTCGAGCACGCCGGCATCGGTTCGGAACTGCTCGGACGAGTACGGCTCGCCATGCCATGTCCCGGTCGCGTCGAGCCCCTCGATCGTCGTGTTCCCTCGCTCGTCGCGGAGGTCGGCGAGCAGCTCGATGAGGGCGGCGAGTGCGTCGGGTGCCGGTCCGCCGAACATGCCCGAATGTACCTCCGAAGCGAGCGCCTCGACGGTGACCACCACGTTTGCCATGCCCCGCAGGCTGACGGTCGCAGCCGGTCGTCCGACCGCCGCGTTCCCCGTGTCGCAAACAAGGATGGTGTCGGCCCGTAGCACCTCGGGATTCGCGGTGACGTAGGCTTCGAGTCCACCGGTCCCCTGTTCCTCCGAGCCTTCGACCACGAGCTTCAGATTCACGGGAAGACTGTCACCGAGCGCTCGCAACGCGAGCAGGTGCATGACAATGTTGCCCTTGCAGTCGGCGGCTCCGCGCCCATACCAGCGCCCGTCGACTTCGGTGAGTTCGAACGGGGGTGTGCGCCACGCGGACTCGTCGAGCGGCGGTTGCACGTCGTAGTGCGCGTAGAGCAGCACCGTCGGTGCATCCGGGTCGTCAGTGGGGCGTGAACCCACCACAGCCTGACTGCCGTCAGGAGTGAGCTCGAGTCGTGCGTCCGCGAAACCGAGTTCGGCGAACCGATCGCGAACCCACTCCGCCGCCTTTGTGCACTCTTCTGGCGGGAACTGGCGAGGGTCAGCGACGGACCGGATGGCTACAAGCTCCGCGAGCTCGGGGTGCACCGCCCCCATGAGCTCGCTGATGCGAGCGCGCAGGTCCACCATCATCCGTTCGCCGCGTCTGTGGTCTCGAGGCTGTCGACGAACTGCTGGAAATCTTCCAGTTCATCGGGGCAGTACACCTCGATGATCGCCAACTGGCCCCGGAAGACGGTGTTGTCGACCAGAACCGGGCGCATGCCCGGCCCGCTCCCGCCAGTCGTCAGTAGTCCATAGAGGGTCGCACGGCTCAGAGCCTGGTTCGGGTTGGCGCACACCGCGCCGCCGTCGTCGCCGAGCACGCGGGCGATGACTTCTGGCTGCGGTGTCGCGGTCGCGCCGGCGTCCTCGAGCGTCTGGACGAGTTCGTCGGCCTTCTCCTCGGCTTGCTGGGTCTCGCGCGCCGAGGCGAACGCGATGACCGCCCACACGGCGAGGGCCACGAGGACGACCGACACGACAATGTAGAGCACCGACCTGTCACGCGTGCTCTGCTGTTCCGTTCCAGTGGTCATTTCGCTACCTCCTCCGAATCAGCAGCCGCCTCCGGCAGCTTCCACGACGGCTTCCGGAACCGGTAGAACAGCCACGGGATGAGCAGCCCGAGCCCGAGGGCACCGCCGGCGACGATCACGAAGTAGATCCACGGGTTGCCACCGCCGAACTGCGAGGGCGGGATGAACCCGACGAGCAAGGCGGCAAGCGAGGCGGCGAAGCCGACACCGCACAGGGCGATGAGCATTGGCGCCCGGTACCCGCGCGGGTGATCGGGGTGACTACGACGCAGCCGCACGGCAGCGACGAACATCAGCAGGTACATGATCAGGTACACCTGGGTCGTGATCACCGAGAAGATCCAGTAGGCACTGGACACGTTGGGAATGAGCGCGTAGCCCAGGGCGATGACCGTAGTGACGAGCCCCTGCGTCACCAGCAGATTCTGCTGCACACCGTTCTTGTTCAGCTTCTGCAGAAAGGGGGGCAGATAGCCCTCCTGGCGGGAGATCAACAGCAGACCTTTGGAGGGTCCGGCCAGCCATGTAAGCATTCCGCCGAGCGAAGCGGCAACGAGCGCGATGCCGATGATCGGCGTGAGCCACTGCCAGCTAAACACCGCGAGGACAGCGTCGAAGGCCTGCATCACGCCAGCCGTGAGAGAGAGCTGGTCGGCCGGTACGATCCAGCTGATGGCCAGAGCCGGCAAGATGAAGATCAGCAGCACCAGGCCCATTGCGAGGAAGATTGCCTTCGGGAATTCCTTGTCGGGCTTGCGCAGCGACGACACATGCACTGCGTTCATCTCCATGCCGCTGTAGGACAGGAAGTTGTTGACGATCAGCACGAGGCTCGCAAGGCCAGCCCACTCCGGGAAGAAGTTCTCCGCGGTCATAGGCGCAGCCGACGGGTTGCCCTGGCCGAGGTAGACGGCACCGAGTGTTACCAGCAGGGCGCCGGGGATCAGCGTTCCGATGATCAGGCCGGCGCCGGCAAGGCCTGCAACGCCTTTCGTCCCTCGAGACGAAATGAACACTCCGGACCAGTAGCAGACCATGATCACGAGCGCCGTCCACACCCCGCTGCTCGCGAGTTCAGGGTTGATCACGTAGGCGAGTGTCGATGCCACAAACCCGAGAAGGGTCGGATAGTAGAAGATCGTCATCGCGAATTGGCACCAGACGGCGAGGAAGCCCATAGGTTTCGAGATACCGGTGGCTACCCAGTTGTAGACGCCACCTTTCCACCCGGATGCCAGCTCCGCCGACACCAGGGAGGTCGGGAGCAGGAACACGATCGCGGGCACGAGGTAGAGGAACACCGCCGCGAGCCCGTACACCGCCATCGTGGGAGCGGGCCTCAGGCTCGCCACGGAAGCTGTGGTCATGAGCGCGAGCGCGACCCACGAGATGTAAGCGACGGCGGGAGTCTTGGTGCCAGACAGGCCCGACGCGCGGGCGCGGCCAGCCGACCCTCCTGAGGCGCTCATCACGACCTCCTCGGTCGGGATACCGATGTCTGCACCTCTGCGATACCGTGCAGATCCGACCTCAACGGCTTGTCCATGGTGCCCACCTCCAGGTTGAACCCCGACGTCGCCACCTCGAGCACGGACAACTTTCACCGGGCCACTGAGGTACCGATCTCATACTCAGGATCGTCCCAAGCGTGTCGTCCACCGGCATCGCCCGATGAGGGTGATCTGCCGCGGCCGACAGGACGGGTGAGCGAAGGCAGTAACCACGGGGCGGAGCGCGACCCCAAAGACAGCCCGCGCACCGCGGGCGCGTCGCCCGTGACGTTATCCTGATGGGTTGACCGGCAGTCGTCGAGGGCACGACAATGCGGACATGATTGCGTCTCGCAGCAACTCCGCGCCGGCTCCGTTCACCACCGACGACTTCGGCGAGCGCCTGCGACGAGCCGCCCTTTCCGCTGAGGCGGCCGGGCTCGATGGCATTCTTGTCACCCCCGGGCCGGACCTGCTGTACCTGACGGGCTACGCGCCCGTTGCCATCACAGAGCGCATCACCATGCTTGTCGTGCCGGTCGACGCGGAGCCTGCCATGATCGTACCGCGGCTCGAGAGGCCGGATGCCGAGGAAGCGGCGGGCGCGCCGATCGTGCGCATCACAGACTGGGTCGACGGCAGCGACCCGTACGAAGCTTGTGCGACGCTGCTAACGGCTGCCGGGCGATACGCCGTGTCCGACTCGGCCTGGGCGATGCATCTCCTGGGTTTGCAGGGCCGGCTGCCCTCGTCGTCGTACGTCTCGATGACGAAGGCTCTGCCAATGCTTCGGGCTATCAAGGATGACGATGAGGTCGCGCGGCTCGCCGCAGCCGGGGCGGCCGCAGACCAGGCCTACGAGGAGATCATCAAGGTGCGGTTTGCCGGGCGCAGTGAGACCGATGTCGCGGCGGATCTGGCCGACCTGTTGCGCCGTTTCGGTCATTCCCAGGTCGACTTCACTGTGGTCGGTTCCGGGCCGAATGGTGCCAACCCCCACCACGAGATCGGGCCGCGGATCATTGAGGACGGCGACATGGTGGTACTCGACTTCGGTGGGCTTAAACACGGGTATGGATCTGACACAACGCGGACCGTCCACGTCGGCGAGCCCACCGTCGAGGAACGCGAGGTTCACGACATCGTCAGACGGGCACAGCAGGCAGGATTCGAGGCCGTCCGGCCAGGAGTCGAATGCCAGGAGATCGATCGCGCGTCCCGTGCCGTGATTGCCGAAGCCGGCTTCGGCGACTACTTTATTCACCGTGTGGGGCACGGGATCGGGCTGACAACTCATGAACCGCCGTACATGGTTGAGGGCGAAACGCAGATCCTCCACCCAGGCATGTGCTTCTCAATCGAACCGGGGATCTACCTGCCGGGGAGGTTCGGGGTGCGGATAGAGGACATTGTGACTGTGGTTCCCGAAGGCGGGCGGCGACTCAACCAGTCATCGCACGAGATGAGAATCGTCCACTAGTCAGCACGTCGGACTGGCGCTTTCGAAAGGGTGGCGCGATCGCCGACACCGAATGCGAGGAGCGAAGGTGCCCACGAACCTGCTGCCTCGCGTGGGCGTCGCTATTGTCGTCGGCATCCTGATTCTGGTCATGGCCACGGGGGTGGCCGCCTCCCTGGCCGCAGCCGCGCAGCTGCAACGGGCGAACGTGACCACAGCCACGACCGCCCCGGACACGCCCGAGGAAACCGCGAGTCCCACTCCCACTGCCACTCCGGCTCCTACTGCCACTCCGACCAACACTGCACCGGTGACGCCCACCCCCACGAGTCCAGCGGTTCCGGTGCCCGTGCCGACCGAGTCAGCGACGCCACGTCCAACGCCGCTCCCTACCTCTTCGCCCACGCCGACAGCCACGGAGACCCCGGTACCGGCCGTTCCCCCTGCCATCACCACCTCTTCCATTTCTCTCCCCACCCTGCTCATTGCCATCGGCGTGCTGATCGCGGGAGGGTTCATCGTCTGGTTTGTGATGCGCAGAAGCCCGAGTCCAGCCCATACCCAGCCCGCGTCGCTGAGTCCTGACGCGATCCCCGCCCCGGTAGTACTGGACTCGATGGCAGCGCTCGGGACAGCCATGATCGACAGCGGCTACCCCGTCGGCATCGTCCGCGATGCCCTGGAAGATCTGGCGGCCGCGAGCGGCAAACCGACGATCCAGGCGATCATCTTCCCCACCTCGATCCTCGTGTCATCGGCCGACAGCGCCGTGGCGCAGACGCGAGCGGTGTTGGCCGGCGACTCGTCGTATCTCCTCTACCAGGTCGACATGGTCGACCGGATCGTCGGCGTCGCCCGCACCCGGCCTGGCGCCGCAGCATGGGTGAGGCGACAAATCGACCGCGTAGCCATCCTTCCGTCGCCGTTCTCCCGCCCGCAACGTATCGTCGCCTCTGCATTCCTCTCCGCGGCGCTCGGCGTGCTGCTGGGAGCATCATGGCCGGGAGTACTGCTGGCCGGGCTTCTCGGACTCGCTGTGGGAATGGTGCTGCTGTTCACGGAGCAATTTTCGCCGAGTTCCCAGGCACTCGTCATTGTGGGGGTGTCGCTGAGCGTAGCCCTGGTCGTGCTCTTCGTCGCCCACGCCGTCGATCCTGGTGTTCTCCCCGCATTGGTGGCCCCTCTCGTCATTCTCCTTCCAGGAGGGCTGCTGACCATTGCTGTCATCGAACTCGCGACGGGCCAGTTCATATCGGGTGCTGCCCGCGCGGCAGCTGGGGCGATGCGCCTTCTGTTGCTGGCGACCGGCATCGTCGCAGCATCCGCACTGGTCGGCATCCCGGCGCTCGATTCCGCAGTAGACAACCCGCTCGGACCGGTCGCCCCATGGATCGCCGTGGCAGTGTTCGGTCTCGGCATCACGATCTATCAGTGCGCACGACCGGCATCGATCGGATGGATAATCGTCGTGCTCTACGTGGCATATGGGGCGCAGGTACTCGGAGACCTCCTGTTCGCCGGGGTGCTGTCGGCACTCGTAGGGGCCGCCGTTATGACGCCCGTCGCTGTGGCCATCTCGCGGCAGCGCTCTGGCCCTCCCGCCTTGGTGAGCTTCTTGCCCGCGTTCTGGCTGCTGGTGCCTGGAGCGCTTGGGCTCATCGGCGTCGCGAGCGTGCTGGACGGTGACTTGAACGGAACGCGAACGATCGTCACGACAATCGCGACGATGATCGCCATTGCTCTGGGAGTGCTGCTCGGGCTTGCCGTGACGCGATCGCTACACGGATTCGCTAACTCTCGGTTCGACCGACCCGACGGGCTTGAAGACATCGACGAATCAGACAGTCAACCACGAGAGGAACCTCCGCAACGATGACACCTGAGACCGAGGAAAATCGTCCCGCGATGTAGGTGCTCGACTCCTGCCCCGCACCGCCACTCCGCTCTGAGCCAGGGATGAGGAGGTTCGCCAGCTCTCGATGGCTCCCGATGCCGGCGATGCGCCTCGCTCTGCAGACAACGTCAGCTGACTTCGTCCGCCGCCTGTCTCACGGCCTCGTCCATATCTCTTGTACTCACGTCGAGATGCTTGGCAATTTCCTTCTCTGCCTTCAGCCCGGCTTTCCTCAGCGCGTCTTCGAGCGTGCTCTCGCCCACAACAAGGAGAGCGGCCTCGCCCGAATCAATGAGATCGCCAAGTTCCTTGACGTCTGAGCGTGAAAGTCCCCGCCAGAGGTGGCCGCTCACAGCGCCAATCGCGCCTCCGACGAGCGCGGTACCGAGGACCGAGGGAGGAAACAGCAGCCCGACGATGGCACCCGCAGCCGCGCCGCCCCATCCTCCGTGGCGAGTGGACTGCTCATCCTTGTTGACGTGCACCTTGCCGTCGTCGTCTTTCGTGATCACGGCTGCGTCGTAGCTCCCGACGGCGCCGACTGCGTGCAGTTCTTTTGCGATGTTGTAATCGGCGCGTGCGCTCGCCTCGTTCGCGTACGTGCCGATGAAGAGGAATGTTCCGTCTGCCTTAGCCATAGTCGGCCTCCATTTTCACTGGTTCGGGAAAGTTCTCCGATCGAATCACCACACGTTCGATCGGTCATCACCCGATCATGGTGATGCCCAGCAGGACAGCCAAGACCGGTTCGATTCTCGGACATGCGCGGTAACTTCTTCTGGTCGCTGCTCGACAATTTCGAGTAAGCGTTCAACTGCTCCTCGAACACGCTAAAAGCATCGAGTTCACCCGAACTGAAGAGTTCCGCCCCTAGGCGAATAGAGGTGGATCGTGTGCCATTTCACGTGGCGGAGTCGACCCGTTTTCGTTCATCGGTGAGATCCCGATCAGGTCGCAAGTGTAGGGCGGACGGGACTTGAACCCGTAACCGACGGAAGCCGACGGCCCCTCCCCCACGCCCCGGATCTTCTTGGATCGCCTCGAGCAATCTGGACTTGACTAGGGATTTCCTGTGTGATGTCCGTTCAGTCTATCGAGGCTTCTCGATCAAGCTAGAGCGATCTTGAGCGAATAAACGTTGAATAAACGTGCGCGAATCAAATCACAAGCTATCCCCTATAGCTCTATGCCCGACCGCCGCTGCCAGAGCGAAGGTGTCCGCTGGCCGAACCGTCAGCAGGACGCGGATTCGCCCATGTAGTCAGGCTAGCGGTCCGCGTTACTTCCGCCCCGCTGAAGCGAGAAGGGACCAAAGACCCCGATCTGGAGCCACCGATCGCTCAGACTGTGACAGCCCCCGACGACACAAACAGAGGACAGCATGACTGAGAACCCATACCTCCGCAAAGAGCAGGTACCGGCCGCGCCGGGTGACACCGAAGTGCTCGGCCAAGCCGAATGCTGGCGACTGCTCGCGGCCAACAGCGTTGCGCGGCTTGCCGTGTCCGACGACCTCGGGGCGGACATCTTCCCGATCAACTACCTCATCAAATCCGAGGTGCTGTTCTTCCGCAGCGCTCCGGGAAAAAAGATCGTCAGTCTGACAGCGCGGCCAAGAGTAGCGGTGGAAATCGATGGGACAGAGGGCGGCATGCGCTTCAGCGTCGTGATCCGGGGCGATGCGCGCCGGCTCAACGATGACGTGCAGATCCACGAGTCGGCGGTAGACACCCTCCCCACCATGACCGGTTCGGAGAAGTGGAACTACTTCCAGGTCAAACCTCGAACAGTTACTGGCATTAGGTTCCGCACAAGCCGCTGACGCGGCAGGTGTGCCGGTGACTCCATCAGCGGCCGAGCCAATCTGTGCGGGCTGCGCCGTTCCGCGATCGGTCCTTAGTTACAGCCCAGCGTTGCAATTACAGTCCAGCGCCTTCCGGAGCGACTTGAGGACCTAATGCTCTGGTCGCTGCGATAGGCGCCGGCGAGTATGGGTGAGAGGCCAACCCCGGTCGTCGCGATCTGGAGGCATCCCATGACCACGCAAACCAACGAGCGCCGCTCATCTAAATCCACCGAGGCACCGGCTGTCCCGGTTGAGACCGAGCTAGTGACAACCCGGACCGGCAGACGAACACTCGCCGTGCTCAGGCTGGCGACCGGGTTCATCTTCCTGTGGGCATTCCTGGACAAGACTTTCGGGCTGGGATTCTCGACCCCCGCTGAGCGTGCATGGGTCAACGGCGGAACACCCAGTCAGGGTTTCCTCCTGAGCGACGGTGTGGTTGGCCCCCTCAAGGGCTTCTTCACCGCGATCGCCAGCCCCGCGAGCGACATCCTCTTCCAAATCGCAATGCTCGGTATCGGAGTGGCTGTGATGCTCGGCATCGGACTGCGTGTCAGCGCCGTGGTGGGTAGCTTCCTGATGGTGATGATGTACCTCGCCGAGTGGCCGTTCATCGCAAATGCTGCATCAACCAACCCACTCGTCGACTACCACATCATCTACGCCCTGTCCCTGATCGTCATTGCGGTGCTCCACGGCGGCGACACCTGGGGGTTCGGTACCCCGTGGAAGCAGCTGCCGATCGTCCGCCGCCTGCCGTGGCTCGTCTAATCGGGCAGCGATACCTGTCTCCCGGCGCGCCGTCCACCGGCGCGTCGGGAGAGACATCCCACAAGCACCACGCGCTGACAGCAGACGAGGTCCTGAGGGTGCTGGCGGCGGATGCCGACGGGCTGAGCATCACAGAGGCGGCTGAAAGACTCAGCGTTCACGGGCCGAACGCCCTTCCGAGTCAACGTGCTCCCCACCCGATAGTGACCTTCGTGAAGCAGTTCAACGACATCCTCATCTACGTCCTTCTGGGCGCGGCTGTAGTCACCTTCCTCTTCGGAGACTGGATCGACGCGATCGTCATACTCTCCGTGACCCTCATCAATGCGCTCGTGGGGGTCGTCCAGGACGGCCGCACTCAGAAGGCACTGGTGGGGATCCGCGCCATGCTGTCTTTGAGTGCGAAAACGAGGCGCGGCGGAAAATGGACGAACATAGATGCTGCCCAACTGGTCGCAGGGGACATCGTTCGAGTCGAACCCGGCGACAGAATCCCCGCCGATGCGCGCCTCATCCACGCGAGCGTTCTTCGGATCGACGAATCCGCGCTGACCGGTGAATCGCTTCCCTCGGACAAAAGCACTCCACCCGTGCCGGCCGGTAGCGGAATCGGCGATCGCCGGAACATGGCTTACTCAGGCACCCACGTCACCGCCGGGGACGGCACCGCAGTTATCACCGCTACCGGACTCGACACGGAGATCGGTCACATCCACGCTCTCGTAACCGGGACGGAGAATACTGCCACACCGCTGACACGGCAACTGGACTCGTTCAGCAAACGGATCTCACTTTTGATCGTTGTCGTTGCGGCCCTCATGTTGCTTGTCGGACGCTTTTTCCACGATCGCGATTTCACAGAGCTCCTGCCGGCGGCCATCGGATTCGCGGTCGCTGCCATACCGGAGGGTCTCCCCGCACTGATCACCATCACTCTCGCGCTTGGGGTGCGGCAGATGGCATCCCATCATGCGATAGTCCGCAAACTCACCGCCGTGGAAACGCTCGGGTCCGTCACAACCATCTGCACGGACAAGACCGGCACCCTGACCCGAAACGAAATGACCGTTCGCACCATTGTCACCGGTGTCGACCGGTATCTGGTTGCGGGAACGGGATACGCACCATCCGGGGCGATAACGGGTTTCAGCGGTCAGGATGCAACGCACAGTCCCGATCTCAATGCGATCGTCGAGGTGTTCGCTCTGTGCAACGATGCCCACCTTCGCTCCACGGGTGGCGAATGGCAGGTCGTCGGGGATCCGACCGAAGGTGCCCTCCGCACGCTTGGCGCCAAAGCTGCGTTCGACGGCAGCCATTTCGAACGTCTCGCCGTCATCCCGTTCGCCGCTGAGACCAAATACATGGCAACCAGACATCAGAAGGATGGCGCCGAATCCCGCATTCTGCTGAAAGGCGCTCCCGGGGTCGTTCTTGAGCGATGCAGTCATGAACTCGGAACCGACGGGACGGTGCGCGCGATCGACGGCGCGAAATGGGAGCGGGTCATCAACGAGCTTGGCGCCCAGGGTCTGCGTGTCCTCGCTGCCGCTCGCTCCGACGCAAGCGACGAGGCGGAGGAACTGCGAGGTAGCGAATTCGAGTCGGGGATGCTGTTCCTCGGCGTCGCCGGAATACTCGATCCTCCCCGCGCTGAGGCAGTCGCCGCCGTTTCGGCGATGCATTCAGCCGGCATCCGCGTGAAGATGATCACCGGCGACCACCCCGGGACCGCGCTTGCGATCGCCCGGGAAATGGGTATCGCCATGGCAGACTCGCGGGTCCTCACCGGGGACGCTGTCGAGGCCATGACCGATCAGGAACTGGAGATCGAAGCACCCGACGTCAACGTCTATGCCCGAACCAGCCCCGAACACAAACTCCGAATCGTTGCGGCGTTGCAGGCGCGCGGCGAGATCGTCGCGATGACGGGCGACGGAGTCAACGACGCCCCTGCACTCCGCCGCGCCGACATTGGCGTCGCAATGGGCATCAAAGGCACTGAGACGACCAAGGAGGCAGCCGACATTGTCCTCACCGACGACAACTTCGCCACCATCGGCCACGCGGTCGAAGAGGGCCGCCGGATCCGCGACAACCTGCAAAAATCGATCCTCTTCCTACTGCCAACCACTTCTGCTCAGGCACTCGTCCTGCTGCTGGCAGTGCTCATCGGATTTACTCTTCCTCTCCAGGCCACGCAGATCCTGTGGGTCAACCTGATCACCGCTATCACCCTGTCGTTGGCCCTCGCGACAGAGCCGGCCGAGCCGGGAATTATGCAACGGCCACCGTCGCGACCAGGCCGGGGCATCCTTGATCGCAGCTACATCGGGCGCATCGTGTGGGTCACTCTACTGATCACCGCGGCAACCATCGGAGTGTTCTTCTATGAGGCGAGCATCGGCTCCACTAACGCGGAAGCTCAGACCACCGCTGTCACGATGCTCACCCTCGGGCAACTCGCTTTCCTCTTCAACTGTCGATTCTTGCGAGCATCGAGCTTCCGCCCCGCCGTGCTGGTCGGGAACCGAGCGATCTACATCTCCTGTAGCGTCCTAATCGTCTTGCAGCTGGTGTTCGTGTATGCGCCATTCATGCATCCGTGGTTCCATTCGGCGCCAATCGGAATCCGCGAATGGTCATACACCGTCGCGATCGCAGCGCTGATCTTTGTTCTCACCGAGGTCGTCAAGCTGGTGGAACGGGTTCTGCGCAAGGAGCCGTTTTCACCGGCCGAAGCACTGTCGAGAGCGCCGGTTCCTGGAACGAGCTACGACGCAACCAAGTAGAGCCTTGAGGTTAGTCGGCGCATGTAGGCCAAGAGCGAGTCCTAGTCGGCCCCGTCTGACGCAGGGCCTTCGCGCGAACTGAGGTGAAGGATCGCTGCATGCGTACGCCGATGGAGTCCCAATTTGCCGAGAATCATAGAGACATAGTTTTTCACCGTCTTTTCGGCCAATGACATGCGGACACCGATCTCGCGATTGGTCAGGCCTTCGGCGATGAGCGCGAGCATCTGGTGCTCTCGCGGCGTGAGAGAGTTCAGCCGAGGGTCGATCTGGGCTGGAGCTGCGAGCCTCTGAACGACCTTCTTTGTCAGCCGGGGATCGAGGAGTTGATTTCCCGCGGCTACTCGTCTGACAACATCGACGAGCCCGGTCGCGCGGATGTCCTTTATTACGTAGCCAGATGCCCCAGCCAGAACTGCGGCTCTCAGAGCGTCATCGTCGTCGTAGGCGGTGAGGATTAGGCACTTGATCTCGGGGTAGCGCGATCGGATGTCCCGGCACAGGTCGATTCCGCTGCCGTCGGGGAGTCTTACGTCCAGCAGAACGACGTCCGGGTGTGTCGCGGCGATGCGCGCCCACCCCTGCGACACGGTCGCTCCTTCTCCGACGATGTCAATGTCGGGTTCTGACAGGAGTAGTCCCGCGATTCCTTTGCGCACGAGCTCATGGTCGTCGACGAGGAACACTCGGATCGGGCTGTTTTCCATCTCAGTTCTCCGTAAGCGAGTACGGGACGCTCCAGCGCACATGGGTTCCTCGAATTGGCTGGCCGACGTGCTGATCCGGATTCAGCTCGAGAGTGCCGCCGCGGATTTCGGCGCGGTGTGTCATGTTGGCGAGTCCGCTGCGGCGAGCAGCCGCGTCGATCCCTTTTCCGTCGTCGATAACGTCGAGGACGACACATCCATCTGCCGCTCCGACCGACACCGATATCTGCCTGGCGGACGCGTGCTTCGCGGCGTTCGTGAGACTTTCGCGAATTACGGCGATGACGTCGCGAGCCAGGTCACCGGTGATTAGGAGATCGACGGGGCCAGAGAAGCTCACCTGCGGAATTGAAGCAAGGCTTGGCGCGAGTTCGTTAGCCAGGTCGATGATGGTGTGCCGCACCCCTTCAACGGCCTGACCCGTTGGTTCGGACAAAGCGAAGATCACCGTTCTGATCTGGGAGATGCTGGAATCGAGCCGCGCAACCGCCTCATGGATGCGTGCTGCGGCCGGGACATCTGAAAGGCTTCCCGCAATGCTGTGGAGATCGAGTCCGGTGCCGAAGATCTGTTGGATGACGTGATCGTGAAGGTCTCGTGCAATGCGGCCTCTCTCTTCCAGCAGAAGGAGCCGTTGACGGTCGGACCGCGCCTTGGCCAACTGAATCGCAAGACTCGCCTGTCCTGCGAAGTCTGCAGCCATCTCCAGGTCGGCGGTTGTGAACCGCATCCCGGGCTCTGCTCGGGCTACAATCAGCACCCCTTCAGCGCGGCCAGCCGCGATAAGTGGGACAGCCAAGGCCGGACCCAGCCGAACACCGTTTGGCAAGGTGATACCGCTGTCTGCCAGGAGTTCGGGCTGGCGACCCTCTATGACCCTGATGGCGATCGAATCACTGAGCAGAACGAAAACCCCCTGAAGGTCGGCGCCGCCGGGTCCGGCGGCGACTTCGACGATCAGCTTCCCCGGCTGGCCAGAGGGAACGAGCAAACAAACCAGATCGGCGGTGGACAGCTCGAGTACACGCTCGATGAGCAACACGATCGAATCGTTCTGGGCTCCCGAGAGAAGCGTGGAAGTGATTTCGGCAGAAGCTGCCGACCATGCCTGCCGCCGCTGCGTCTCAGCGAACAATCGCGCGTTCTCGATCGCGACGCCGGCGGTAGCGGCGAGGGCGGTGATGAGTCGGTCGTCTTCGTCGGTGAAACCTCCGTCACGGGTATTGCTGAGATACAGGTTTCCGTAGACCTGGTCGCGAACCCGGATTGGTACTCCGAGAAATCCCCCCATCGGCGGATGTCCCGTCGGAACACCTGACGATCGCGGATCGTCGCTCACTCGATGAAGGCGAATCGGACGTGGATCATCGATGAGCGCTCCCAGAAGACCATGCCCTTCCGGGAAGCGCCCGATCTTCGCGACATCGTCAGGATTCATTCCGACATGGATGAACTGGTCGATGCCGCCGTGCGCGTCGATGACCCCAAGTGCACCATAATCAGCGCCCACGAGTTCGACGGCCGCCTCGACTATTCGTTCCAACACCACCGGGAGTTCCAGCTGCTCGACGACAGCGTGATTTGCTCGCAGCAGCGCCTCGAGTCGCGGGGTCGATGCGCCGCCCACCGCCGATCCCTCACGAGTTGGCACCGGCGAGGCACCGTGGCGGTACGGCTTCGAGCTGGGCGAGACTTCGGGCATCGTGGGGTCGCTTCGGATCGTCATGCAACGAAGATGCTGACCCAAACAAGTCAGCCTTCGCCCCAGCGTACGCGTTAGCGCGATCCTTCGCCCTGCTCCGGAAAAGGGCCACCGATCGGGGACCTTCTGCTCTGCCCATCACCGAGACGTGCTGTGATGCTTCAAAAATGAGCCGACTGCTGAACCTGCGCACCCCTGGTTCCATCATCGTCGGGGTTGACGACTCCGCGCCCAGCCGCGCAGCAATCACGTGGGCGATGCACCGCGGCGCCCTGGCCGAAGTAGAAGTCGTACTCGTGCATGTCATCAGCGAGGACGAAGAGACTGTTTCGCGTAGGGCCCTCGGTCCGGGCACCAGTCGATCCAGTCTCGCATTCCTCGAGGCGGAACTCGACTTCGCTCGACTCATCGACCCGAAGGTGTCGGTCAAAACCGAGTTGCTCGCAGGGGACCCCTTGGACCAACTCGCCGGGGCGTCGCAGCAGAGGGCCATGCTGGTAATCGGGACCCATAAAACCGGGTTCGTCCACGGACGCGTCTTCGGGTCCCGGTTCATTGAACTTGCCAGACTCGCTTCCAGTCCCGTCGTGTTCATTCCAAACTCTGCCAGCCAGCGCCGTAGCGGGGTCGTGGTCGGCGTGGGAAGTGCCCACCAGGACGAACAAATCATCCAGTTCGCCGCACGGGAAGCAGACCGTTCCGGTCAGGAGCTCGTTCTCCTCCACGGTCGGCAGGCAGGGACGGTTGAGGCCGACCGGAGAAGTTCTGCCACCCAGTGGGACACCGTGTCGGAGGCCGCGGAAGTCATGGTTCGGCGTGTCTATCCGTCTCTAGTGATTCGCCGCCGAACGGTGGACCGAACGCCAGCGGAGGCGCTCGTCGATAGTTCGATGTCGGCCGCACTCCTGGTGATTGGCCGGTCCCGCCGAACCACCCAGCATCCGGGGTCGGTAGGAGCTACCGTCCACGATGTCCTCCTTAATCTCGCGGGTCCGACGGTTATCGTCCACGATGTCGACCTGCTCAGCCGGACCTCATCTGTCGGGCACGCCACACCGATGTACTGAGCGTCGGGGAACACTGACGCCTTGCAAGCAGGTCAGAGAGCCCGCTGGCGAAGCGGAGTCGTGGCTGGTGAAATGGCTGAAGCATGCCCCATACGGTCCGCGTCGGCCAACGGATGTCCGTGAAAACGGCGGAAGCTGTAGACGATCATTCCCAACGCGCGCGTATGCAGGTGCGGGTCGCCGGCCCGGCTATCGAAATGGTCGAACGCTGTGGCGATCAGCCCGGTGACATCGACTTGCGCAACGGCCCCGTCGTGCGCCGTGGTTCCCGTCCGCGTCGCCGCGATCTCGCGCTCCATGAATGCAAGGGTCTCGGCAACTGCCGCATGATGCGCGTGCACAATCCGCGACTTCCAGAAGAGACGGTGGTGTCACCGTGGCACCAACGTGATCCGTGGTCGATGCTCACCAACTCCTGGTCCACGTGGGTAGCCGCGACCGGAAACAGAGATTGAATGCTGGCGGCAAAAACTCCAGAAGTTACGGTGCCGCCACCGTGGCGGCACCGCCCTAAGTCGACATCCATCGCGAACAGCCGGTGAGGAAGCAGCTGCGGTCGGGTCGCTGAGCCCCTGAGACGCGGCAAAACCCAGGATTGCCGGTGCTGCCACCGTGGAAGCACCGCGTTCACTCTTCATCCTTCGCGAATGCTCGGTCGAGGAGCGCGGCGGTCGCCGGATTCACCCGCTCGCTGCGTCACGAAGGCGGAGCCAGCCTTTGCAGTACGGTCGCCGGCTCTCGCTTGACCGTTCGGTCAGGCTCGGCGTAGTGCGCCTTTGTCGTCGACGTCGAGGTATGCCCGAGAATGTCCGCCGCAGCCTGCAGGCCGAGCTCGTTGGCGAGCAGCGTCGCCCCAGTACGCCGGAAGGCGTGCGGGGTGATCTCCATTCCCTCTAGACCCGCCATCTTGAGGGTCTCGCGGAATGTACGGCGGACGTTGTGAGGCCGGAGCGGCGTCCCATTCCGTGAGAACAGCAGATGTTCGGCCTCCTCGCCCGAGGTGAGCGCCAGTCGATGCCGGATAACCTCGGCCGCGAATGTCGGAACAGGAACGATTCGGTTCGATTCGTGCGTCTTCGGATGCTCCTGACGGTAGACACCGCCGCCTTTTCGTACGATGACCGTCCCGCTCACGTTTACTCGTGGCGGGTCGGCGGTCATGTCTACGTCGCATTTCCGTAGGGCCAGCGTTTCCCCGATGCGCGTCGCTGTGCCGAGCATCACCTCAATGATGTCGCGAATCTGGCCATCTGGCTTGGGCCCCATTCGGCCTTCCTCGTTGTGCCAAGCGCGCGCCGCCGCCCGGATTGCCGCGATCTGTTCGGGGGTAAGGGCTTTCGGGATGTGTTTAGGCTTCCTCATTCGGGAGGTCTCTTTCACGGGATTGCGTGCGATGAGTTCTCTCCGCACGGCGAAGCCCAACACCATGCTGAGGATCGTGCGGGAGTGTTTCGCTCTCGCATACGACCGCTTCCGTTGTACTTTCAAAAAGCGCTCAATGCGCCCCACGGTCACTTCCCGAATCGTGAAGTTCTCGAGAGACGGCAGGACCATACCGCGCAGCACTCGCTCGTAATTGTCCTTTGTGCTGTCGGCACGGTCGACGTCGAGATAGAGGTCCTCGAGCCACGCCTCGGCCAGCAACGAGAACGGCGAGCCCGCGCTGAGCGAGTCAGTCGTGTCACCGGTGTGTATTCGCTGCGCAAGGTCCACTTTGAGCGCGGATGCCGCCGCGCCGCGACTCGACGCGGTGGCGGTCACTTGTCGGGTTTGACCGTCCCAGTCCCGGAAGCGGGTCTAGGCGCGAAAACGTCCTGGACCGACTTGCGCGGTCTTGATCGCGCCGAACGTGCTGACCGGCAGACGCGGTCGGCCCGCCATCAGCGTTGTCCTGTCGGGCGGCTGAGACCCGGTAGCGGATCTCCCGTCCGACCCGTATGCCGGTTGGGCCGCGTCCATCGTTGCGCAGATCGTAAATCGCCTGGACCTGCACACCCAGGTAGTCGGCGAGCTCGCTTGTGGTTATCACGGGCTCAAGACCGAGCCCGGAGAGACGTTCGGTGTTCATAACCTGTAGGTAGCCGAGGGCATCCCAGACGAGTCGAACCGGGTCGTGCACGACGTTCGAAGGGCGCTCCTGCTGGCCTGCGATTTTGAATATTCGTTGAATAAACGTTAAGTGCATCAAGTCTCTGTCCTTTTGCTTGGACAAGAAACCCTGGTCAACCGATGTTTAGCGTAGGGCGGACGGGACTTGAACCCGTGACCGACGGATTATGAGTCCGCTGCTCTAACCAGCTGAGCTACCGCCCCGAGCGGTGCCTATTCGTCAGACACCTGGATGGGAATCGACTCCGTAACGGGATCCGTCACCGATTCTCCACGATACATGCTCTCAAACGTCGACAACGTGCGTTGGATGTCGTGCGCCTTGATCATCCGAAGCGATTCTCTCTTCATCGCCAGGATCTTCTCCGGCGAGGCGGTGAGAACATCCGTCAATCGGGCTGCCAACTCAGCGACATTTCCGGGCTCGAAGAGGTAGCCGTTCTCGTTGTTGTGCACGAGGTGCGGGAGCGCCATCGCGTTCGCGGCGACGACGGGAAGGGCGGATGCCATCGCCTCCATCGTCACAATGCTCTGGAGTTCGGCGATCGACGGCATGGCGAGCACCGTGGCGCGGGTGTAGGTCGACCGGAGTTCCTCGTCGCTGACGTACCCGGTGAAAGTGACCCGGTCGCCGAGACCGAGTTGTGCGGCGAGGTTCTCGAGGTTGCGTTTCTGGTCGCCTCCCCCCACGATCTCGAGCTTTGCGTCGAGTGACGGGTCGAGCGTCGCGAACGCCCTGATCAACACGTCGATCTGCTTCTCACCGGTGACGCGGCCCACAAAGAGGATCCGGTTCTCGGTGCGCGGCTCGAAATTCGGGGTGTACATGTGGGAGTCGATTCCACAGGAAATCGCGTGCACACCGGTCAGGCCGGTGTACTTCTCCAGGAAGTCTGCGGCGCGGCGGGTGGGCGTGGTGACGGCCTCGGCCAGGCTGAGGTTGCCACGCGCGAGCTTCCACGCCCAGCGCACGAGATGTTCCCGGAACTGCTCCGGGAGGAGGGTGAACTCGAGTGCGTTCTCGGGCATGAGGTGGTTGGTGGCGATGATCCGGATGCCCCGTTTCGTCGCCTCGTTCGACAGGCCGCGGCCCACGATGAGGTACGACTGCGAGTGGATGACATCGGGCTTCACCGCGTCGATGATGCGGGCAGCGTTGCGGTTGATGCTCCACGGCAGGGCGAAACGCAGCCAGTCATGCGGGTACCAGCGCCAGCTCTTGAGGCGGTGGACGGTCATCTGCTGGCCCTCGTGGGTTTCGGTCCAGGTGCCGCGCTTGCGCGACGCCGCCGGGGCGACGACGTGGACCTCATGCCCGCGCCCGACCATGCCCGCAGCGAGACGCTCAGCAAAACGCGCTGCCCCGTTCACGTCGGGCGAGAAAGTGTCAGCACCGATGATGATGCGCATCGGTCGCTTGCCGTCGGGTGGGGTGATCGTCGAACCGGTGCCGGTCGGATTCAGTGCGTCAGGCAAGGTGGGGATTTTCCTCCGTCATCGGCCGGTACTCGAGCCACCGGCCACATCCCTTGGCTGATGGCCTCCCGGGATCGGTCGGTACATTCTAACCGGCGGGCTGCCCGTCCGGCAGGACCCCCGCTCGCGTGCCGGAAATGCCGGTGCCCCTTTTCGGGGTGAGCACAGCATCGTGTCGATTCGACGACCCGCCGATCGTCATCAGGGTAGCGGCCCACATCGGCCGCCGTTAACCTGACGAATCAGAAAGGAACTCCCATGCGCTACGCACTTCTGCTGAACAACCCCGAGCCGTCTGACGTGGGCATCACCGAGGAAGACATGGAGCCGGCGCGCGCGGCATTCGACGAGTACGCGAAGTCGCTCGAAGCGGCAGGCGTGCTGGTCTCGGTCGACATTCTGCAGCCGGTGGCTGTGTCGACGACCCTGACGCTGCGGAACGGCAGCCTGCAGATCCAGGACGGGCCGTTCGCCGACACCAAGGAGAAACTCAACGGCGTGTTCGTTCTCGAGCTGCCCGACCTGGACGCAGCCCTGGCCTGGGCCGAGAAATGCCCGGCAGCCCAATACGGGGTGATCGAGATTCGCCCATCGGCGTTGTTCTTCGCGGATGGACGATGGCAGAGCACGACCTGACCGCTCGTCGTGCGGTGGAGCGGATCGCCCGTGAGGACCACGGGCGTCTGCTCAGCCTCCTCGCCGCACGGACTGGCGACCTCAGCGCCGCTGAGGACGCAATCTCGGATGCCTTCGTGCAGGCCCTCGCGGCCTGGCCGAATTCGGGGGTTCCCGCGAATCCGGAGGGCTGGATCTTCACGGTGGCTCGCAACAGGCTCCGTGATCGCTTTCGCTCGGCGGCTGAACGCACGTCCGTGCCTCTCGACAACGACGACATCGCACGCGTCGACGCCGACGAGACGGACTTCGACGCCATCCCGGACAAGCGGCTCGCTCTGCTCTTCACCTGCGCCCACCCGGCGATCGACCCGGCCGTTCGCACTCCGCTCATGCTGCAGACGGTGCTCGGCCTCGACGCGGGCCGGATCGCCGCGGCCTACGCCATTCCGGGCCCGTCGATGGCGCAGCGCCTCGTCCGGGCAAAGCGACGCATCCGCGACGCCCGCATCCCGTTTCGCGTGCCCGAGCGCTCCGAGATGCCTGCCCGCCTCAGCGCGGTGCTCGAAGCGGTCTACGGCGCCTACGCCATCGACTGGCACGGCATCTCGGGGACGTCGGTCCGTGAGTCGCTCACGGCCGAGGCACTGTACCTCGCCGAGCTGCTGGCCGAGTTGCTCCCCGACGAACCGGAGACCCTCGGACTCGCCGCACTACTGCTCCTGTCACTCTCCCGTTCCCCGGCGCGGGTCGGGCGTGGTGGCGAATGGGTGGCCCTCGACGACCAGGACCCGTCGCTCTGGGATGCCGCGATGATCGAACGCGGCGAACGGTACCTCCTGCGGGCACACGGGCTGGGGGCCATCGGCCGGTTTCAGCTGGAAGCGGCCATCCAGTCCGTGCACTGCGCCCGGGCGAAGACCGGTATCACCGACTGGTCGGCGCTTCGGACCCTCCATGAAGCACTGCTGCGCATCGCCCCCACCTTCGGCGCAGAGGTCGCGCTCGCCGCTGTCATCGGTGAGACGGACGGGCCAGACGCGGGGCTCGCGGCGCTCGACGCTCTTCGCACCGCCGGGGTGGAGCGCTTCCAGCCGGCCTGGGCGACGCGGGCCCACCTGCTGGCCGCGGCATCCCGCTTCGCCGAGGCGGAGACCGCCTACGAGAAGGCGGTCTCGCTCACGACGGACGCCCAGACCCGGGCATGGCTGGCGGAACGCGCCGCCGAGGCAGCCCGGAGAGGCTGACGGTCGAGGGACTACGGCTGTACTTGCGGATGGTGCCGCGCGAGCTGGAAGACACCCCACACCGCCAGGGCACCGGCGACACCGAACCCGATGACCGCCCAGAGCGGCGCGCCACTGGCTTCGTCGAGGACGACGATGCCGATCGCCACAGCCACCATCGGATCGACGACCGTGAGACCGGCGATGACGAGGTCGGGTGGGCCCGACGAATAGGCGGTCTGCACGAAGTATGCGCCGATCCCGGTGGCGGCGAGAAGCGCGATTACACACAGCATGGTGAGCCAGTCGAAGTTCTCGTTCATGATCCTGTTGATGACCACCTTGGCGAGCGTTGCCACGAAACCGTAGATGATGCCGGCAGCGAGGATGAAGAAGAGCGCTTTCGACCGTTTGCGGAAGAACACGAACCCGAGCCCGAAGAGGACGAGCACGAAGGCGAGCATGATGAGAATCGTCAACAGGTCCTGGTCGGTCACGGCTTTCTCACCGGCGACGAGTGCGGCGATCGTGACGAAGAGGCCGACACCGCCGACACAGGCGGTGATCGCGATCACCGAGGGGCGGTTGAGCTTCACTTTGTGGATGCGCGCGTTGAGCACTGCCGTGATGACGAGCGCGATGGCGCCGAGCGGCTGAACGATGATCAGCGGCGACCAGACCAGCGCCGTCAGCTGGAACGCGATGGCGAAGCCGAGCATCAGGCTCCCGAGAACCCAGGACGGACGGGCCAGGAGGAGCTTCAGCTGGCCCACGTTGAGTCCGCTGCGTGCGTCGACGCCGCTGCTCGCTTCGACCTTCGTCACGCCGCGGTGTTGGAACTGGGCACCGAGCGACAGAAAAACGGCGCCGACGATGGCCAACGGGATGCCGATGAGTTGGGTGGGATTGCGAACGAACTCCGCCGTCAGGTCGTTGAAGTCGTTACTCGCAAAGATCACGAGGCGAGCCTACAACGGGCCTGTCTTGGTTAGGCTCAACGAATGGCCATTCTCCCCATTCGCATCACGGGCGACCCGGTGCTGCACTCCCCCGCCGAGCCCGTGACCGACTTCGACGACACGCTCCGGCAACTGGTCTCCGACATGTTCGAGACCATGGATGCCGCCCCTGGCGTCGGTCTCGCCGCCCCGCAGGTGGGCGTGCCGCTTCGGCTCTTCGTGTACGGCTATGACACCGACGAGCACGGGCCCTGGCGTGGCGTCGTGATCAACCCTGAGATGTGGATCAGCCCGCCCCCCGCCGGTGATCCCGACGAGGAACTCGAGTCGGAAGGGTGCCTGTCGTTCCCCGGCGAACGATTCCCGCTCCGTCGCGCTGACGAAGCGATCGTGACTGGAGTCGACCTGGAGCAGCAACCGGTCGAGCTCCGCGTCGACGGCTGGCGCGCACGTATTCTCCAGCACGAATATGACCACCTCGACGGTTACCTGTACGTCGACCGGCTCACCCGCCACGAGCGAAAGGTCGTCGCGAAAATCACCCGCAAAATGGGGTGGGGCGTTCCCGGCGTCAACTGGATGCCCGGCGTGGACAACCTCGACGACTGAATCCGGCGCCCCCCGGCACCGCCCGCAGGGCAAAAAAGAAAAGACCACAGGGGTGGAGCCCTTGTGGTCTTCTCAGCTCCTCGACTTGGACTCGAACCAAGAACCTACCGGTTAACAGCCGATTGCTCTGCCAATTGAGCTATCGAGGATTATGTCGTGCGCATTTACTTTACCAAAGGAATCGCAGACACCAAATCGACGCGGAGATCGGAGTCAGTGGGCATCGGATGACGCCTGCGAATCCGCTTCGGCCAGACCGACGAGGAACGGATGCGAACCCTGGGCGAGCAACTCGTCGATCGGCCCGAGCCCGACGATCCGGCCGCCGTTCAGCGCTGCGACCCGGCAGGTGGTCCGACGCAACAGCGGAAGGTCGTGGCTGATGAGCACGGCCGAGAAGTCGCCGTCCTCGCGGAGGCCGGCGATGAGCGTACTGATGGCACCCCGGACCGTGACGTCGATCCCCGCGGTGGGCTCGTCAGCCACCCAGAGCTTCGGGCCCAGGACGAGCGAGCGCGCGACGGCCACCCTCTGGCGTTGGCCGCTGGAGAGCTCGAACGGAAACTTGTCGAGCACGGCAAGCGGCAATTGCACAGCGTCGAGCATCGTCGCGACCCGGAGGCCGAGCGCCCTGCGGTTGAAGTGGCGGTCGCGCTGCAGGATCGGTTCGCCGATGAGGTCTGCGGCGGTCAGCTCCGGTGTGAGCCGCGAGGCGGCATCCTGCGGCAGGTAGGCCACGTGGAACGTCAGCCGGGTCAGTTCACGGCGACGGATGCCGCGCAACCGGTGGCCGAGGACCGTCGCGTCGCCTCCGATGATTACCGGGGCGGGGTCGCCGCCCTTGGGGCTGACGAGGTCGCCGGCCAGCACCCGGGCGAGGGTGGACTTGCCGGAGCCGGTCTCGCCCACGATGCCCACCACTTCGTCGGCGCCGACTCCCAGGTCGACTCCGTCGAGGGCCCGGTGCGGCGCAGCAAGGCGTCGCCCCGGGTACTCGACCGCGAGGTCGTCCACCCGCACAGCTTGCCCAGGGGCTTCGGTTGCAGTCATGGCACCATCCTGCCCTAAACGGGGCACAGTGCTTTCTGTGCCGGTCACGTCGGGGCCGGCCAGTCGGGGCCGGTCAGCGCTCGCGGAGCCTGCGGCGTTCCACCTCGAGCGCCATGAGCTCCCGCTGGAGCGCCCGGTAACTCTCACGTTCCTTCGGGTCGATCCTCTGCAGACGCCCGAGCATGTCGTGCGACTGGCGCAGCAGGTCCCGGTCGATGAGGGCGACCGTGATCTCGCGCACGTAGGCGGTCATGTCGTTCTCGGACCGTTCGGGGATCGGGGCGACGGCGAGCTGTTGCACGAGGCTGGTCATCGGCGTCGGCACGGTCTCGGTGACCCGGTCGAACCAGCCCGGAGCGCCGAAGCTGTCGAGCGTCGCGGCGATGGCGTCCCGGATGACGGCGAGGGTGGGATTGACGAACCCGGTCAGGACCGCCCGTTGCACAAGCTCACGACCGGCGAGTTCGGGATGCTGCAGGATCGCCATCAGGGCATCGCGCTCGAGCCGGGTGGCCGGATCTCCTGGCAGGTCCCGCAGCGACGCCGGGCGTTCTGCCGGCACGTCACCCGGGGTCGTTCCGGTCGCGTTCTTTGACGCCGGGGCCCGGCTGCCGGTCTTTCCTGCGCGGCTGATCGCCGCCTGGACTTCGGCGAGGTCGACACCGAGGTGCCGCGAGAGCACCCGCGTGTAGCCAGGGCGGAGCGACGGGTCACGGATGTCGGCGATGATCGGGGCGGATGCCGTCAGCGCTCCGACCCGGCCCTCCACCGTTTCGAGGTCATAGGCGGCGAGGGTCTGCCGGATGACGAACTCGAACATCGGTTCCTTGGCGTCGATGAGCCGCCGGACCGCGTCGTCTCCGCGGTTGAGCCGAAGGTCGCACGGGTCGAGGCCGTCGGGCGCGACGGCCACGTAGGTCTGGGCCGAGAAGCGCTGCTCTTCGGCGAATGCGCGCATGGCGGCCTTCTGACCGGCGGCATCCGGGTCGAAGGTGAAGATGACCTCACCCTTGCCGCTGTCGTCGCCCATCACCCGGCGAAGGGTTTTGATGTGGTCGACGCCGAACGAGGTTCCGCAGGTGGCGACCGCGGTGGTGACCCCGGCGAGGTGGCACGCCATCACGTCGGTGTAGCCCTCCACGACCACGACGCGGCCGCTGCGGGAGACGTCGCGTTTGGCGAGGTCGAGCCCATAGAGCACCTGCGCCTTGTGATAGACGGCGGTTTCGGGGGTGTTGAGGTACTTCGGGCCCTTGTCGTCGTCGAGCAGCTTGCGGGCACCGAACCCCACCGTCTGGCCGGTCACGTCGCGGATCGGCCAGATCAGTCGCCCACGGAACCGGTCGTAGACGCCGCGGTCGCCCTGCGAGACGAGCCCTGACGCCGTGATCTCCTCGACGCTGAATCCCTTGCCGCGCAAGAAGCCGGTGAGCGAATCCCAGCTCTTCGGCGCGAACCCCACGCCGAAGCGTTCCGCGGCGAGGTGGTCGAAACCGCGCTCACCGAGGAAACGCCGCCCCGGGTCTGCTCCGGGGGTGGCGAGCTGCTCACGGAAGAACGTCTCGGCAGCCGCGTTCGCGGCGAGAAGCCGGGCACGGTTGCTGTGGTCGGGCGCATTGTCGCCGTCTTCGTAGGTGAGCTGGAAGCCGACCCGCGCCGCCAGCCGCTCGACGGCATCCGCGAAGGTGACGTGGTCCATCTTCTGCAGGAACGAGATGACGTCGCCGGATTCGCCGCACCCGAAGCAGTGGTAGAACCCGAGTTGGGGGCGCACGTGAAAGCTGGGGCTGCGCTCGTCGTGGAACGGGCAGAGGCCCTTGAGCGAGCCGACGCCTGCGGACTTGAGGCTGACGAAATCACCGACGATGTCGGCGATATTCGTGCGTGACTTGACCTCGTCTATGTCGCTTGAGCGAATGCGGCCGGCCATCATCCCATCCTACCGAGGATCGCCATCCGGACGGCCTCCCCACAGGGAGGGCCTGCGTGCGGTTGTGGCTAAGCCGTCAGGGCGAGGCGCTCGTGCCAGGCGAGGGCCGACTGGTCGGTGAGGCTCGCAACCTGGTCGACGACGACCCGCTTGCGGGAGGCGTCATCGGCGGCCTCGGCCCAGTCGTCGGCGAAGCCGCGGTCGAGGGACTCCGGCCCGGCCTGGAACAGTCCTTCGGCGAGGTCGGTGAGGATGTCACGTTGCTGCCGGTAGATCGGCTGGCGCGCGTCACTGGCCATGACGAACGCGGCGACGACACCCTTGAGCACGGCGATCTCGGCCTGGACTTCGTGCGGCACGATCACGCTGGCGCCGAACCGGATGAGGCTGGACTGCGGGAACGCCTCACGGGTCGCCTGCGTCGCCGACTGCGAGAAATGCCCGATCATCTGGCTGGTGAAGTTCTTCAGCTTGGCCAGGTCGTGCCGAGAGGCATCCCAGCTCGTCATCCAGACGTCGTACCCGGCGAGCCGGTCGAACGCCGCAGCCATGTCATCGGTCGTGAAACTCTCCCCCGCCCACGCCTGGACGGCTCGGATCAGGGAGTCGTGGCCTGCCCGGGCGCTGAGGAAGGCGGGGTCGATGTACTCGTTCACGATGGCGTCCTCGAAGTCGTGCACCGAGTAGGCGATGTCGTCGGAGAGGTCCATCACCTCGGCTTCGATGCACCGCTGGCGGTCCGGGGCGCCGGCCCGGAGCCAGTCGAACGCGTCGGTGTCTTCGTTGAAGAAGCCGAACTTCGCCCGCCCGCCCGGGTCATGCACGGCCAGCGCAGCGGGCCAGGGGTACTTGCAGCTCGCATCGAGGCTCGCGCGGGTCAGGTTCAGCCCGTGGGAACGCCCGTCGGGGCCGAACACCTTCGGCTCGAGGCGGGTGAGGATCCGGAGCGTCTGCGCGTTCCCTTCGAACCCGCCGATGTCCGCCGCCCAGTCGTTGAGCGCCCGTTCGCCGTTGTGCCCGAACGGCGGGTGGCCGAGGTCGTGCGCGAGGCAGGCGGTGTCGACGATGTCGGGTTCGAGGCCGAGGCTTGTGGCCAGTTCACGGCCAACTTGGGCGACTTCGAGCGAGTGGGTGAGCCGGTTGCGGGCGAAGTCGAGCCCCGCCGCCGGACTGAGCACCTGCGTCTTCGCCGCCAGGCGCCTGAGCGCGCTGGAGTGCAGCAGTCGCGCCCGGTCGCGGGCGAAATTGGTGCGTCGGGACGAGTGGATTTCGGGCACGGCACGCTCGTTGTCGTGCTCCGAGTATTCGCCGCTACCCACCACTGGTGTCCGCCTCGGTCTCGGTCAGCGTTCCGCGCTCGACAGCGCCGAGGGTCCGGGAGTTGAGCCAGCCGTCGGGAAGCACGGTGCGCTTGGGCGACCCGGCCCGGCCACGCTGGCCTTCGGCGTCCGCGCCCGGGTATGGCAGCGTCCAGTCCAGGGTCGCGAGCAGGTCGTCCAGCTGGTCGAGCGACTGCACAGTGGCAAGCTGGGCTCGCAGGTCTCCGCCGACCGGGTATCCCTTGAAGTACCAGGCGACATGCTTGCGGATGTCGCGGCATCCGCGTTCTTCGCTCTCGAAGAAGTCGGCGAGCAGCTCGGCATGCCGGCGGAACGTCGTCGCGACCTGGCCCAGCGTGGGTGTGAAGCGGGTGTCGCTGCCGGTGAACGCCGCGGCGAGGTCGCCGAACAGCCACGGCCGGCCGAGGCAGCCCCGCCCGACCACGACGCCGTCGCAGCCGGTTTCGGCCATCATCCGGAGGGCGTCTTCGCCCGACCAGATGTCGCCGTTGCCGAGCACGGGAACGCTCGTCACCGTCTCCTTGAGCTTTGTGATGGCCGACCAGTCGGCCGTGCCGGAGTAGAACTCGGAGGCGGTGCGGGCGTGCAGTGCGATGCTGGCGACGCCGGCGCCTTCGGCCGCCTTTCCCGCTTCAAGATAGGTGAGATGGTCGGCGTCGATGCCCTTGCGCATCTTGATGGTGAGCGGCACGTCGCCTGCCGCCTTCACGGCGCCCTCGACGATGTCGCGGAACAGGTCCTGCTTCCACGGCAGGGCGCTTCCGCCGCCCTTGCGGGTGACCTTGGGTACCGGGCATCCGAAATTGAGGTCGATGTGGTCGGCGCGGTCTTCGGCGACGAGGATGGTGACTGCCTCCGACACGGTCTTCGGGTCGACGCCGTAGAGCTGGATGCTGCGCGTGGTCTCCGACTCGTGATGGTTGATCAGCCGCATCGTCTCTTTGTTGCGTTCGACGAGCGCGCGGGAGGTGATCATCTCACTGACGTAGAGCCCGGCACCGAACTCGCGGCAGAGCCGGCGGAACGCGGTGTTCGTGATCCCGGCCATGGGCGCGAGGACGACCGGCACGTCGAGCTCGAGCGAACCGATCGTCAGTGCCGGGGTGGGGCTTATCGTGGGGGTGGCAGACATGTCCTTCAATTCTCCCAGAAAGCTGGCTCAAGCATGACCGAACCCGAATCCGGTGCAGTGATCGAGCGGATGCGGGCCGATGCCCGGTCGCGAGGCCTCCCGGTGGAGGTGGTGCAGCGGCCGCACGCGTCGAGCCTCGAGGAAGCAGCCGGCCTCCTCGGCATCGAGCCGCGTGAGATCGTGAAGACACTCGTCGTGAAGCGGCACGACGGCGACTACCTGTTCGCGCTCGTGCCTGGCGGCCGCAAGATCTCCTGGCCGAAACTGCGCGCCCTCGTCGGTGTGAACAAGCTGTCGATGCCCTCGGCGGATGCCGCCCTCGCGGCCACCGGCTACGGTCGCGGCACGATCACCCCGCTCGGCAGCACCACGGCCTGGCCGGTCTGGGTGGATCAGTCGGTGATCGGCCACCGGGTCGCCCTCGGCGCCGGGGACCACGGCCACAGCGCCTTCGTCGACGTCGACGCTCTCGTCGACGCCTTCGGCGCAACCGTCGCCGATATCACCGACCCCGAGTAAAAGCCTTCTCCACAGCCGCCGTGACCTCGGCGAGCGACGGAATCGCGCAGGCGTCGCCCTCGCAGGTGACGGCATCCGTGACACCGAGCAGGGTCAGTGCCGGTCGTGACGTCGGGGCGCTCATGCTGTGACTGCTTTGCGTTCGGCCCAGACCTGGTCGAGAACCTGGGTGAAGCTGGCGGCTTCCTGGGCGCCCGAGACGCCGTACTTGCCGTCGATGACGAAGAAGGGCACGCCCTGGATGCCGTATTCCTGGCCGAGCGCCTGGTCGGCACGGACGGCGTCGAGATACTCGTCCTCGTTGAGCGCGCGGATCACGTCGGCGCGGTCGAGCCCGATCTCGGCGGCGAGGTCAGCGAGGTCTTCGACCCGGCCGACGTGCCTGCCCTCGACGAAGTAGGCCTTGAGCAGTCGCTCCTTCGCCTCGATCTGCTTGCCATGGGCTTTTGCGTAGTGCAGGAGCTGGTGCGCCTTGACCGTGTTGGTGTGCTGGAGGGCGTCGTAGTCGTAGTCCAGTCCGGCGGCATTGGCGATGCCGGTGACCCGGTCGATCATCTGGGTCGCCTGGCCTGTCGGGACGCCCTTGTGCCCCGACAGGAAGTCGACGGCGCTGCCTTCGAAGTCGACGGGGGTATCTGGGGAGAGTTCATAGCTGTGGTACTCCACGGTCACCTCGGGGGCGTCGTCGCCGGCGTTCGCGGCGAAGGCGGCAGCTCCCGCCTCGAATTTGCGCTTGCCGATGTAGCACCAGGGGCATGCAATGTCTGACCAGATGTCGATCTTGATGGATTCACTCACTCTGGATGCAACACCCTCGATGGCTCAGTATTCCTGCCGACGCATGCAGCGGTCTCTGGGCGACAGGAAACCGGCACCGGCCCACCTCCGGCATCCGTTCCGGTGACGCGAAAGCACCGTATGACGGCCGAAAACGTGCGTTTGCGTCACTGGAAGGGGCGCAGCCGGTAACGGCATCCGTTCCGGTGACGCGAAAGCACCGTATGACGGCCCAAAACGGGGCTTTGCGTCACTGGAACGGGCGCAGCCGTGAACGGCATCCGTTCCGGTGACGCGAAAGCACCGTATGACGGCTCAAACCGTGCGTTTGCGTCACCGGAACGGGCGCAGCCGTGAACGGCATCCGTTCCGGTGACGCGAAAGCACCGTATGACGGCCCAAAACGGGGCTTTGCGTCACTGGAACGGGCGAAGCCGGTAACGGCATCCGTTCCGGTGACGCGAAAGCAGCGTATGACGGCCGAAAGCGTGCGTTTGCGTCACTGGAACGGGCGAAGCCGGTAACGGCATCCGTTCCGGTGACGCAAAAGCACCGTATGACGGGGCGGTTTCAAGCGGTCATTGCAACAGCACCTGTTCGATGACTTCGGCCGGCTTCGCGAACTCGAGTCGTTTGCGGGGCCGGTCGTTCATTTCCC